>CAMZLG010000139.1 GCA_947311495.1 uncultured Zetaproteobacteria bacterium
CATTGTGTGCCACTTGAATCAAATTATCCAACTTTGCACCTGCTTTGATGACGGTATCACCAATCGCACCACGGTCGATACAAGTATTTGCACCCACTTCAACATCATCTTGCAACACAACGCGCCCGACCTGTGGAATTTTCAAGAACTCTTTACCCGTCCATGCAAAGCCAAAGCCATCCGAGCCAATCACCGCACCCGATTGAATAATCACCCTATCACCAAGCTGCGTGTCTTTAGCAAGGGTGACGCGCGGATGAATCAAACAACCTTCTCCAATGTTCACACCTTCTTCCAACACACAACCTGCACCGATGATTGAATTTTTACCGATAGACACATTTGCAGCAATACTTACATTCGCATCAATTTGCACGTTATCCGCAACACTTGCTGAATTATCAATGCTTGCGGATGCATGAATTTGACCTGTCGATTGTGGCACAGGATGAAAGTGACGTTGTAATTGCGTAAAGGCAACATAAGGATCTTTAACTGTGATTATTGCACTGCTCAAACCCTGAGGTATATCAACCTTTTCAGACATCAATACAACACCAGCTTGCGTTGTTTGCATATCAGCCTTGTATTTCATATTGGACAGAAACGAAGCGTGGTTTTTATCCGCTTGAGCAAGTGTCTGCACGCCATGAATAGTTACCTCATCATCATCACCAATAAGCATGCCTGAAACCAGTTCAGCAGCTTCGGCAAGCGTTAAAGGTGATGTCATGATTGGCGGCAGCTATTACTTTTTATCTAAAACTTTGGTGATTTCAGTAGTGATATCCAAGCCTGAACCTGCATACATCACGGTTGTTTTTGGTAAAATCAAATCATACTTGTTCTTTTTCCCATAAGCACGAACTGCATCATAGAACTTGCCAATTAAACGTGAATCAAGTTTACGCTTTTCACCTTTAAGTTCATCTGATGCATCTTGAAGTTTGCGGTCAAACTCTTTTTTCAATCTTACCAATTCTTGTTGTTTCGCATTTTGGCTTTCATTGGATAGTGTCATAGATTGCAATTGCAATTCTTTATCCAAGTCAGTCAAACGCTTACGCAAGGACTCTAATTCTCTTTTCTTTTTATTCTGCAAGGCCTCTAGGCGTTTAATACCTGATGCATAAGCCTTGGTATTTTCCATGGCTGTTTTTATATCCACAGTTCCAACTTTCATATCTGCTGCCGAAGCTTGTGTTGCAAGTAGCAAACCAGCTGCCAAAATCATCCATACTTTTTTCATGTACACACCCTGTTTTCTTTTTTAAGACCTTTTAAAAGCCTTGTCCTAATCCCAACTCGAATTTTCTCACTTTATCGTTTGTTTGTCTATTGATTGAATAGCCCCAAGTTAATGTTAATGGACCCACTGGTGAGTTCCATTCGATACCAAAACCATATGAACCACGAATATGTGAGGCAATAAAACTCTCAGATACTGTTCCTGAATTACCCCAAACCGTACCTGCATCAACAAAAAACGAACCCCTAAAACCTTCGTTTTCCATATAAGGCAATGGAAAAATAAGATCCAAAGAAGACGTTGCCTTGGATGTTCCACCTACAACATCCAGCGTTACAGGGTCCACTAAAGAAACACCAAAACTGTCATAACCTCGGATGGTGCTGACGCCACCAAGTGAATACCGTCTATATACAGGTGCATCCAAGCCACTATAACCTCGAATATTACCTAAACCTGCAAGGATACGTAGCGTCCACACATCCGACAATTCGTAATAATTTCGTGATGACAAGGTTGTTTCATAAAATTTTCTATCGCCAGTAAGCCCTGCGAAACCAAAGGAAACCGATTGTATGCCCCCTGTAGAGGGGTAAATGGTTCGATTACGTGTATCATAAGATATGGATTGCGTTAATTCACCATTGGTAAACGTGCCTTCCTGCGAGCGCAATGCAAATGATGAAGTTGCAGGCACACCCGATAATGTTGTCTCACTAATACTATAGTTGATTGAATATCTCATGTGTTCATTGAGTTCAAAACCTAAACCTAATGAACCACCCTTAGCGTTTTGTGTATATAAAGCAAAGGATTGCGGGTCTGTTTGATTTTGAAAAATACTAAACGTACCACTTACACCATCTTTAAAAAGATAAGGGTCTGTAAAGTTAAGTTTGTAGTTATTCACACGGCCGCCTACATCTGCGGTTAAACTCGTTCTGTAACCACCACCAAATAGGTTTTCTTCAGACACGGAGCCCTGAAATCCAACACCATAAATCTGTGAATACGAAATGCCTGCTGAGAACTTACCACTTTTACCCTCTTCAACATCAACATCTAAATTGATTTTTTGTGGACTTGCTGTGTTGCTCTTAGCAATACTTACATTTTTCATATAACTCAATCGTCGCAATCGTTCTTGACTTCGGCGAACTGCACTTGCTTTATAGCGTTCACCTTCATGCTGCCTCAACTCTCGACGAATCACGTGATCTTTCGTTTTATCATGCCCTGAAAACTGAATCCGCTCCACATACACTTCACGACCTTTTTCAATATCAAATACAATTTCTACAGTATGTTCTTTAATGTTCCGATGAAATGTTGGTGTAACATTGGCAAAAGCAAAACCTTCATCACCTACAGTTTCCGTGAGTTGAACTAATGTTTTTTGCATGTTGGATAAAGCATACAGTTCGCCAACTTCCAACTTAATACTTTCTTCCAATTTTTCTTTGGATGGTACCAAGTCACCCTGCAACACAACCCCTGTTACAGTATATACTTCACCTTCTGAAAGACTCATGCCAAGATAAAAATCATCCATATTTGGTGTTAACATCAAACGTGTAGATTCAACCTTGATATCCAAATAACCATGCTCCAAATAATACTGTTGGATAAGTTGAGCGTCTGCTGCAAAGCGGTCACGGTTAAATACATCTCTATCCGTAAACCAACTGCCTAAACTGGAAGCACTTGTTGCCAAAAGACCCGTTAACTCATCTGAACTAAACCGTTCATTACCCACAAACTGAATCTCTTTCACATGTGTAATTGCACCTTCTATAATATCAACCGTAACATCAACCCGCCCATCATCACGCAGCTTGGTTTGTATATTCACTTTAGCCTGATAAAAACCTTTTTTTAGGTAAGACTTACGAATGCTATTGATGTCTTCCTGTTCGATTCTAGGGCTGATTACACGACCAGCCTTTAATTGAAGTAAAGGTCTAATTTTTTTCTTGGATAGTTTGTCGTAACCTTCAAGCTTAACACTTGCAATAACAGGATTTTCAACAACAATAAAAATAAGTTTGATACCGCCATCTACCCGCTCACCTTCAGCATGAATATCGGAAAAGAATCCTGTTGCAAACAGGCGCCGTACTTCTCGGCTAATCTGACGACGATTCAACATGTCGCCCACTTGAATGCTTATTCTATTTAGCACTGCATCTGTTTCAACATATCGGTTCCCTTCAATACTAATATCAACAATACGTTGGGATGCAACCGCATCAACAGTTGGTACATAAAAAAGAAAGCTTAAACAAGCAATAATAAGTAAACGTGACATAAGAAACCTTAGAATAAACGCATAATATCATTGTAAAATGCAAACACCATCAATGACAAAACAAGCATCACACCCACCATTTGGAAGCGCATTTGTATATCAACTGACAACGGTTTACCACGCAACTGTTCCAAAGCGAGGAACATCAGCATACCACCGTCCAAAACAGGAACTGGCAATAAATTAAGTATCGCCAAATTAACGGAAAAGAACGCCAAGAACATCACAAAATAGACCAAACCGTGGCTTGCCGTACTTCCTGCCATTTGTGCAATGGCAATCGGTCCACCCAAATTATCTGCTGAAATTGATGACGTAACCATACGTTTGAACATGTCCAAGGTCATCACAGACACTTCCCATGTTCTCGAAAAACCATACATCGCACTTTCAACGATACCTTTACGTTGCAACACTTTGTCTTCCCAAGGTTCTGCACGCAGCCGAACACCAATCAAACCTCGCCCAGCTTCATTCGATTTCGGTGTGATTTGCAGCTGGAGTTGTGAGCCGCCCCTCTGCACTTGAAAGCTTATCGCCTTGCCAGCATGAGCCCCTACATATTCTATCAATGTATATATGTTTTTAATCGCAGCACCATCAATCGCCACCACTTGATCGCCAGCTTGCAGCAAACCTTTATCCGCAGGTGAATCAGGCACGACACTATCAATCAATACATCCATACCCAGCGCAACACCAAGCAAGGAATCTGCAACATCAACCAAGAACACATCTTTTTCAGGTTCAGGAAGTGTGAATGAAACTTGAACGATTTTCCCATCACGCTTAATCTCTAGAGTAACCGGTTGTCCTACACTCAGCTTCAAATATTCCTCAAACATTTGCCATGAATCAACATCTTTACCATTCAGAGCAACAATATGGTCATAAGGCAATATACCCTTCTGCTCCGCAACCGATTGCGGTGCAACTGTGCCAACCGTGGAAGGCATCACCTCATGCCCCATCAAACCTGCAAGCATAAATGCAAAAATTGCAAATATAAAATTAAATGCGGGGCCGGCAAACGCAACCGCCGCACGTTTCCAAACAGGTTGCCGGTTAAATGCACGCTTTTTGTCTTCTTCAGACAATACCACGCTCTCTTCATCGCCCTCAACTTGTTCGTAAGGGTTTTCACCAAGCATTTTCACAAAACCACCCAAGGGAATGGCTGCAATCACATATTCAACCTCGCCATCTTTACCCCGCCATGAAAGCAGGGTTGGGCCAAATCCAATGGAAAATTTCTCAACTTTAAAGCCAAGTTTTCTGGCAACAATAAAATGACCGTACTCATGAAAACCAATGAGAATAACTATCGCCGCAATAAAATATAATGTGGTTTGAATGGTTTCCATCATGTGATGATTATATCCTCAGTTGTGCGGCGGGTTTGCGCATCCAAATGCCAAACCTCTTCCAACGTTGCCACATGCTTGTTGCTCGTTTTTTCCAGAACCTTAGCAACTGTGTCCACAATATCCATAAAACCTATTTTACCATCTTGAAAGGCTTGGTTCGCCACTTCATTCGCCGCGTTCAAAGCAATCGCCAAACTATCTTCACCTGCCAGCACATCTTTGACCAAAGCCATGGCAGGAAAACGCTTTTCATCAATGGCTTGAAACTCAAGGGGTTGGGTTTGCGCCAATTCCAACCAAGGGATACCACTCTCCAAGCGAGGTTCAGCTTGCATGGCATAAACAATCGGTGAGCGCATATCTGGCATGGCAAGTTGCGCCAACACTGACCCGTCACGGTATTCCACCATAGCATGAACAATACTTTGCGGATGAATAATGGCGGATAATTCATCCGCCTTAGCATCAAATAACCATTTGGCTTCAATCAATTCCAAAGCTTTGTTCATCATGGTTGCCGAATCAATACTGATTTTTGCGCCCATGCTCCAATTCGGATGTGCCACAGCTTCAGCAACGGTAATATTCTCCAAACTTTCAGGGTCTCGGTTACGAAATGGCCCGCCCGATGCTGTTAAAATAATACGCGTTACTGAATCTCTATCGTGCCCAACCAAGGCTTGATGTACGGCTGCATGTTCTGAATCCACAGGCACAACTTCCGCGCCACTTGCTTTGGCAGCTTGCATAAATATACGCCCTGCTGTCACCAAACATTCTTTGTTGGCTAGCCCAACACGTTTCCCTGCACGAACCGCAGCTAACGTTGCAGGTAAACCCGCAGAACCAACCATAGCAGCCATTACCATATCTACGTCATCTGCCTCCGATACAGCTTCTGCTGCATCCATACCATATTCAAGGCGAATGTTTGTGGGCAATTTTTCTTTCAAGCTTTGATACGCAGTTTCATCCGTCATTACGATAATTTGCGGCTGAACTTTTTCTGCTAATTCAAGCATCAAGTCAGCATTGCGATGTGCCACCAAGGCATAGGCTTGAAATTGTTCGGGGTGACGCAGCATCACATCAATAGTACTTGTACCAATCGAGCCTGTTGCCCCTAAAATCGTTAATTGCATGGGTTTGCTCATGCTAATGTTAACCACAACATTGCAACAACAGGAATGGAAGGCAGTAATGCATCAATTCTATCCAAAATGCCACCATGCCCAGGCAACATCTTACCACTATCTTTCACACCCACAGCACGTTTAAGCGCAGACTCTCCCAAATCCCCTGCCACAGACACCAAAACCAAAACAATTGCCAGAACCAATGCTTTGGTTGCATCCATACCTAACATATTCAGCCAAAACCCTGCGGCTGTTATCGTGCCCAACACTAAACCACCTAAAAAACCTTCCACACTTTTACCAGGGCTAATCGAAGGACACAATTTGGTTTTGCCCAATGCTTTTCCGACAAAATAAGCGCCAATATCAGCTGCCCACACACCCAAAATTGCACCCGATAAAAAGAGAACACCATGTGATAAAGCATGTGTTGTGATGAGCGTATAACAAAATAGCATAATGAGTGTTGTCATCCACTGTGCATATACAAATCGGGTAAACACTTCCGCAGAACTGTTGTGCCGCATCACCACAACATAGATCACCATCCATAACACACTCGGCACAAGCAATGGGAATAAAGTAGGAATCGTTTCAGGGCTCCATAACCAAAATAAACTTGGTATGGCTAGGGTTACAATATATAAAATGGCTGATGGCAATTGAACCATGGCAAACAACTCAATCACTGCCAAAACACCTACCACAAGTGCAATCAAGTTAAAAAGGGATGTGTCCGTATAAAACATCCAATAAATAGCACCAGATGCCAGCACAATGGCTGTAAGAATACGCTGACTTAACTCATTCATTTTCAACACCTTGCACCTGTTCGCTTGTTTTACCAAACCTTCGTTCTCGTCTTGCATAATCATCCAGAGCAGCTTTCAAATCAGATTCACTGTATGCAGGCCAATTGGTATCAGTAAAATAAAGTTCTGCATAAGCAGCATCCCAAAGATGAAAATTCGAAATACGCTTTTCTCCGCCTGTGCGAATGAGCAAATCAACTGGTAATATTTGTTCACGACCTAAATATGCGGCAAACAATTCAGGAGTAAGCGCTGCTAGCGAAGCTTCTTTTTCACTTGCCGTTTCAAAGTTTGCACAGAAATTTTGAATGCCTTCGATAATTTCTTGCTGCCCGCCATAGTTTAGGCATAAAATAACATCAACCGATGTATTATCTTGAGTCGCTTTAACTGCGCGTTGCAAAGCTTTGCGTGCCAACCAAGGAAGTTTTGATGTATCGCCAAGGGTTAAAAGCCTGGCTCCTTCTTCCATCATTTTTGGCACTTCAAGCGGCAACATGGTTGCCATCAACGCCATCAGACCTTGAATCTCAAGTTTAGGTCGCTTCCAGTTTTCTGTGGAAAATGCATAAAGAGAGACTTGTTTGATACCAGCGTCTCTTGCCCAGTGAATCACATCCCTTAAACGTTTGGCACCTTGCTTATGCCCTTCAAGACGAGAAAAACCTTGCGCTTTTGCCCAACGCCCATTCCCATCCATAATAATGGCAACATGCTGAGGTACACGTTGATTAATCTGGTCTTCAGAGGAAGACATTAAACAGTTAAAATGTCCTGTTCTTTTTTCTCAATCACGGCGTCAACTTCCACAATGAATTTATCGGTTATTTTTTGAATTTCATCTTGCAACCGTTTCGCCTCATCTTCAGGCAGCGCATCATCTTTGATTTGTTTTTTAACATCATCATTGGCATCACGTCTAAGGTTACGAATGGACACCTTAGATTTTTCACTCATGCCTTTCGCTTGTTTCACAAACTCTTTACGGCGTTCTTCTGTCAACTCAGGTAAAATAATACGAATGACTTCACCATCACTGGAGGGTGTAACACCAATATCTGAAGACATAATTGCTTTTTCCAAATCTTCTAACACTGATTTTTCCCACGGCGAAATCATCAACATTCTTGGCTCAGGCACAGAAATACTTCCCACCTGACTTACTGGCACATCCGAGCCATAATAAGGCACACGAACTTGATCCAAAAGAGCGGCGTTGGCACGACCAGTACGAATGGTTGCTAACTCATGACGCAACGCTTCAATCGTTTTGTTCATTTTAACTTCAAGGTCTTTAAACATTTCAATTCTCCTGAACAACTGTGCCAACATTTTCGCCTTTGACGGCACGAAGCATTTGCCCCGATGTGGTCACATCAAACACAACAATAGGCATATCATTGTCACGACACAAGGACATTGCCGTCGCATCCATCACGCCCAACTGCTTGGTTAATGCTTCTGTAAAGGTTAATGTATCATAACGTGTGGCAGATGGATCTTTGACTGGGTCTGCAGAATACACACCGTCAACTTTTGTACCTTTAAGCACCACATCCGCACCAATTTCCATTGCACGTAAACTGGCAGCAGTATCGGTTGTAAAATAGGGGTTACCCGTGCCTGCGGCAAAAATGAGAATCCGACCTTTTTCAAGGTGGCGCACTGCGCGACGGCGAATATATGGCTCTGCCACTTCTTTGATATGAAGCGCAGAAATCACACGCGCATGACCGCCTTGACGCTCCAAGGCATCTTGAAGCCCAATCGCATTCATCACTGTTGCCATCATGCCCATATAATCAGCGCTCGCTCTATCCATGCCCGAAGCTGTACCCATATTGCCACGGAAAATATTGCCGCCACCAATCACAATAGCGAGGTCAACACCGCTGGCACGAACTTCGAGCAGCTCGCTTGCCAAACGGTTAATCGTTTCAGGATCAATCCCATACCCTGTGTCACCCATCAGCACTTCACCTGACAACTTCAATAAAACCCGCTTGTAAAAGCAGCCTTGTGTTGTTGAAGTCTCACGGTTGTCTGATGTCATAACTACCTCGATTTAATAATGTGCTAAAAAAGAAAAGGGGTTAAATTAACCAGCCATTTGTGCAGCTACTTCAGCTGCAAAATCTTCTTCTTTTTTCTCAATGCCTTCGCCCAATGCAAAACGAGCTACTGCCACAATTTTTGCGCCAGCTTGAACATCAGAAACAGCTTTAGCAACAGTCTTATCACTATCCATGACAAACTCTTGGTCTAGCAAGCAGTTTTCAGAGAAAAACTTGTTCATTTGACCCGTTACGATTTTTTCAACAATCGCTTCTGGTTTGCCACTGGCTAGTGCGCGCTCCGTTAACACTTTACGCTCACGCTCAGCAATATCTGCAGTCACTTCATCGCGGGATACAAACTGTGGATTAACAGCCGCAACATGCATGGCAACATTACGTGCAATCGTTGCCAAGGCATCATCTGTATCACCATCAACCGCTACCAATACACCAATTTTACCTGCGCCATGAATATATGCTGCCACATTGCCACTTGCTTCTAAAACTTGGAAACGGCGAATACTCATATTCTCACCAATCGTCGCAATCAATTGAGACAATGTTTGCTCCACAGTCAAGTCGCCTTCAAATGACATGCCCAACAATGCTTCAACACTTTCAGGACGATGTTCAAGAACAAAGCCTGCAAGCTTATCGGAAAACGCGACAAACTGGTCATTTTTGCTTACAAAATCCGTTTCAGCATTCACTTCCAAGACGACTGCAGTACTACCTGTTGTTTTTGTAACAACGATACCTTCTGCAGCAATACGCCCTGCCTTTTTCTCAGCAGCGCCCAAGCCTTTTTTGCGTAAGTAGTCCACGCCCGCATCAAAATCACCACCAACCTCAGTTAGGGCTTTTTTGCAGTCCATCATGCCTGCGCCTGTTGCTTCGCGAAGTTTTTTTACATCAGCAGCTGTAATTGCCATTTTCTTTCTCCACCTTGTGGGTCACCATGACCCTGTTCATTATATCTATTAACGTTGTGTAAGCAGACCTAGATTACTCAGTCGCTTTTTCTACGACAGCTTCTTCAACTGGCGCTTCTTTTGCTTCTTTTGCTTCTTCAGCAGCTTCAGCTTGGTTCACCATAGCTTCAACAATATCGTCGCCATCTTCAGCGTTTTCCAATTTGAATGTTTCAG
>CAMZLG010000140.1 GCA_947311495.1 uncultured Zetaproteobacteria bacterium
AATATCTTCTAAACGACCCAATGAGCCTACTGGTTTGGTTAATGTATTTTGGTAGGCTCGCGCCTGCTGCGCAACATCATCTTGAACAGCTTGTACGGGCATAAAGAATTCCTAAATGTTAACGGTTTGCAGATACCCAAGACTTGATTTCATCATGCATAGGGTGTTTTGGGTATTTATCCAAAAAGGCTTGGAGTTGAGCCTTGCCTTTGGCTTCATCACCATGCTCTGCATAGCATGATGCGAGCGCAATCATAGTGTTTGCTTTGAGCATGTCACTATCGGTTTTTTTAAGAAGCTGTTCAAAGGTTTCTGTACCTTTGGCGGGGGTTTTAGATTCACAAAGTTTTGTGGCATCATCAAATTGTTTCACATCATTACGAAATGCAGGGTCTTGAGTTAAATCGCCTTGCCAGTATGGCTGCAACGCACTTTCTGTGGTTTCTGCACCACGAACCCCAAGCACTGCAGTTGTCGTATTACGTGCAACATGTTTGCGAGGAATAATACGTTTGATTCGACTCCATAATGATGAAAAGAAAGAGCGTTCGGATTTTACAATTTGGTATGTGTTGTTTTTCTTTGGTTGTTGGTCTGCCGCAAGAACTTGCCCAGAAGATAGGCCAAGCGTAAACATTAAAATCATTAGGTATTTCATATAAACTCCTTCAAACTATTCTAGATTATTGACCATGTTCAATGCTAGGTCTGTGACCTAGCGCATAGCTTACTGTTTCAGTAGCAATGCTAGCCCTCGGTACCGCACTGGAACCTGGTCATCAGTTTCAGTAGCTTGTTCAAACATTGATTTCGCATGTATAGCATCACCAAGCTTGTAGTGGACCATAGCGATGTTGACCATGGTATCTGGGCTAGGCTCTAAAGCCAATGCCTTCTCATACATGTCTAGGGCATCACTATACTTTTTCTGAAGGTAGTAAATATTACCCAAGTTGTTGATGGCTGCCATATTGTCGTCATCTTCAGAAATGATGCTTTTTAATTCAGTTGTAGAGCGCTCGAATAAGCCACTTTGCGCATACACGATAGCAATTTGCATTTTTGCTTGGCTATTGTTTGGGTCCAAGGCAAGCATCATACGATATGGTCGAACTTGGCGCTCCAATGCCTTAACAGATAAGATTTCCCATTCTTTTTCAATCTTAGCACCCAATACTTCCTTGCTTGGTATTTCAACTGCAAAGTCTGCTGGAGGGAGCGTGACGGGAGGGTATGTTTGCCAAGCATTTTTGAGTGGCATAATGGTCATCTTAGCTGCTTTGCCATACTCATGATATTTCCTCGCGCCTTCCGCCCACGCTTCGGTAAAGCTTGCGGCAATGAGTGTGGCTTCAACAGGAACCCAAACTTTACCATCAATGATGGCTAAAGCTTTGTCATTGGAACTGACTAAATCTTTGTTTTCTTCTGAAACACCAGTGTTGAACATCATGAGTAGGTGTTGTGGTACATCCAATATGGCTGTTTCAATGCCAAGGTTAGCAAGTGCAGATGCATATAAAATGGATAAGTCATCACAATCACCACTGCGTTGACGCAATGTTTCTCTTGGAAATTGCACGGTGTCCAATTGGTCAGCACCCAGTTGGTCGTAAGGTGTGTTAGGGTCAAGAAGGTATTTAATGCCATAAGCGGATAAACCATTAAAGACGGTCATAGCTTTTGCAACTCGCGTGTTGACTGCACCCTTTTGTGGTTGATAAGCATTGACAAGTTGGCGTGTGAATACGGCAAGGGTATCATCTTTAGGTGTTGCGAATGAACCAACCATATCCAAGTGATCCCAGACGATGGCATTTTTACCGTAAATGGTGAGCGGTGCATTGACAGTTTCCACGTGGGGTTTGCCAGCCATATAATATTCTGCACGCACCTCGGTTTGAACACCAGTGTCTTCATCAATATCAAGAATACGGTTATTAAATGCTGCCAACAGTGGAATTTCAAGCTCAGCACCCGCTGCAATTCGCTCAACGACCAAGGTGGTTGGGAAATCCATGTATTCTTTAACCAATAAAGATATTTTGACGTTGGAGTAGTCAATGCCTGCCTCATTTTTTAAGATGAGTTTACCCACTGGAACATCGGTATATTGTTTGTATGCTGCGGAGAAGACACGGTTGTAATCAACCTGTTTCAGTTTAGGTCCAAGCAGGTTGCCTCCAGCATCAACAGATCGCTTTTTCTGCAAATAGGCGAGGTTAAGCTGTTGACGATACTTGGCATTGTCGGGTGCAAGTTCTGCCGCCTTTTCAAATGATGCAATCGCTTTATCAAAAGATTGGCGAGCAAGGTAAATACTTCCCGTTAGTACCAAGGGCGCGGCATTACGCACATCCAATAGCGATGCCTTTTCCGTAATGGTAATGGCTTCATTATACATATGGTTACCGATATATGCCTTGGCGAGGTTGAGGTGAATATCCATATTGGTATCATCAATGAGCATTGCCTTTTTTAGAGTTGATATACTATCACGAATCAACCCTCGTTCATTTTGGACTTTGGCAAGAATGATATGTGCAGGTATCGATTTTTGGTCAAGTGTAAGTGCTTGGTTGGCAATACGATCAGCATCATTCATTTTGTCTGACATCATCAATGCTTTGGCATAACCAATCTTTGCATCAATATTACGTGTATCAATATTGGCAGCATATTCATAGTGGGTTAGCATACATGGAGCATCACCTTTGGCTGCGCAAGATGCCGCCAAACGCATGTGAACATCAAAGTTTTCTTCATCCAAAGCAGCAGCTTTTTTCAAATATTCTTGTTCACGGTTGGGCTTGTTGATTTTGGCATAGGCATCAGCCATGGCTAGCCAGATATTGGCATTATCAGGGTCGGTTTGACCAGCTTTAGCAAGCATGGCAAGCGCTTGGGGTGCTTTGTCTTCAGCTAAAGCAACACGCCCAAGAATATAATAGGATGTACCTTTAAGTGCAGGAATACCCGCCATTTTAGTGGCTAAAGATTTGGCTTGGTCAAGGTTGCCTTGTTCGAGGTGTAGAACTGCCAACTCAGATAGCGCTTTTTCATTTTCAGGTTCAACCAATAAAGCACTGTTGTAGCTAGTAACCGCCTGTGTTGCCAATGCGTGTTTTTTATAGGTACGCGCAACTTCAAGCCAAGCTTGAACATCTTGGTTGGCGAGCTGACTGGCTTTAATAAGCTCTTGTTTTGCATTATCTTCTGCACCCAACTCAAAATTCGCGTCGGCAAGTTTTAAGTGCCAACGAGCTGAGGTTGGTTCTTTTTGCACGGCTTGGTCAAGGTAATAAATAGCACTTGGAATGTCATCCATTTGAATTAATGCATCAGCAGCAAGGCTATACAAAGTCGCATCAACCACACCTTGACTCTCGGAATCATCCACCAAAGATTTAACGTCCAACCAAGCTTGTTTTTGCATGAGTACGCTAGCTTGTAAATGTAAACCTTCTTGTTTGTATGCTTCAAATGCGGTGAGTTGTTTAAAGGTTAAGGCAGCATCGTCATACTCACCGAGTTTGACTTGAGTTTTGCCCATGTATAACCATGCGCTCGCATGATTGGGATTATTCTGAGTTGCCAGTTCAAAAGATGAAAATGCCTGTTCAAACTGCTTGTTTTGAAATTGACTGTAACCTATCCAAAAGTCATCTTGAAAAGTCGCTGAAAGCTGACTTTCTTTGCCATATGGACTGACTGCGGAGATGCGATATTCGATGGGCTGATTGCTAACGCGTGGCTGTTTGATTTTCAGTTGCAAAGTTTCAGCGCTTTGTGTGAAAGGTGAAGAAATATCTGTGCGGCTATATATGCGATAATAACCTGCAAAGGTATGGCTTGGTTCTGACCATGACATCTCTAAATTTGTTTCATCACCAACCAAGTGAGCTTTTCTAATTTGTTTTGGCGCACGTAGGATAGCAAAGGTGTGGCGTGCATACTCTTCGGTATCAACCATGGCAAACACATTTGGATTGTTAGGGATAGCATTAAATAACCATTCACTATCGCTATTGAATATACCATCACCATCATCAAAAAGCTTATTTTCAGGGTCAATGCTAATGGGGTCAGATGCGTGGAATGATTGTTCAGAATGTTGTGTTAATGCGGAAATCATTTTTGGTTGCGCTAGGGGCGGCGCTAACCATTGTTTATCAATGGCAGACACAGCTTTATGAAGCGTGGGAGAGAAGCGATAAATAAATTCACCATTTTGATACATCCATACGCTTGTGGGGTTATTATCTAAAGATGCAATAACATAAAGTATGCCAAACTTATCCACCATAACATCATGAAGCTTGGTAAAGGCGAGCGGATGTTTTTTATTTTCACCCAACTGCTGTTTAAGCTTTCCTTTGGTGTTGAAGGCAAAGACTTGGTTTAACTCCATATCCGCCACATAAACATTACCACGTTTATCCACAGCGATGGCAGATGGCTCATCAAGAGCCCCAATATCAGCTTTTCCGCCAAAAGCTTTTTGAAATAAACCATTGCGGCTAAAGACTTGAACACGACTATTGCCTGTATCAGCAATATATACGGATGTTGGTGAAATAGTTAAAGCAAGTGGTTTTGACAATTCACCATCACGGCGACCTTTTGCGCCAAAAGTGAACTTAAATAACCCCTTCGTATCAAAAACATGCACACTATTTCGGTCTAAAACAAGAATTTCATTTTTATCAAAAACAGCACGGACGGGATCACTAAATTTACTATCTAGGGTTTGCTTGAGTGCACCATCGAACGCACGCAAACTAACGCTATCATCTTTTTCATTGATGCAGAGCATGGTTGTAGCGTCATACACGTAAGACACATTGCACCCAGCTTTTAAAACGGAAGATGCACGAACACTTAATCTATTGGCTTCAACACTTAACCAAGGGCTTTTTTTCCAGTCCAATTGAAAGACTTCAATTTTATCATTGCCATTGTCAGCGACATAAAGCCTACCATCAGAGTCTAAGGCGAGACTTCCTACACTTTGCAATTGCCCACGACTTTTGCCAACCGTAGCAAAAGTTGAAATTAGCTCCATATTTTCCCAATCTATTTCGTATATATGCCCTGTTTTTTTCTCAGCTACCAGAAGTACACCGTCAGGGCGGACAGTCATGGCTATGAGTTTTAATGATTTAACCTCTGTTAGCGCTTCGACTTCGTCTTTACCAATCACTGTGTAAGGTTCACCTAAATCTGAATAGATGGTAATGCGCCCGCCTTTAAAGTTATCCAAGACATACACCTTGCCAAATTGGTCGGTAGCAATATCAAGAATACCACTTAAATTATCTTCATCATCATCGCCTTGCGCAAGGTTGCCGAAGGAAAAAAGAAACAACCCCGTATCTGTGAATGCAGAGATACGCTTATTGCCAGCTTCAGCAATGTAAATGATGCCGTCAGGTGACCAAGCTGCTGCGATAGGCTCATCAAGTTGCCCTTCTTCATTACCTTCTTCAGCAAATGTTTTCCAGTCACCATCTGTGCCAATTAGGAATTGGTGGTTGGTCAAGCTTGTTACAATAGCGCGGTTGTTGCTGATAGGCAAAACACTGGAGAATTTTTGTTTGCCTGTACTGGAAATAACAGGTTCGGGTGTTACACCCAGTTTCCATTGAAACACTTGATTGCTATTGTCGGTAATCCATAATGTTCCGGTTTCTGCATGCAGCGATGATATGGATTTAACTTTAATGCCGGGTAATTGTGTGGCTGCAATGCTGTCAACCAAGGAGGGTGAAGCAAATGAAGCAATGGGTAAAGATAATATAACCCATACAAGTAATAATGGCTTGAAGCAATTTGGCATATCAAAAACTCCGGGTAGACAATCAATAACTTTCCCAAGTTTAGCACAGATATGACAGAGTACAAATATCACAAAATGTGTTTAAAGCAGTTGAATTGGAATGACATCCTCTTTGTCGGCATAGGTATATTCTTTAAACCAAGCTTGAGCATACAAGGCTTCAAAGGTGGTATGAATGCGCCCATCCTCATGTTGAAAATGTTCGGTATAATATGTTTCAATGTCGCGCAACAATGCTCTGCCATACAAACCACCACTTCGACCTTGAATGGCGTTGGCTGACGCCCCCAAGCCTTTAAGTTCGCGGACTAAGGCAAGTGTATTGGGATAGGTGAGTGTGAACAAGTCAGAATCGGTCACATGGTCTTCCACAGCGCATTCACCGAGGCTATTACCCAAGCTCATCACATCGGCAAAGGGCAGTACTGAACTTGTATGTTTCGGATTTACATGTGCCAGCGTTTCTTTGAGTTCAATTAATGTTCTGCGACCAAATGTGGAGAACAGCATAAGCCCGCCGGGTTTAAGCACGCGGCGCATTTCTTTCATCATGGCTTGCGCTTCAGGCACCCACTGCATCGCCAAATTAGAGGTCACTAAATCAAAGGATGAGTCTTGATAGGGCAGAGCTACTGCATCACTAATGGTATGATGATATTTACGTTGCCAAGGCAGACGTTTTGGGTGCTGTTCGCGGGTGTGGCAAACCATGTTTGCGGCAATATCAGTGGCATAAATGTGCGCCTTCTTGTATTTATTAGCCAAAAGGCGGGTGAAGAAGCCAGTGCCGCAGCCAATATCAAGAATGTTTGCAGGTTTAATTTTGGTAAATTCAAGATGAGCCAAAAGCCTGCGACCAATTTCACGTTGTAGTTTAGCATGGTCATCATAACTGGATGTTGCGCTTGAAAATGAGCGGCGCACCTTGTTTACATTGATAAGTTTTTCCACCATGACTCCAATAATTGATTAAAAGCGACATGATGGGTGAGAAATGGCGCATGTCCACAGTCTTCAAATGTATGAAGTTCAGAGTTTGCTATGTTCGCTGCCAAATATTCACCAGCTTGGGCAGGCACAATCACATCTTGCAGGCCATGAACAACAAGGCTTGGCACGGCAATGTGGGCAAGGTTTTCTCGTAAATCCAAGCTTGAAAGCAGGCTTAGACCTGACTGTAAAGCCTGTTGCATTAGTGGCTGCTGTTTGTTGATGGCTGTTTTGGCGATATGTAGTATCTCTTTTCGACCAAGCTTATCGCCATGCAGCATCATCTGAAAAAAGCGTTGCATGAGTTTGGGTGTTTGTTGTTGGCTTGCTTGCTCAAAACCTTGCCAGACTTCATCACTGCATCCGTGCACCCAATCTTTTTGTTGGCGAAAGCAGGGGGTGGTGGATATTAAAACCAGCCCTGCAAGGTTGTGAATGTGTTGCTTAACCTTCAAGGCAATTTGCCCACCCAACGACCAGCCAATCAGTAATACAGGCTTGTCTTGGCTAATATGATTGATTTCATCGGCGATATGCTGTGCCCACTCCTCCTGTGGTATATCAGGCGCACCACCATGCCCTGGCAAGTTGATGGCATAAGTGCGGGTTAGAGGTGAGAAGTATTTAATTTGTTGATGCCAAATTTGCGCGGATTGCCCCCAGCCATGCAGGAAGATAATATTAGGTAGCGAAGGCATTGGCGAATATTAGCGGCGAGAAGGATTGAGGGGAAGTTGTTCGTTTGCCCATGTTTTGACAGTGCGCCTTGAGATGGTTAGAAATCATTATTTATAGGTGTAAAACTGGAGGGGATATGCGGTTTTTATCCAAAAAGGGCTCTGACCCCTTTTTCTTTTTGCTGGTAATGTCGTTAGCTTCCTGCACATCATCTACTGATAAAGAGCTATCAGTAGATTGCGAACGGTTGATCAAAGCAGTAAAAATGGATAATTTCATAAACTACAATTGGTCGAGAGTAAAGCCAATATTTAATCAGAAACTGCCTGAGTTGGCTTTTCTGTATTATGGAAAAAAAGTGTCCGATATAAAATTTCCCTCAAGTGAAGTAGGAATAAGTTGGAAATCTATTGGCGTGTCTGACTATAGTAACTATGTAACTATACGTTACAGAAACGAGTATAGAGAAGAACTACTAAAGCAAGAGGAAAACATCCAGGTATCCCCCCATATGATAGATAGAGTTTATGTGGGCATATATCAAGCGCGTTTATTATATTTATTGAAGCCTCCAAGTGAGATGAAGCTGCAAAGGGATGTCGATAAGCTGGATTATGAATTATATGTTGAATGTAATGGAAGAGTTCCTGAGAATTATCCAGATTTGATGGTGGAGCCAGAGCACCTCTTAAGAATCAAATGAGTGTAGATGGCTAATTATTCCCTATCAGCTTGTAATCAATCGTTTAACAAGGCTTCAAGCATTGTAAGCGATTCTATGCTCACCGACCTGAGCTACGATGCCAGCCATGTTCGTGCAATGCAGACAGTGATTCAAGGTTCCAAAAACAACGGGGTCAAAGTCAACGGGGTCAGGTCTTGCCTCGCGGATTCAAGGTTGCAAAAAGCTTAGGCAATTGGGGTCAGGTCTATCACTGTATTAATTTAGAAAGAAAAACGGGGGTAGTATGTTCTATTTAAAGGGTTAAGTTTGTTTTTTAGTCTAAGTGATTGAATATATTGTGGATGTGGTTTGATTGTTGACAAAGTGATGCGGATGCGTAGAAAGCGCAACCAATTCGCACACACTTCTTCCGTTGTGCCCTAGAGAAATGGGGATTGGAAGTGTGGAGGAAATAATAACAATCGGAGTACCATAAAATGGCTCAATTTACTATGAAACAACTGCTTGAAGCAGGGGTGCACTTTGGTCACCAGACACGTCGCTGGAACCCTAAAATGGCACCATATATCTTTGGATCGCGTAATGGCATCCATATCATTGATTTACAAAAAACATTGCGTATGGCGAATGAATCTTATGATTTCATGCGCGAACTTGCGGCAGCAGGCGGACGTGTATTGTTCGTTGGCACAAAACGCCAAGCAACAGATGCAGTAAAAGAAGAAGCAGTACGCGCTGGTCAGTATTATGTGAACCACCGTTGGTTGGGTGGCATGTTGACCAACTTCCAAACTGTGCAACAATCTGTACGTAAAATGAAAGACCTTCAGCGCAAAAAAGAAGAAGGCATCTTTGATTTGATTACCAAAAAAGAAGCGCTAAAAATGCAAGGTGAACTTGATAAGCTAGAGCGCACCTTGGGTGGCGTTCAAGAAATGACACATTTGCCAGACTGTTTATTTGTGGTGGATGTGATGAAAGAAGAATTGGCAGTGAAAGAAGCACAGAAGTTGGGTATTCCAGTGGTTGCTATTGTGGATTCAAACTGTAACCCAACAGACATTGATTATGTAGTGCCTGGTAATGATGACGCGATTCGCGCTGTACGCCTGTTCTGCAGCAAAATGGCAGATGCGATTCTTGAAGGCGCTGAAACATTCCAATTGGAAAACGCTGAAGATGGCGATGATATTGTTGAAGCTATGGTGAACCAAGCTGAAGCTGCTGAAGAAGCCCCCGTAGAAGAAGCAAAAGAAGCACCAGTTGAAGAAGCTGTCACAGAAAAAGCGGCTGAATAAGTCAGCCCACTCGCACAACTTTAATAGATATAATGAACAGGGTCATGGTGACCCACA
>CAMZLG010000141.1 GCA_947311495.1 uncultured Zetaproteobacteria bacterium
ACACCCGCTTGCTCCACTTCAATCATAAAAATAAGTTTGTCGCTTTCTTGCACCCGCGTTTCCGCAGTGATTTTGATGCTCACTTCCCAATGTTCATCATTCACTTGGCGGTGTGACAAATCCAAGCTCATTTGCACTTTAGGTTGCTTGCTTGCCTCAGCAAACACCTCTGGCGAGTTGGGGTTCTCAAAAGATATGTCTTTGACGTAAATCCGTTGTAAGTTAAATACTGGTGCGTCTTCTGCTGCTTGTTGTTCGCTCATGTTTCCCTCTCAAATTGAATTGGGCGAAGCTTAGCAAAAAATAACCACAAAACATTCATTAACTTTCCGTCATTCCCGTGCAGACGGGAATCCATACCAAGGAGGTAACGCCAATTAATTCCGCAAAAGAATATGCTGTCTCCTATTTTTACCCTCAGTTATTAGAATTTCTGGATGCCCAGTCAAGCTGAGCATGACGCGGTTTTGTTCGCACCGCCCGCTCGTCATTCCCATGCAGATGGGAATCCATATATATCGAAACTAAACTTTCAAGAATTAAGTGAACTGTCACCGATTTTCAGGACTAGTCGTTTATTATATAAAAAGTGTGTGAAGGTTCTCTATGTTGTAGTTCTTTATAGCGTTCTAGAGCAGCAGATTTAAAGCCTATATTTTGAGAAGAAAAAAGTTTTTTATATAAATCCAAAGCTTTCTCACGGTATACCTCAGCGTTTTTCATATCTTGCTTTAAGTTATCACTATAAAAGTAGCTTTCTCTAAACCCTTCAGGTATTTCAAGAACATCGCCCCCATCAACTTTGATCCATTTAAATGCATTAGGATTATACAAGGGAGCCCTTAAATCTTCCCATAAATTATCATAAATTCGCGCTAGGCTTAGACTTGCCTCATCAATACGCCTACCTTCGGGGTATTTCAACATGTACTTTTCTATGGAACTGGCAACTTGAAGGATTCTATCTAAATCATCATACGCCCAACCAATAACATCATATTCTGCAATATCCATATATTTACTTTTGGGAAATAACCATGCTAAAAAACTAAAAAATTTATTATGCATGATAATAGGTGAATTTAAATAAATAGTAACATGAAGATTTAACTTTTGATATTCACCTAATAAATTTATATTTAAGTCAATGTTCTTTGAAGAAAATGCATCTTTAAGGATGCTTCCTCCTTGAAACAAACATTCTTCTAACTCTTTTGACCTAACTCTAACAGGCTGCTTTAAGCACGGCGCTAAAACTTTAATAGCTTCTAAGTGTTTTCTGTTTCCAGCAAGTTCTTTAGCCTTCCCTATATCTACCAAGACTTCTTGAGCATCAGCGACAGGGTTAACTAGTAGAATAAGTAGTAAAAAGCATGCCACTTTAAGCATGGCTAGTATCCCAAGTTAGGTGCTAACCAACGCTCAGCTTCATCCATACTCATACCTTTGCGTTTGGCATATTCTTGCACTTGGTCTTTGTTGATTTTACCCACCATAAAGTAGTGCGATTCAGGGTTGGCGAAATACAAGCCAGACACCGCTGCTGTGGGCAACATGGCAAAGGATTCGGTGATTTGCATACCTGCATTAGTTTCCACATCCAAAAGCTGCCAAAGTGTACCTTTTTCGGTGTGGTCAGGACATGCAGGATACCCCGCCGCAGGGCGAATGCCTTGGTATTTCTCTTTAATCATGTCTTCGCTGCTTAATGATTCATCAGCGGCATAACCCCAAAAATCGGTGCGGATTTGTTTGTGTAGCATTTCTGCCAATGCTTCTGCCAATCGGTCTGCCAAGACTTTAATCATAATCGCGGCATAATCATCGTGTTCGGCTTCATAGGCTTTGGCTTTTTCTTCTGCACCAAAGATGGACACAGCAAATGCACCGATGTGGTCATTGCCTGATTTAGAGATAAAATCACTCAAACATAAATTGGCGCGTTTATCTTTTTTATCCGTTTGTTGTCTAAGGAAATGGAAGCGGGTTAATTCCTCTGCACGGCTTTCATCAGTATACACTTTCACGCTATCATCATCCGTGGCATTGGCAGCAAACAAACCAAACACAGCTTTGGCGGTAAACCAATCTTCATCAATGATTTTATCCAACCACTGATTGGCTTCATCGAATAGTTTCTGCGCTTCTTTGCCTTTGTGCGGGTCATTTAAAATACGCGGGTATGCACCATTCAACTCCCACGCACCAAAGAATGGCGACCAATCAATGTATTCACGAATATCAGCAATGGATAAGTTATCCAAGCTTTGCACACCCAAGCTTCTGGGTGCAGCAGCAATGGTATCTTGATTCAGCGGTGTGGGGTTGGCTCTGGCTTCTTCAAGGCTTAACCAATCGGTTTGTTTTTGTCTGCCCAAATAACGCTCACGCACACCGATATACTCTTCACGGATATTTTTGACAAATTCCGCACGGTTCAGCTCAGAAATCAAATTCTGCGCCACACCAACCGCGCGAGAAGCATCTTTCACCCACACAATCGGCTCATCATACTCTGGGAAGATTTTCACAGCCGTATGCGCCTTGGATGTGGTTGCACCACCCAACATGATGGGCAAAGTGAAGTCCAAACGCTTCATTTCTTTGGCAATATGCACCATTTCATCCAACGATGGTGTAATCAAGCCAGACAGCCCGATGATATCCAGATCATGTTTTTTGGCTTCCTCTAAAATCGTCGCCGTGGGCACCATCACACCCAAATCAATCACTTCAAAGTTGTTGCACTGCAGCACCACGCCCACGATATTTTTACCAATATCATGCACATCGCCCTTCACCGTTGCCATCAATACTTTACCATTGGATGAATCCACACCCTCAGCTTTGCCCGCTTCAATGTATGGCATCAAATAAGCCACAGCCTTTTTCATCACCCGTGCTGATTTCACCAC
>CAMZLG010000142.1 GCA_947311495.1 uncultured Zetaproteobacteria bacterium
GCTTGATACAATTGAATTTGACGCGGTGTGTTGTTCAAATGATCTGAGCCACGCACCACATGCGTAATGCCCATATCCGCATCATCCACGACCACGGCGAGATTGTAAGTCGGTGTGCCATCGGTGCGCATGATGATTAAATCGTCCAACTCTTCATTGGGAAAACATACATCGCCAAGCACCAAGTCTTTCACCCAAGTTTCACCGTCATCGGGCGATTTGAAGCGCACCACGAATGGTGCATCTTTGGGTGCGTCCTGCTCGCTTAGGTTGCGGCAAGTGCCATCATACATGGCTTTTTTGCCTTCAATACGTTGCTTTTCGCGCATATTGTCCAACTTCTCTTTGCTGCAATAACATTTGTAGGCTTTGCCTTCGTCCAAAAGCTTGTTTACAGCCGCAATATGTTGGTCTTGGCGCGCGCCTTGATAGATGGGTTCACCATCCCAGTCCAAGCCTAACCACTTCATGCCATCGAGGATGACTTGCGTGGCTTCATCGGTGCTGCGTTCTTTATCGGTGTCCTCAATGCGCAACACAAACTCGCCACCAAAATGGCGGGCATAAAGCCATGAGAATAGGGCGGTACGTGCGCCGCCGATGTGTAACATGCCTGTGGGGGATGGAGCAAAGCGAGTTTTAACGGTCATGATGTTTCCTTATGTGTGATTTGGGTTGCCTCTTGGATTGTCTCAATGCTTCGACTAATCGCGGCGTGGGCGATAATATTGGGATTTGGTTTCTGTCCAAAATGTGCGGTATTCTTCTTCGCTGACTTCGCCATCTTCATTTGCATCCATCAATGTGAAACGCTCTTGCATACGTTCCATGACCATGGTTTGGTATTCCATTAGGGACACAGATTCGGTTTCATCCAAGTCTAGTGCCATAAATTTCTCAACCACTTTATCTGTGGTCGATAAGATTTCAGCGCTAACGATTTGCGGCGCAATCAAGGCAAAAAAACCAATAAAAAACAAAGCAAAGCGCATATAAAAACTCCTTTGAAACTGTCCAACTATTTACCCTTGTGTAAAAGTCGGCATCATAGCCGTGATTTTATCGGCTGACGAGGGGATTATGCAACAGTATTTGGATTTTATGCGTGATGTACATGAAAATGGCACAATCAAAGGCGACAGAACGGGTACGGGCACGCGGTCTGTGTTTGGCAGGCAGCTTAGGTTTGATTTAAGCCAAGGTTTTCCGTTGGTGACCACCAAAAAGGTGCATTTGAAGTCTATTATCCATGAATTGTTATGGTTTTTAGCAGGTGAGACCAAAACTACATATTTAAAAGAAAACGGCGTAAAAATTTGGGATGAATGGGCAAAAGATGGTGATTTAGGGCCAGTTTATGGCTACCAATGGCGCAATTGGCCAACCCCTGATGGCAAAACGATTGACCAAATTGCGGAACTTATTAAACAAATCAAAGATAAACCCAATTCACGGCGTTTGATTGTTTCGGCATGGAATGTTGCCGATTTGCCTGATGAATCTATTTCGCCGCAAGCCAATGTGGAACAAGGTAAAATGGCGCTTGCACCATGCCATGCTTTTTTCCAGTTTTATGTGGCTGATGGCAAGTTATCTTGCCAACTTTATCAACGTAGTGCGGACATTTTCTTAGGCGTGCCGTTCAACATCGCATCCTACGCGCTGCTCACCATGATGATTGCCCAAGTCTGCGATTTGGAAGTGGGCGATTTTGTGCATACTTTTGGTGATGCGCATTTGTATTCCAACCACGGTGAACAAGTCGAAACCCAGCTTGCCCGCACGCCATACGCTTTACCCACCATGAAACTGAACCCTAATATTAAAAATATCTTTAATTTCAAATATGAAGATTTTACGCTTGAAGGCTATCAATGCCATGATGCCATCCGCGCACCGATTGCGGTTTGAGAATGTTTTTATTAAATGATTAAGATTTCTCCTAAAGAGCTAATTGATGAGGTGCCTGATATTCAGTCGGTTGCACTACCCGATAACTGGTTTAGAACCATTGACTATGACATAACAATCTTTAAGTCACTATATAATTGGATGATAAAAGAGGGGGCTGTACCAAAAGAGTTTGCAACACAACTTCATAATATGACTTATGTAGGAGAGGTGACATATAAGAAGCTTCTTGATGCAGAAAGCAAACGAATTAAAAAGAAATATAACTTAAAAGAAGATGCTCTAAAAAAAGCTGTTTTTAGGTTGGACACGGGTTCAGGTCCTATTTCTGATATATATAACTGTAGAATTAGTGGTAACTGTATATTGGTTATACCTGATGCTAGTCGCAGTAAGCTATTTTCGGTTGTCATTAAGATATTTGAGAGAGAAAATGATAAAGCTATATCTAAAATAAAGAATAAAGCTGCTGGAGAAAATTTTTATCAATGGCTTATTTCCCAAATTGAAAGACCAGATATTATTGGGGCTTTTGCAAAGGAAGTGAAGCTAGATAAGGAGTTTCCACGTGATGCTGAATATTGTGAGAGTATCGAATCGTACCTAGGTGTTCATTGTCATTTCTTGGATGCTGTCGAAGAGGCATGGATTGAATATGTTTCACAATACCCTCAGCGAGTTAATCCTTATGCTTGGTGTAACGAGTGTAACCAAAAAATTAATGTTGAAGTAGCTCAAATAGCTATTTGCGAAGAATATGGTGGGGTCCGCGTTTTGTGTGATAGTTGCGTACCTAAAGTTTCTCATCGTAGTCTATTTTGCGAAACCCCACTGTTTCAAATAACTCAAGAGCAACTGCAAAATTTTACAGAGTCTCATGGTTTAGAGGGGTATGAAATAGCTTCATTCATAGAAAGGCTAAAAATATGGGGTGTTTTTCCATTAAACGAAACTGGTTTTATATATTTTATTCAATCTGAAGATACTCGAAAAATAAAAATTGGCTATTCTGTGAACCCGACTGATAGGGTAAAGACACTTCAAACAGGACACTCTTGTCCATTAAGGTTGTTGAAAATAATACCTGGTGATATGAAGTTTGAACGAGCCTTGCATAGAAAGTTTTTTAAATTTCGAGTTCAAGGTGAATGGTTCGAACCTCATCCTGATATTATTGAGTATATTTCTAAAGTTTAATGTTATTGGTAAAGTTACAATGGATTCCCGCCTTCGCGGGAATGACGGTTTAGGTTGAGAGATTGAAGAAAAGAGGAAGTAAAACGATATGATTTATGATGTGTTTAATGGTGATGCCGATGGATTATGTGCATTGCATCAGTTGCGGTTGGCAGTGCCTGTATCATCGGAGCTGGTGACGGGGGTGAAGCGGGATATTAACCTCTTAAAGCGGGTGGATGCCCAAGCGGGTGATGAAATCATTGTGTTGGACGTTTCGCTGGATAAAAACAGGGAAGGTTTACTTAAAGCTTTGGATGCAGGGGCGAAGGTGCGCTATTTTGACCATCATTTTGCAGGTGATATTCCAGAGCATGACCACTTGGAAGCCCACATCAACACCGATGCCAATGTTTGCACCAGTTTATTGGTCAATGGTTATCTGAAAAGCGCATATTTGCCGTGGGCAGTGGTGGCAGCATTTGGTGATAACTTGTTTGACTCAGCGCGCCATGCGGCTGAGCCGTTAAACTTGAATGAAGAGCAATTAAGTCAGCTTGAGCATTTGGGTACGCTGCTTAACTACAATGGTTATGGCGTGAGCTTGGATGATTTGTATTTTGACCCTAAAGATTTGTATCAACAATTGAGACCTTTTGAAAATCCGTTTGATTTTATCGCGCAGTCGCCAGCTTATCAGGTGTTAAGCCAAGGTTATGCCGATGATATGCAAAAGGCAGAAGTGTCAGAATCCATTGTCTTGGAAGAAAACTATGCGGCATTGATGATGCCTGATGAGGCGTGGTCGCGTCGTGTTTCA
>CAMZLG010000143.1 GCA_947311495.1 uncultured Zetaproteobacteria bacterium
CTGTTTGGCTAATGTCGCCTTGCCAATGCCTTGAATGCCATACAACAGCCACGCATGATGCAATCGCTCTGCTTGCAAAGCTTCGCCAAAAGCCGTGCGCACCTCATCATGCCCAAGCACTACGCTCATAAGGCTGACAACAAGCGCTGAATATCCGCTTGCACGGCATCAATATCTTGATTGGCATTGATGCGCTTCACCCGTTCCGGATTTTCTTTGGCAATTTTATCAAAAGCAGCATACACAGACTTATGAAAGTCTTGTTTTTCATTGTCCAATCGATTCGCAGCCTCACCACCTGCTTGGCGCGAAGCCATGCGAATGGCCGCATCTTCTACCGATAAATCCAGCCAAATCGTGGCATCAGGCGACACGCCACATTCTGCCCACTTCAGCATAGCGCGAAGCTCAGCATTATCCGTCAACTTCCGTCCTGCCAATTGATAAGCCAATGTAGAATCAGAATATCTGTCACAGACCACCCACTTGTCTGCATCAAGCGCAGGTTGTATCACCTCTCGCACATGCTGCGCCCTATCGGCAAGGAATAATAATAATTCGGTTTCAGAAGCAGGCACAAATTCGCCCGATAATAAAATATGGCGCAACGCTTTGCCCAAAGGTGTGTCCCCTGGCTCAAAGGTTTGTAGCACATCGTGACCCTGCGCCTGCAACCAAGCCACTGTGCGTGATAACTGCGTGGTTTTACCACTGCCATCGCCACCTTCAAATGTGATAAATTTTCCTTTGCTCATGGCTCGCTATGCTGCGGTGAAAAAGATTGAAACACAATATTGCTTTGTAAGAGCAAACCAGCAAGTTGGCTAACTTGCCCTGCATCACCTGTGGTATAAAAAGAAACATGCCCCTTTGCACTTTCGCTGTTCAGTTCAACTTGTTTTTGCACTTGTCTCGCCACCGCCTTACCCGTGCTGATGATGGTTACATCATCGCCGACCAGTTCACGAATCATGGACTCAAACCACGGATAATGCGTGCAACCCAACACCAGCGTATCCACCCCCTCATCTACTAAGGGCAATACATACGATGCCAGCAAGTCTTTCGTTTTACGCGAATGCAGTTCACCCTGTTCAATGGCTTCCACAAGCCCTGCGCATGGCTGGGTTAAAATACGGGCTTTGTGTTGATGCGCATCCAAAAGATTAGAGAATTTGTCACTTTGCAGTGTGTTCTCTGTGGCTAAAATACCAACAATGCCACTTTTTGACCGCTCCACCGCAGGTTTCAAGGCAGGTTCCATGCCAATCACAGGTATATACAATGTTTTGCGCAGTTGATGAACCGCTGCAGCCGTTGCCGTATTACACGCCACCACCAAAGATTGGATGTTTTGGGTTTGGATTAATGTTTCAGCAATCAAAAGAGAGCGTTGCAACACCATCTCACTATCTTTATTGCCATACGGCGCATACTTAGAATCCGCAACATAGACAAAATGCTCATGCGGCATCATGGCTTGCAGCTCGCGCAATACAGTCAAGCCACCAAGCCCTGAATCAAAGATACCAATAGCATTATTCACATGCGAAAGATAACCGCTATTTCTGGGTTAGACGACAAAAAGCTGTTAAAGTCTATTCCAAATTTGCCATGTGCCGATGGCATAACACAAGCCAAACAACAGTGAGACAAGCGAACTCCAAACCACAAAGCCATTCACCTGCTCAGTCCAACCAATCCAAAGCGGGATTAGCACGAACCCTCTAAGCAAATAAATCGTCGCAATAACCATAAGTGCAGGTTTAAGCATTGGTAATATTTGGATAAGCCCAGCACCTGAAAAAGCATACAAACCCCAAACAAACAAAACCAATGCAATACCCGAAGTCAGCACTGCTGGATACCAAGAACCCGCCTCATCCATTGCCGCAAGCTTTTCACCTGCACCAAACTCACGGTACATATCACCACCTTCAATGATAATATATACATGCAATACCGCAGCCCCAATACTCAACAAACCACCCGCCAACAAGAAATAATTCGTGCTCATTGGTAAACTATGTTTGCCGTCATTTTTCCAATATGTATCGGTTTGGCTTGGGTGAAATAAATATCACGCACCATACTCATTTCCGACCACATAAGTGCGTAACCTTTAGTCCAAGAAGCCCCGCCAACACGCTTTTGCCAAAGTTTTACTTCATGCTCTGTTGCAGCCCTTGGTTCACCAACTTTACCAACAAGGCGCATGGCGGGTGGACTAGAAAAACGACCCAAAAGTATCGCTTTTATCCATAGCCACTTGCTACTGTTGACAGCAAGCACACATACTTGTTTATTGTGTTTAAAGTTGTTTGGCATATTGGTTGTAAATTTCTCAAAATATAAACCATGCCCGACCTTGCCCAGTATCACCGAACCAATCGGTGTTACATGCGGGCTACCATCTTCATTCACAGTTGCTAAAGCACAATGCGAAGAGCTTTCCAATGCCTGATTAAATGTTTCTTTAATCAGTTTCCAATTCTTTTCCATGTCCATTTTTTTGCTCCTTAACTACTCGTCCATTTATTTTTCATCCGCACTTTTGCGCCCAAGATTTCAAATATTTTGTATAGACCATACAATGTTCTATCTGCATAAATAAAGTCTGTATTCACCCGAACATGTTCATGTTTTAAGTCTTTATGTTTGCGCATAGCTTCACCATATTTAAACATTTGACTGGAAAAACCTTGGTTCTCTGCAAAATCGAAATGTTCTTGTTGATAGGGTTTGGCGAACCATGCGAAAAATGGAACAAGCACATCGTCATAATAGGTTTTAGAAATAGCACTGGTCTCCACTTGCAAGACACCCATCTCTTGGTAAAGCCTAAAAAGTGCATCGTAATCTGCGGCAGCCACAGACTGAAACAGCTTGGCATATTGCCGAGAAAAATCAGACGATATTTGTTTCACACAGCCAAAATCGAGTAAAGCCATATTACCATCTTCTTGAAATAAATAATTGCCAATATTGGGGTCAGCATGAAAGCGGTGAAGCTCAAATACTGAGCGCATAAAAATATCATAAATGGTTTGCGCAGCTTTATCCCTCTCTTGCTGGCTTGGTTTTGTTTTCAACCATTCAGTCAGATGTAAACCTTCAATATACTGCATGGTTAATATGCGTGTATTGCTTTGCGCTGGATACACTTTGGGAATGATGACCTGTTCAATGTCCAAATGTTTCGCAAACCAGTTAATATTCGCCGCTTCTTTTGTATAATCTGTTTCTTCAACCAAACGTGCTTCTATTTCTTCCAACACCAGCTTGATTTCAGCATGTTCTTTCATGGGGCGTGTTAATTGTTTAATCATACGAATATCACTGCCAATCGTATGTTCAATACCAGGGTATTGAACTTTCACCGCAAGCTTTTCATCTTGAAATGACATGGCTTGATGCACTTGTCCAAGGCTTGCCGCTGCAAACGCGTTGCTTTCAAATGTTTGAAACACTTGCTCAGGTGCTTGACCCAACTCTTGGATGATAACCTTTCGCATAAGTGCGCGATTGAGTGGCGGCACTTGATAATAGGACTTTGCCAGTTCATTACGGTACTTTTCAGGCAATACATCCGTTTCCAAGCTTAACATTTGCGCCACTTTTAAGGCTGTGCCACGCAGTTGCACCAAAGCTTGAAACAACACATCCGCATTGGCTTCATCGGTGTCATTTGTTTGCTGCTGCTTAGCTTTATTGGATAAAAATGGGCGTTTTGTTAAGTGTCCAAGCTGGCGCACGCCAATCTTTGCAGCCGCTAAAGCAGCCACACCTGTGCGATTAAGTTTGCCCGTAGGTATAACCTTTTTCACTTCGCCTTACCTGCGGGTTTACTTGGTTTATCAGACTTATCCATGAAGGAGCGTTTGTTAAAGCTTCCAGCCATGGGAGCTGCAGTGATGAGTTTATCAAGGTAGGTGCTGAAGTGTTGTTTAAATAAGAAGGATGCAATATCCAAGGCTTTGGCAATGACTCCGCTTTGTAATAATCCCGACAATAAACCCAAGCTTTTATCCAGCAATTGCGTCGTGCTGGTGAACCGCTCCGAAGTATCTTTAAGCCAGTAATAAACAATGCCCGTATAGAGGTCGGCAATCAGCTCAGGAATCAAACCCTGATAAGGTTGCTCAGGGATTTCACCTGCTTCCATAGCTGCATCAAGCATATCACTAACTGCTTCAACAAATATTGCTCTACTTTGTGCCATTTCACTTTTACTCGAAATTGGCGCTTGCATCGCCCGCTCAAAGGCAATACCTACAAACTCTCTATCGGGTAAATAAAATGCCAGCTCTGTTTCAATCAATGTTTGCAACTGTTCTTGTAGGCTAAAGGTGTGAAAGTTGTCTATGCTTTTTAGGGTTTCTATCACATTCACTTGCACACCCTCAAAATATGCAACCAGAATCTTTTCTTTAGTGGGGAAATAATTATAAATTGTGGCATCAGACACGCCACCTTTGCGCGCGATTTCACGCATCGTTGCAGCCTTAAATCCTTTTTCTGTGATAATATCTACGGCTGCCGCAATCAGCTTAACCCTTGTTTTTGCTTGTTCTTTTTGACTTATCTTCATCACACACCTCTTTAATGCAAAACTACTATAGTTAAAATAGTATATATATGTCAACTTATAAATGTAATTATTCTTTAAATCGTGATGACAAAATCAAACGAACCACTAGCATTCGTGGTTATGCTAACATTTACTCTCATTTTTCTGATTGCCCTATTTATCTCGACTGCAGTTGAGCTTTGGCTTGATCAACGCCACCTTAAATCCGTGATGCAGCACCGAAGTGCTGTACCAGAGCGGTTTGCCGATGCCATTTCATTGGAAGCGCATCAAAAAGCTGCTGATTATACATCCACCAAACTCAAAGTTGGGTTTTGGGCAGGTTTGTATGGTTTAGGGCTGTTGTTGGTATGGACACTGGGCGGCGGCTTGGATGTGTTAGACCAAACACTGCGTGATTTGGGCTGGTCGGAGCTGACCACTGGCGTTGTATTCATTCTTGTGTTTTCCATGCTGGGCAGCCTACTTGATTTACCCTTCTCTATTTATAATACCTTTGTGGTTGAGCAGAAGTTTGGCTTTAACAAAATGACGGCGAAGTTGTTCATCACCGATATGTTCAAAGGTGGTGCTTTGATGTTGCTGCTTGCTGCTCCTTTGATTTGGGTGATTTTATGGTTGATGCAAAGTGCGGGCAACTTGTGGTGGCTGTGGGCTTGGGCAGTGTGGGTTGGGTTTTCGCTGCTGCTGATGTGGGCATACCCCACCTTTATCGCACCGTTGTTTAACAAGTTTGAACCCCTTAAAGACAAGTCGCTTCAAGCGGCGATTGAAGGGCTACTCACCCGCTGCGGTTTTGAAAGCAATGGTTTGCATCAAATGGATGGCAGCAAACGCTCAAGCCATGGCAATGCTTATTTCACTGGATTTGGTAAAACCAAACGTATTGTGTTTTATGATACATTGCTCGACCAATTATCCACCAACGAAACCTTGGCTGTACTTGCCCATGAACTGGGTCATTTCAAACGCAATCATATTAAGAAGCGCATGGTTGTGACGTTCTCTATCTTCTTGGCTGGCTTTGCCATCATGGGTTGGTTGGCAGAACAAGCTTGGTTTTATGAAGGTTTGGGTGTGTCGCAACCATCCAATTATGTATTGCTGATTTTGTTTATGCTGGTGATGCCTGTGTTCACCTTCATGTTATCACCCATGATGAGCATGTATTCGCGCAAACATGAATTTGAAGCCGATGATTATGCTAAGGAACACGCTGATGCTGCGGATTTAATATCAGCTTTGGTTAAAATGTATGAGGATAATGCGGCAACTTTAACACCTGATGCCTTGTATTCAGCGTGGCATGATTCGCATCCGCCAGCGCCGATTCGCATTGCCCATTTGGAAAAGTAACTGAACTGATGACACAGAAAGCAGCGTGCTCACAAAAGTAGGCAAGGCTAAAGCCTCGCTTCCACTGGAGGTGCGACTTTAGTCGCGCTATCAACAAAACATCCCTTTGCCTAAGACCCCTTCCAAAGTTGCATTGCTGGCAAAAAAACATCGCACCTGAACAAACGTAATCATTTATTCTCAGGGCTTGGCAATCGTCCATGTTGCCTCAGCTTGCAAGTGTTCGCTTAAAAAGCTTCGCACTTGCGCATGTGTTACCGCATTAACTTTATCGGTCCACGCCAATGGTGAGTAAATCACCTTGTCATCAAGCAAGCCACCAAGCTGCATCATCGAACCTTCCACAGCGTCCATACCCATACGAAATTGTACGGTAAGTTGGCGTTTGGCGCGCTCAATCATATCTGTGGGAACACCCTGACAAATATCTACAATCGTATCCTGCAATACATCCAAACATGGCTCTAATTGCTCAGGCATGGTGCCGACACTGATGCTGAATAAACCCGAATCGGTGTAGGTCGAAAGATGTGAACCAATACTGTATGCCAAGCCTCGCTTTTCTCTGATTTCACGAAACAAAATAGAACTCATGCTTCCGCCCAACAACTGATTAGCCAGCCATGCCACAGGTTTATCAGGGTCTGTCACATTTAGCGACTGCCAAGAAGCCACAACTTGCGCTTGCTCCATTTGCCGCGTCA
>CAMZLG010000144.1 GCA_947311495.1 uncultured Zetaproteobacteria bacterium
TATTATCAAGACAATAAAAAAGGCTCACGATTTCTCGTAAGCCTTTATCATGTTTGGTTGCGGGGGCCGGACTTGAACCGACGACCTTCGGGTTATGAGCCCGACGAGCTACCACTGCTCCACCCCGCGATAATTGTTGTCTCAGCAAGGCAATGCCTACGAAACGGAGGCGAACTTTAGCGCCACAAAACCAAAAAACAACCACTATTTTTAAGCCTATACTTTAATCTTAAAGTTACCTTACAATACCAGTGTAAGAATGCTGTCATATAAGCGACTGATTGCTTTTAATAACACGGAGAAACACATGCGAGACATGCTACCATTGCTGAAAAACACAAATTTTCCAGCCATCAAACGCGCAAGGATGAATACGCTTCAAGTCAACTTGGGTTACCTTTGCAATCAAACGTGTTTTCATTGTCATGTGAATGCAGGACCTAACCGCAAAGAACTGATGGATGAAACCAATATCAATTTACTGATTCAATTGATGGAAGTTTCTGGCATCAAAACTTTAGATTTAACGGGCGGTGCGCCTGAAATGAACCCTCATTTTCGTAAGCTGGTATTGGCTGCCCGAAGGCTAAAAATCAATGTGATTGATCGCTGCAACCTCACCATACTTAACGAAGATGGTTATGAGTGGTTGGCTGATTTTTTAGCAGATAACCAAGTCGAAATCGCGGCATCCCTTCCTTGTTATTTAGAAGACAATGTGGATGCGCAACGCGGCGATGGTGTGTTTCAATCTAGCATTGCAGGCATCCAAAAGCTTAATGCTTTGGGCTATGGTATGGAAGGCAGCAGTTTAACCATGAACCTTGTCTACAACCCGCAAGGCATCAGCTTGCCCCCTTCTCAAGTGGAACTTGAAGCAGCCTATAAAAAAGAATTATTAGCTCGCTACGACATTCATTTTAACGAACTCTTTACCATCACCAACCAGCCCATCGCGCGCTTTGGCAGCACATTGGTGACCAAAGGTTTGTTTGATGAATACATGACATTACTCAAAGACAATTTCCAGCAAGCCAACGTCAAAGGTGTGATGTGTCGCACTTTAATCAGCATTGACTGGCAAGGTTATGTGTATGATTGCGACTTTAATCAAATGCTCGGGCTGCCTGCACCTATTGAAGGTGAAGAAAAATTGCATATCGCTCAACTCATCGCCCAAGAAGAGTTGGCGCAAGCATTAGATTATGGTTTAGCAGGGCAACCCATCACCATCATGGACCATTGTTATGCCTGCACTGCTGGGCAAGGCTCCAGCTGCGGTGGTGCACTTTAAAAAATGCACCTTAGAATCTAAGGTGCACTTAATATTACTTACTTGCTGTTGCTTTTGCTTCCCAAGGTAAACCTGCATATTTTGGGTAACCTTCTAGATATTTAACATTTGCTTGGGTATTATCATGAATAAATTGCAAAGCTTCAGATACAGTTTGGTCAACAAAAGATTCAGGCGACCCTGCTAAACTAGCACCAAGCTTCTTCCCAAGTTCAAATGGATTTAAAGTAAAGCCTTCTTTTTTCGTATATGAACTGTAAAAATCTAAATGATACCCCTTAACGTAAGGAAAAAGGCAAGCAGTAAAACTAATTCCTCCAGTAGTACCTGCATGGGGGCGATGAGCGTTGCCAATCCAAGCAGCACCTTCACATTGAACACTTTTAGGTGCTGACTGACCTGACCTAGCCATAAATGCCGCCATATTTCCACTAAACTGTTGTGTTATTACTTTAAAACGAGCTGCCTTTTCTGGTAATGCTGAACCATCAGGTATTGGTCTGCTTTCATTAATACCAGCCACATATCTTCCGATACCATTACTAACTAGATCCGTCATTTCAAATCTTGCAGTCGCTGTTTGAATATCAAAAATTCGATAGTGCTCTGTTGTTTTATACTTCTTTGTCATTGCATTATTCATGCCGCCACAAGATGAAAGCAGTAACGACACAACACCTACCCCTAAAATTATTACCTTTCCCTTCATTTTAACTCCCCTTTATGTTTTAACTTATTAGATGGCAGTATAGTTGCTGGGGGGGGGGTATTCATGTCAAGTTAAATTTGTAATAACCACTTCCTACAATAAAACATTGCTTTAAGGTGGGTTCAACCTCAATCTTTCGCCTTCATTGATTTTGGAGAGTAGTATCGTGGCAGAACAACAGCAAGATTCACAAGACATCAAACGCATCGTTTCAGGTATGCGCTCATCGGGTAAATTGCACCTTGGTCACTACAAAGGCGTGTTGCAAAATTGGCTGACCCTGCAAGAAGAAAAGGAATGCTTTTTCTTTGCTGCCGACTGGCATGGTCTCACCACCGAATATGCTAATCCTGAAGTGGTGAAAGCAGGTATTTGGGATATGTTGGCGGATTGGTTGGCTGTGGGCATAGACCCTGAAAAATCAACGATTTTTATTCAATCGCAAGTGCCTGAACATGCGGAGCTACATTTGCTTCTTTCGTTTATGACACCGCTTTCATGGCTAGAGCGCGTGCCAACCTACAAAGATCAAATCTCGCAACTGCGTGAAAAAGACTTGGGCACTTATGGCTTTTTGGGTTACCCCTTACTTCAATCAGCAGATATAATGATGTATCGCGCCGATGCTGTGCCTGTAGGCGAAGACCAAGTGCCACACATTGAATTGACCCGTGAAATTGGGCGGAGATTCAATCATTTATATCGCCAAGGTATTCCGCCGCTGTTTCCTGATTGCCAAGCTTTGTTGATGCCAACATCCAAGCTTCCTGGGCTTGATGGGCGCAAAATGAGCAAATCGTATGGCAATGCGATTACACTTTGCGAACCTTGGAAAGACACCGAGAAAAAAGTTAAAACCATGCCCACTGACCCAGCGCGTGTGCGCCGCGAAGACGCGGGAACGCCTGAGAAGTGCCCTGTTTGGGATTTTCATAAAGTCTATTCCACTGAAGATGAGCGGGCTGAAATTAAACAAGGTTGCACCACCGCTGGCATAGGTTGCCTAGACTGCAAACAAGTGTTGCTGAAACATTTGAAGGATGAGCTTGAGCCGATTCGTGAACGCAGAAACGATTTGGCAAAACAGCCTGATTTTGTCAAAGATGTGGTACGCGAAGGCAACGAAAAGGCAAGACGCGAAGCGCGTAAGACGATGGATAAAGTGCGGAAATCCGTTAAACTGGACTACAAACTATAGGCGCTTACTACGCTGAAAGAATACTGTGTTGTGCGGTGCTCACTCCTTCGATATATAAATCATATACCTTAGTCGCTGCGCGCCGTACGCCTTGCCTTCTTTGAGCTCGCAACAGCGCAACTATAAAGTGTGAAAATAATTCAAAATACATACAGTGGGGACATTGCATGAACGAAAAGACAGAAAATAATCAAGGTGTTCGCATCAACAAATACCTTACCCAATGCGGCATCTGCTCGCGCCGCGAAGCTGACAAATTGGTGGATGCAGGGCGTGTACAAATCAACGGTGAAGTTGTCAGCCAAATGGGTACAAAAGTGCAACCCCATGATATGGTATTGGTGGATGATAAACCTGTAGATAACAACCAAGAACAAATTTATCTATTATACAACAAACCGCGTGGTTTATTGTGTTCACGTAAAGATGATAAAGGTCGCCCGCTGATTTATGACCACCTTGATATTCCAGCCCATGTACAATCAGTTGGTCGCTTGGATATGGACAGTGAAGGTTTGTTATTGCTCACCAGCAATGGTGAAATCTTACAAACGCTGATTGCGCCCAAGAATAAAATTCCTCGTAAATACAAAGTGAAGTTCACAGGTTCATTGAGCTTAGAAAGCATTGAAAAGCTGCGTAATGGTGGCATTGATTTGGGTAAAGGAGAGTTAAGCGACCCTTGGGAAATGAGCATTGATTCGGATAATGGTGGGCATAGTTGGATTACAGTGACCATCAAACGCGGAAGATGGCGTGAAATCCGCCGCACTTTGGATGCAGTCGGGCATATTGTGCGCCGCCTGATTCGCGTTCGTTTTGGTCCGATTAAACTGGAAGAGGGTATGCCTATTGGTAGTTGGCGAAATTTGAGCAGCAAAGAAGTCGCCGCACTCAAACGCTTGCACCAAGCTGCCAATCCAAGGGGGTGAATATGTTTAAAACATTACATGGTCGCTTTGCCATCATTATCTTCCTTATCACCTTATTTTTAGGTTTAAGTTTGGCAACGCGCAGCATTTTACTCTTTGCATCCCTTAGCCATATCGACATCAGTTTCACAGGTATTGTATCCATATTCTTGGTCGGTTTATTCTACGATTTGGTTGCCGCTCTTTATTACGTATCCCCTATTGCAGTATATATCGCTATTGCACCACAGTTTTGGTTTAACCATAGAATTCATCGCTACATATTTAGCTTTTTTATATTCACTCAAATCAATTATTTGGTATTTAATTGTTTCTCCGAGTGGTTTTTTTGGGAAGAGTTTTCCAAACGATTCAACTTTATTGCCGTAGATTATTTGGTATACACCAAAGAAGTTGTTAACAATATTCTTGAGTCTTACCCCATTCCTTTATTACTTGCCGTTGTGTTTATTATCAGCTGCATCATTTTTTTGGTGACTTACAAAAAAACACAACTTTTCCAGACTGCATTTTCTAGTGAACAAGACTTCATACCACGTTTAAGTTTAGGTGTATTATTTCTCGTACTACCTATTTTCTTTTTTAATGTGTTGGATGAACAAGGGCTATCCAAAATTTCTAAAAATCAATACAACAATGAATTAGCCAAAAACGGTTTTTATTCGCTGTTTTCAGCTTTTCGCCATAACACTTTGGATTATGATGAGTTTTATAAAACGAAAGAGATTGCCAAAGTGATGTACAGCCTAAAAAAAATCACTGGTTTTGATGCAACAACATATCACCATATTCAAAGCAGTGGCAAACCTATTAAACCCAACATCATGCTGATTATGGTCGAAAGCTTAAGCGCTGAATATATGGGGATTTATGGCGATAAACGCGGCTGGACACCTCACCTCGATGCATTGGCAAAACAATCGCTCTTTTTTGACAACCTTTTTGCCACTGGAACACGCACTGTGCGTGGCATGGAAGCTGTCACCCTTTCCGTGCCACCAACACCGGGGCGAAGCATCGTCAAACGCCCTGATAATCATGGTTTATTCTCATCAGGTTTTGTCTTCCGAAGCCAAGGTTATGACACCAAATTCATTTATGCAGGTTATGGTTACTTCGATAATATGAATGATTTCTTTGGCAACAATGGGTTTGATGTCATTGACCGCACAGATATTGCAGATGAAAACATTACATTTGCCAATGTTTGGGGTGTTTGTGATGAAGATTTATTCGATAAAAGCATACGTGAAGCCGATAAATCATTTGCGGCTGGCAAACCATTTTTCAGCCATGTAATGACCACATCCAACCACAGACCCTACACCTATCCAGAACATAAAATTGATATTCCATCGCACACAGGGCGCAGTGGTGGCGTGAAATATACAGACTATGCCATTCATCAACTGCTCACCAAAGCCGCAACTAAACCTTGGTTTGACAACACTATTTTTGTCATTGTTGCCGACCACAATGGCGGTAGTGCTGGCGCTGCTTCTCTTCCTATTTCACGCTATAAAATTCCATTGATGATATATGCACCCAAACTTCTGCCAGCAACAACAGTGCACAAACTTGCCTCACAAGTTGATGTGATACCTACACTATTATCTCTGATGAATTGGTCGTATAACAGCAAGTTTTATGGGCAAGATATTTTAGCCAACAGCTACGAACAGCGCGCATTGATAGGCAATTATCAGCGGCTTGGTTTGTATAAAAATGATACTCTCTTGGTGCTAGAAGCCAATCATACCTCGCATCAATATGATGTGCTTAAACTAGGGCTTAGGCATGAAGAGTATGCAGAAACAGATGTGTCCCCCATACTTGAAGATGAAACCATCACCTATTACCAAAGCGCAAGTTATATGTTTAAAAACAAAAGTAACCTTTGGCAAGAAGCAAACTAAACTTCAACATATTGCACTACATTCCGTTGGCTTAAAGCATAAAAAAATCCCGCTAACGACGGGCGTTAACGGGATGAAAGGCTTAAAAAAGCTTGGTCGAATTACTTGGCGAAAATCGCGTCTGCCATTTCTTGGTAAGTGAACTTACCTTTCTTAACTTTTTTCTTGATCAAGTTTTTGTATTGACCAGTCATGACTTTAGCTTTTTTCTTCCACTTTGCATCACCAGCAGCAACCTTACGGTCAGCTACTGCAAAGCCGCTTTCAAATACTGATGCCAAAGTTGCTGCATCACCATAAGCTGCTTGAATGTTCTTGAAAGATGGACCTACTTTATCTTTGTCAGTTGCGTGACAAGATTTACATTTTTTAGTCAAGTCGCCTGCAGAAGCAGTGCTTAGACCAGCAAGAGATACAACCGATACAGCTGCAGCAATTAATAATACTTTTTTCATATTTAACTCTCCTCGTTAAAGTTGTAAGACGATTGCTAAAGCATTTTTATCTGTGATGCAAGTAACTTTTAACACTATTTTAATAAAAGATTGAAGCATAAGCCCTCGTTTGCCAAGCATCACTTCTGCTTATAAAATATCATCCAGCTCACGTATACTTTGTTCCAACTCATCCATAATATCTTCATATGTATTCGATGTTTCACGTCTTTTTTCTTTCTTTTGTTGCATTTTAGGATGTGTATTTTCGCTTGCTACGGCATTAGAATTGGTTTCTACTTTCTTCTTGACTAATTCCAAACTAGGCGCATCAGCTTTCCTAGCCTGCTTCTCTAACCACAACACAAGCTCATCAAAATAAGTAACCAGCCTTTTAAGTTTTGGGACTAATAATTTTGCATCAACCTTACCTATCCCATCTACTGTTTTGGTTAGTTTCTTTATCGTTTGGTGAACATCGATATACAGCGTATTGAATTCAGAAAAACAAGGGCACAATGTAATATCTGCTGAGAACTTTTTTGAATCCTCAATAAAACAAGAAGCTTCAATCTCACTCGTATGTTTCGTATCAACAGGGAGTCCATTGGCTAAAGCCTCAAGGCGCATACTCCAGTCTTTATGACAGGTTCTAGCCTTATGAATAAATTCTATTTCAGGAAAACGCATTGTATAAATATAGACAGGTAGTTAAAAGTAAAATTACCTATAGTTAAATAGCACAAAAAGGGCAGGCATAATTGCCCGCCCTTCTTGTTTTTTTTGATGTCTATTGCAGCAGATTACTGAATCAATAAACCATCATTTTCATTGTAATCCACAGTGATGGTATCACCACTGGCTTCGTTGCCGATAAGGAAACGTGCCAAAGGTGTTTCCACCGCTTGTTGGATAAAGCGTTTGAGTGGTCTTGCCCCGTAAATCGGGTCGTAACCTTCTTTGGCAAGCCACGCTTTTGCCGCATCGGTAACATTCAAGTTGTAACCTTGCGCTTTCAAGCGTTTGCCAAGTGATGCCACCAACAAGTCCACAATATGCACCAAATCGCTTTCGGATAATGGCGCAAACAACACAATATCATCCACACGGTTTAAGAACTCTGGGCGGAAATGACCTCTTAAACGCTCCATCACCCGTTGTTCCACCTCCGCATTAATGCCTTCCAACATCTCATCACTACCGATATTGCTGGTCATCAAGACAATGGTATTACGGAAATCCACCGTTCTACCTTGTGAATCAGTCAAGCGACCATCATCAAGCACCTGCAAGAGAATGTTGAACACATCAGGATGCGCTTTTTCAATCTCATCAAACAGCAAGACTGAATAGGGGCTACGACGAACCGCTTCCGTAAGCTGCCCACCCTCTTCATGCCCAACATAGCCTGGAGGCGCACCAACCAAGCGGGATACACTGTGTTTCTCCATGTATTCCGACATATCAAGGCGTACCATATGCTCTTCGCTATCAAACAAAGCATTGGCAAGCGTGCGTGCAAGCTCAGTTTTACCCACACCCGTTGGACCCAAGAAGATAAATGAACCCATGGGGCGATTCGGGTCTTGAATCCCAGCTTTGGAGCGAAGAATCGCATCAGCCACAGCTTTGACAGCTTTATCTTGACCAATCACCCGCTCATGAAGCACAGATTCCAAACGCAAGATTTTTTCGCGTTCACCTTCCATCAAGCGTGTCACAGGAATGTTTGTCCAACGCGCCACCACTTCGGCAATTTCATCGTCGGTAACTTCTTCTTGCAACAAATCGCTGGATGATTCCTGCGCTTCCAGTTCTTTGAGCTTGGCTTCAAGCTCTGGCAACTTGCCATACCTCAGCTCTGCCACTTTCTCAAGCTGATAATTACGCTCGGCTTCCTCAATTTCCAAGCGTGTTTTATCTAACTCTTCACGCACGCTTTGCAATGCATCATGGGCAGTTTTCTCACTTTCCCATTGTGAATGCATCACATCACGCTGTGCTTTTAAGTCGGCAAGCTCTTTACGCAACACATGCAAACGCTCTTTACTCGCATCATCTGTCTCTTTTTTCAGTGCCGTTTCTTCGATTTCAAGACGCATCACTTTGCGTGTAATCTCATCCAGTTCCGCAGGCATAGAATCAATTTCTGTACGAATGGATGCGCATGCTTCATCAATCAAATCAATAGCTTTATCAGGTAAGAAGCGGTCGTTAATATATCTATCCGACATGGTTGCCGCTGCCACAATCGCCGCATCCTGAATGCATACACCATGATGCAATTCAAAGCGGTCTCGCAAACCACGCAAGATAGAAATCGTATCTTCCACGCTAGGTGCGTCTACAATCACAGGTTGGAACCTACGCTCCAAAGCCGCATCTTTTTCGATATATTGCCGATGTTCGTTCAGTGTAGTCGCACCAATACAATGCAACTCACCACGCGCCAACATGGGTTTAAGCATATTACCTGCATCAGCAGAGCCTTCAGTTTTACCCGCGCCCACAATGGTGTGCAATTCATCAATAAATAGAATCACCCGACCTTCAGATGCCTTGATTTCATTAAGCACCGCTTTGAGGCGCTCTTCAAATTCACCACGGTATTTTGCGCCCGCCATCAATGCTGTCATATCCAAAGAAAAGATGGTGCGATGTTTCAAACCTTCAGGCACATCACCTGAGACAATACGTTGCGCCAAACCTTCAGCAATCGCAGTTTTACCCACGCCCGGTTCACCAATCAACACCGGGTTATTTTTGGTTTTACGCGACAAAATACGAATCACAGAGCGGATTTCACTATCCCGCCCAATCACAGGGTCTAATTTACCCTGACGCGCCATTTCAACGAGGTCTGTGCCGTATTTTTCCAATGCTTCATATTGGGCTTCAGGTGTGTCCGAAGTCACCCGCTGATTACCGCGCACAGCTTCCAAGGCTTGCTCAAATTTTTCCATGTTTAAGCCAGCATCTACCAATGCTTTGGCTGATTCCGAATTTTTATCATCCAAAATCGCCCACAAGATATGTTCCACAGACAAATAGGCATCGCCCATTTTCTGCATTTTATCCATGGCTCTCACAATCACTTGATTCAGTTCTTGGGTAACAAATATTTTTCCTGCTTCGCTGCTTCCTGTCACTTTGGGGCGTTTACTCAACACATCCATAACCTTGGCTTTCGCCAAATCCAATGGCACATCAGCTTTACTTAAAAACTGTGCTGCAAGCCCACGTTCTTGCTCCAATAATTCATACAATACATGCGGTGTATCCACTTCTTGATGCGATAAACGCACCGCTGTGGCTTGCCCTGCTTGAATAGCTTCGGCAACTTTTTGTGTAAAACGACTTGTATCCATCACCACGACCTCTCTTATTTTATTCTATGTTTAATTTCTTCCCTCTAGATATAAGGTCGCATAATACTATTTTCAAGGGGTGAGCCATGATGATTTGCCGCTTGACACTTCACAGCCATATCGCAACACTTCGCGCCGTCTTACCAACGCATGACATATAGTTATGCTTTATGCCCGAGTGATGGAACTGGTAGACTTGGGGGATTCAAAATCCCTTGCCTCACGGCGTGGCGGTTCGAATCCGCCCTCGGGTACCATACTTAGAAAAGGAGTAGCTTTAAGCTGCTCCTTTTTTTGTTTCACAGGTGAACATACACTTGCCAACTATGAGTAACCCACCCCACTGGTCGCAGCTAAAAAAAGACATTCAACAATGTTTACTGGTTGAGCAACGCAGCTTGCGCAACCGGTTGTATAAACTGCAAACCAGAGCCAAACAAAACAAACCCTTTGATGAGGGTTTGAAAAACCTAGAAATTGCCATTGCACAAGCTAAACAAAAGCGACAAAATCGCGTGGATAACTTGCCCGACATCAGCTATCCCGAAGATTTGCCCATTAGCCAAAAGCGCGAAGTCATTGCTGATGCCATTCGCAAACATCAGGTGGTGATTGTCGCTGGAGAAACAGGCTCGGGAAAAACCACGCAAATCCCCAAGATTTGTTTGGAACTTGGGCGCGGTATCGCAGGGCAAATCGGGCATACCCAACCGCGCCGTATTGCCGCAAGAAGTGTGGCGACTCGCATTGCAGATGAACTCAAATCACCTTTGGGCAAAGATGTGGGTTATAAAATCCGCTTTTCTGACCACAGCCAGCCATCCACCTATATCAAACTGATGACCGATGGTATTTTGCTTGCCGAAATCCAGCATGACCCACTATTACTCAAATACGACACCATTATCATTGATGAAGCGCATGAACGTAGCCTAAACATTGACTTTTTATTGGGTTATCTGAAAAACATCCTGCCTAAACGCCAAGACCTTAAAGTGATTATCACCTCGGCAACCATCAACACCAAAACCTTTTCCACGTTTTTCCATGATGCACCAGTGATTGAAGTTTCTGGGCGCAGTTTTCCTGTGGATATTGAATATTTACCCCCTTCGGATATGGAAGATGATGCTTCACTGCAAGCTGCTATTCTAAAAGCTGTGGATGAAGCTGAAATCTATGATGCTACGGGTGATATTTTGCTCTTTTTACCGGGTGAGCGTGAAATCAGGGATACAGCCCATGCCCTCAATCAACATGGCCTGCGAAATACCGAAGTCTTGCCCTTGTATTCTCGCCTTTCCCCTGCCGAACAGGATAAGATTTTTAAGGGGCATACAGGTCGGCGCATTGTATTGGCAACCAATGTGGCGGAAACATCGCTGACTGTGCCAGGCATTCGCTTTGTCATTGATTCAGGGCTTGCTCGCATCAGCAGATATAGTGCCAAATCCAAGGTGCAACAGCTACCTATCGAACCCATTTCCCAAGCTTCTGCCAATCAGCGGGCGGGTCGTTGTGGTCGTGTGGCTGCAGGTATTTGTTTTCGTTTATATTCCGAGGATAATTTTAGCAACCGCCCCGAACATACCGACCCTGAAATTCGCCGCACCAACCTTGCCAACGTCATCTTGCAGATGACCAGCCTGAACCTTGGCGACATCAATCAGTTTGATTTTATGCAGCCACCCGAAAAGCGCAGCATTCAAGATGGTTACCGCTTGCTTGAAGAGCTGCAAGCCATCCAAGATGGCAAACTGACCCGCATGGGCAAGCAGCTTTCTCGCCTGCCTGTTGATCCAAGGCTTGGGCGCATGTTGCTGGAAGCAGATAAACAACGCAGCTTGCATGAGGTGTTGATTATTGTGTCAGCATTATCCGTGCAAGACCCCAAAGTTCGCCCTGCGGACAACCGACAAAAAGCCGATGAGAAGCACAGCATCTTTACCGATAAAACATCGGATTTCTTATCATGGCTCAAGCTTTGGGACTGGTATCACGAACAAAAGCAGCATTTGAGTCAAAATAAACTGCGCAAGCTTTGTAAATCTCACTTTTTATCTTATTTGCGAATGCGTGAATGGTTGGATTTACATGGTCAACTGCTCGGCATCGTCCGCGACCTAAAACTTACGCCCAACCAGCAAAAAGCCGAGCCTGATGCCATCCATCAAGCCATTTTATCAGGGTTACTGAGCCATGTTGCCTTGCGTTTTGAAGACGATAAAAAGAAAAATGCCAACAAAGGCAAAGGTAGAAGTGAGAAATTGTATCTCGGTGCAAGAGGTTTAAAACTTACACCCTTTCCCGCATCACTCGTACGCAAAAAGCCGCCCCGCTGGTTGATGGCGGCAAGTTTATTGGAAACCAGTCGCTTGTTTGCCCACACCATCGCCCCCATTGACCCGACTTGGTTGGAAAAGCTTGCCCCGCACCTCATCAAACGCACATACAGCGAGCCGCATTGGTCGAAAAAGCGGGCACAAGTCTGTGCCTATGAAACGATTACGCTGTATGGCTTGCCCATCATCAGCAAACGGACTGTTCATTTTGGCAATATCGACCCTGTGGTATCACGCGAGCTCTTTATTCGTCATGCTTTGGTGTATCACGAATTTCACAGCTTTGGCAAATGGCTAAAGCACAATAAAAAGATACTTGCCGAAATTGAAAACCTTGAAGCCATCCATCGCCGCCGCGATTTGATGAGCGATGAACAAGCTCGCTTTGATTTCTTTGAAACCATCATACCTGAGCATGTGTGCAATGGTAAAACCTTTGAGAAATGGCGCAAACAAGCTGAAAAAGAAAACCCTCGCCTACTCTTTTTAAGCAAAGAAGATTTGCTGGAAGATGAACATCACGTGGATGAAAAGTTATACCCCACACACTTACACATCGGCAAATTAAAGCTCAAACTGAACTACCATTTCGATCCCAGTCAACACCATGATGGTATCACTGTGGTCATTCCTATCTTGGTTTTAGGGCAGCTTGAAGCAGAAACCTTTGAATGGTTGGTGCCGGGTTTATTGGAAGAAAAAATTACTGCGCTCATCAAAGGCTTGCCCAAATCATTGCGCAAAAACTTTGTGCCTGCCCCCCAGTTTGCAGGGGCTTGCGTGGAAAATATAAGCTTTGGCGACGGCTCACTGCTGCTTGCCATATCAAGGCAACTGCAACAAATGACTGGGGTTTATATCCCAAGCCAAGATTGGCATACTGAAAGTTTACCCGCCCATTTAAATATGCGCTTTAAACTTTTCGATAAACAAGGCAAAACACTTGCCGAAGGCGATAAGCTTGGGCTGTTGCAAAAGCAATATGCCCACCTAGCCAGAGAAGATGTGCAAGAGATGAAGCACCATCATTTTAACACCCAAGATAACATCACGGCTTGGGATTTTGACGAACTACCTGAAGTGATTAGCCAACAAAAACATGGCATGAGCATTGCCCTATTTCCTGCCTTGGTAGACAAACAAACCAGCGTTGCTATCACGTGTTTTGAAAGTGAACGCGCTGCCAAGCAAGCTATGCGCACAGGTTTGCGCCGCTTATTGATGCTTACCCTGCACCAACAAGTGGATATGTTGCGCAAAAACATGCCCAACCAAAAAGAATTGGCATTGTATTATGCAAGCTTTGGCAAAGGCGAAGTCTTACGAGAACATATCATCAGTATAACCTTTGATGCTGTTTTCTTGGACGGTTTAAAATCTTACCCCCGCAATGCCAAAGACTTCCAAAAATTACTCAACCAAGGTCGTGCTAAAGTGGTTAAACAAGGCAGCCTCATTGCCGAACACGCGCTAGAAACATTAAAGACTTACGCAAGCCTGCAACAACAAATCAGTGCAGTACGCGCTGCGGCACTCCAACCTGTGGTGGATGATATTCATGCGCAGATGGACAAACTGATGGGCGCAGACTTTGTCGCACAAACACCAAGCCAGTGGCTCAATCATCTACCCCGCTTCATCCAAGCTGCAAGCATTCGCCTTGAAAAAGCAGGGCGGAATTTGAAACAAGATGCGGAGCATACCGCAGCCATTCAAAAGCTTTGGTTGACCTACACGCAAAAAATCGTTGAACGCGAAAAGCACCATCAAAATACGGATGAATTATTTGAGTTTCGTTGGCGGTTGGAAGAATTGCGTGTATCCCTATTTGCGCCCAGCCTTAAAACATCACAACCCGTATCCATCAAACGCTTAGAAAAAGCTTGGGCTAAGCTTACTCACTAGACATTTGATGACTTCGGCATATCGTTCGCCGCCTTATGAAACATCATGTCAATCCAACTATCGCGATGAAGCGAATGATTAAGCTATGGCTGCTCTTGCCATTAGCTGTGGTTCGCTGTGTTGATAGAGAAGTTTAACAACTGATTTCATAATATTAAAACAAGCAACCGCAGGAATAACTTCCTTGTTGCTTGTTTCTCATTTTTCTGTGCCAAACACCCAACGTTCGTTGTTCTTGCGTTTGCTCCATTCGAGGAGAGAAACAAATGAACGCTCAAGTTCAAACACAACAAAAAAACATACATATCGGCATTTTACTTGCCACGGGTGCTGCCCTTGGTTTTTCGGTCAAGGCGATTTTCGTCAAACTTGCTTATGCATACCATGTCGATGCGATTACCATGCTGATGTTTCGCATGATGTTCGCTTTGCCTTTCTTTGTTGTGATTGCGTGGATGGAAGAGCGCAAAGCGCATAAACGCATCAGCCGCAAAGATTTTATATCCATCACCCTTTTGGGTTTGGTCGGTTATTATTTATCCAGCTTGTTGGATTTTACAGGTTTGATGTATATCAGCGCGGGTTTGGAGCGGTTAATCTTATTTTTATTCCCAACCATGGTGGTGTTTATATCGGCTGTGTTCTTGGGTAAACGCATTCAAAAAGAGGCTTATATTGCGCTTGGGTTAAGTTATGCAGGCATTGTGCTTGCCATGGTCAATGATGTGCAAATATCAGGTGAACATGTTGTACTTGGCTCAGTGTTGGTCTTTATTGCCACCATCACCTATTCCATCTTTTTGGTGGGCAGTGGTGAAATCATACCCAAAGTTGGCGCACGTAGGTTTGCCGCTTATGCTATGATTGTATCTTGTCTTGCTGTGTTTATTCAGTTTGGTTTCACGCATGGATTAGCCGACTTTAACCAACCTATGCCTGTCTATGCTTATGGTTTGGCAATGGCTGTGTTTTCAACTGTCTTGCCATCCTTTATGTTGGCTGCTGCTATGCACAGAATTGGTGCAAGCAAAACATCCATTGTCGGTGGTTTAGGACCAGTGGTTACCATTGGCTTAGCCGCTACATTCTTAGCCGAGCCTTTAACTTTGATGCAACTGATTGGTGCTGCTTTGGTGATGGGTGGTGTGTATATTTTGGGTAAAAGCAAAGATAAATAAATGGGGTTTGTAAGTATTGCGGCTAGGCTCCGACTGATGCCGCAATACTTATCTTGGAGTTTTTATGTTTAAAATTGTATGTGCAACACTGATTGCGCTTGTTTCATCTTCGCTTGCCAATGCAACAACGCTTCACATGGGTGAGTTTTCCAAAGGCTCACTTAGCGGTTGGGAAGAAAAAGAATTTGAAGGTGAAACCCAATACAGCTTTATTTTTGATGAACAAATCAAACAGCGAGTGCTCAAAGCTGAAAGCAATCAAGGTGCATCGGGATTATTCCGTGAACAACGCATTGATTTAGGTAAAACACCATATTTGAACTGGTCATGGAAAACTTCATCCTTTTTTCCCAATATCAATGAAAATGAAAAGGCTGGTGATGATTTTATTGCCCGTATTTATGTGGTGGTTGATGGTGGCTATTTCTTTTGGAAAACCATTGCGCTCAATTATGTCTGGTCGTCATCGCACAACACAGGCGAGAAATGGGATAACCCATTCACACCCAATGCTACCATGGTTGCCGTGGAATCTGGCAAGAACAAGCTTGGTGTTTGGCAGCACTATAAACGCAACATCAAAGAAGATTTAAAAAATATCGTAGGCAAAGACGAACAATACATTGATGCCATTGCCGTCATGACTGACACGGATAATGCAGGGCTTTCTGCCACCACCTATTTCGGCGATATCTTTTTTACTTCGGAATAAGAAACTGTCATACCGAAACCGACACGGCTAAAGCCGTGTTTCCAAAAAAGGAAGTGCGGCTTTAGCCGCGCCTTATCGTCATCCGTAGTGATGATGTAATCCCGCCACACATTGCTACTCACGAGATTTCCCGACAAGCTTAAAATGACATCATAAACCAAAACACCTAGCCTTTGTCCATGAGTGTTCGCATTGACAAATGGCTTTGGGCTGCCCGCTTTTATAAAATACGCAAGCTTGCAACTGAAGCTGTCAAAGGGGGGCATATCAGCATCAATGGCGTGCGCTGCAAACCTTCCAAACTGGTGGAAATGGGTGATGAAGTGTTTATTCAGAAAGAACAAGAAACATTTACAGTTATCATCACAGCCTTGGCAGATAAACGCGGCTCTGCCAAAATTGCTCAGGCTTTATACGATGAAACACCTGAAAGCATGAAGTTTCGTGATGAACAAAGCGAACAACGTAAATTCCAGACCTACTTCGCACCCTCGCCCGATAAACGCCCTGATAAACGCGATAGACGGAAAATAAAGCAACTTAAAGGACGATAAAACAATCATTAAAACGCTTTAATAAAACTTCTTGTAAGTCAAAAAATAAGTGTTAAGAATTGCACCTGTTAAAAATAGGTTCATCCCTTTTTTCAATCAAAATACAAATCTAACTTCTGGGAGGGAGTCTTTATTATGAAACATATTTCAACTGCGCTTGCTTTAAGCGCAATGTTAGCCACACCTGCATTTGCAAGCGACCACGGTCATCATGAAGATGGCGCACACGGGCATAAAGCTGTTGCCGATAGCGTTGTTGCCGAGCAGCGTGAAAAGCTTGCTGAAAACACCAAAGGCAAAGGTTTTGGCCCTCAATCACCGCGCGACATAGATAGTGCTGCGGGCAACAATAAACGCATGTTTAGCACTGCACCTGCGTATACCGAAATGAACCTCTGCAACATTCACTTCCATAAAAATGCTGAACATAAAGGTGGTGAGTTCACCATGTATGCAGGCAACGGCAATGGTGAAGGTTACCAAAGCGGCTACCGTGCTGATATTTCGCATTATAGTCATGCAGAACTCAAAGCAACCAAACATGACATTTGCCCAAGTTCTCACAGCCATTTGGTACCGGGTGATACCATTGAGGTTCATTATGTGCATACCACTGCACAAGTTAAACCTGGGCCAACCCTTGGCTCTTGCTTGAGTGATGCGATTAAAAACCCACAACTTCGTGTTGAAACACAAGTGTATACAGTGGTCAATGATAAACACGCTGCGGACTTCGGAAAGCTGACCAAATACGGGAAAGTTGGTGATTACTACCAAGCAACCAATATCCCCAACAACACAGGTACACCAGTTGCTTATGAAGGCTCTACCACTGGTCCAGGATATAATGAAAGTGGTTCACCTTTCCAAGTATCATGGAGCGTTCGTCCTCAAGTGATGAAAGTAAACATCGAAACAGTAGGTGAATGGTGTAAAGGTAATGACTTTAAAGAAGACCATGCACATGGTGTTCGTAACCTTGTCAAAAACCCTGACTTATTATCTCAAATTAAATAATCCAACTTAAACTACGATCTAAGCCGCCCTTTTTAGGGCGGCTTTTTTATAACCTAACAGCAACAACTCAGGCATGTATCGTCAAAATACCAACGTATGCTTGCCAATCTATTTTAATGGTGTCATAGTTTTGACCATCAAGGCTATGAGGGCACTGTTATGAAACAAACTGCATATCTATTATTGGTTGACGATGAAGAAGAACTTCGCTTAACCATACAAGAAACCCTTGAGTTATCAAATTATCATGTCGCCACCGCAGCAAATGCCATGCGCGCCAAAGATGCGATGGAAAATGCAAAATTTGATATTGCTATCCTTGATATACGTTTGCCCGATGGTAGCGGTTTGGATTTACTCAAGCAGTTCAAAGAAACTGACCCAGACATGGGCATTATTCTTATTACGGGTTATTCTGAAGTGAACTCTGCGGTACAAGCTATTGAACTTGGTGCCGACGACTTTCTTAAAAAACCATTTGAACCCAGTGAACTCGTGGTACGTGTACAAGAACTGATTAAAAAACGTCAGCTCAAACAAGAAAATGAAACACTAAAAAAAGAAGTGCGCGCCAACAAAAACAAACACGGGCTTATCGGTCAATGCGATAGCATTAAACGTTTACGTGATACAGCCCTACTTCTTGGCGACTCCGACAGTACCGTACTTATCACGGGCGAATCTGGCACGGGTAAAGAAGTGCTTGCTAACATGCTGCATCAATCAGGAAATCGCGCTGACAAACCTTTTGTCTCTATCAACTGCGGCGCTATTCCCGAAGAGCTTTTAGAATCCGAACTTTTTGGACATGTTAAAGGCGCATTCACTGGAGCCGTTCGTGCACGTGCTGGGCGCTTTGAAGTTGCCAATGGCGGAACCATATTCCTTGATGAAATTGGCGATATGAGCCCCAAACTTCAAGTTAAACTCTTGCGTGTTTTACAAGAACGCACATTTGAACCCGTAGGTAGCCACCAAAGTATTCATATTGACGTTCGCGTGATTGCTGCGACCCATCGAGATTTAGAAGATGAAATTCAAGCGGGTCGGTTTCGGCAAGACTTGTTTTATAGACTCAACGTTATTCCCCTAATGTTACCCTCACTGAGTCAACGTGGTGAAGATGTCATCATATTGACAGAACACTTCTTAAACAACTTTAACAAACTTAAAAATAGTCAAATAAATGGCATGTCTGACCGGTGCAAAGATGTATTGTTACGCTACAATTGGCCAGGAAATGTACGTGAATTACAAAATCTAGTAGAACGTGTGACCACCCTCAAACGAAGTGGTGTTATCGATGTGGAAGACCTACCTTCTCGCATGTTAGATACCGCAGAACGTGCCGCACAGGGTTACAGTATTGATGTTGAACAGCATGATAATATTGACTTCAAAGGTATTGTTGACGAATTTGAAAGTCACCTCATCACAAGCGCACTTGAGCGTTTTGGTTGGAACAAAAACCAAGCTGCAAAATTCTTATCCATGAACCGAACAACGCTTGTTGAAAAGATTAAGAAAAAAGGGTTAACACCAGCCTAATAACGTAAACAAGACTTAAAGCGGCATCAATCTTGCGTAGTCTAATACATGCTAGGAAGAGTCATTGTCATACTGCTAACACTGTTTGCTTTTATCTCCGTAAGCTTGGCTACGGGAGACAGAGCACAGACCATTCAAACATACCTCAATCAGGGTAAACCTGAGCAGGCAGTAACCACTGCATACTTGCTTCTCAAGGAAGCTAATTTAAAAAACCAAGAGCGCAAAACATTACTCGAATTGATTATTCAAGCACAGTTAATGATGGTCAAAGCAAAGCACTATGAAGATGTTCAACCTGCCGTAGATGCTTTGCAATCTTTTATTCGTGAATTTCCGCAACATGCTGATGAACCAAAATTGATGTGGCAGATGATTGACCTTTATTGGAATCAAAATAATCTCGAAGAAACGCAATCTTATATTCTTGATTTACAAAATCGCTTCCCACAAAGCCCAGAAGCAACAAAAAGTTGGTTTACCCTTGGTAAGATTTATTTCATTCATAAAAACTATGCTGAAGCACGCACTAACTTTCTGCGTTTCGCCATTGCTTTTCCCAAAGACTCAAATCAAGGTCGCCAAGTGCGTATATGGACATCACTTGTTGATTATGCTGAAGGTCGTTTTGATGTGGCATTCAAAGCATTACAACCTATTTTTGAACAACAACCAGAACTCATTAAAGAACAACCCAGTATTTATTCGCGATACATTCACTTATTACGCACTGAAGGAAAGTATGCCCAAGCTTTAATCCAAGCGAAGAACTTCTTGTCATTATACAAAACAAGCTCCCACACACCTGAAATACGTTTGCTGCATGCTGATTTACTTTTATTGCAACCAAAACCAGATAAAAGTGCTGTTATTAAAGCATATAGCTTAATCGCTGAAGCTCAAGCAGATACAATCATTGGCAAACAAGCTTTCATGCGGAAAATGATGTTACAAATTGAGAAACAACAACAATATTCTGCTATAAAACCTGCAATCATCGCGCTCAAGCGCATTGCCAACAATAATCAAATGTCCCAAGTTGAAGATGAAGCGCTTCTATTGGAGGCACGACTTTGGAAAAAGGTTGCCACCTTAGACCCTGAACATAGTCCAGAACAAGCCGAATATGCGGCATTAGAAAAGTTTTTTCGAGTTTCTAGATCCACACATCCAGACTTAAAAAAACAAGCTCTGAACATTGGGCATAAAGCTTTTTTAGATAGTATTCAATATCATCTCAATATAAAAGACTGGGAAGCCACAACCCATATATGGCAGCGATTTCCAGCTTTTCACCCTCCCCTAGAGAAATCCAAACAACTTTATCTTAGCGTGGCACAAAGTTTCCGCTTAAGTATGCAATACAATGAATCCTCTCAACTTATCCAACAATTGCTAACCCATGCTAAAAGCGACCTTTGGCGCGAGAAGTTAACACTAGAACAAGCTAAGCTGTGGTTTGACCAAGGTGACCCTCAAAGTGTGCAGCGCATTATGCGTTGGTTAGACCAACATGAATATTCGATTTATCGCCCAGAAATGCTCTTAATTGTAGCTCAAGTTCATCTGCAAAATAAAGCATATAGCTTAGCATCTCATACCTTGAGTTTAATACAAGCTGATGATATCACCTATGATACTCGAAAAGTGTATTGGCAAACACGCGGCAAAACAGAGCAAGCATTAAAACGCTGGCATATGGCAGCATTTGCGTGGGCTCAATACACATCCTTAAATACCGCAAATAAAGAAAGTGGTGTGTTCAACGAGGCTCATGCACGTTTCAAAGCAGGTGAATTCGCCAAAGCAGAGGCTTTGTACAGCAAAGTCCCTCAACCTTTACGCACCCCTATTTGGAAATACCGATACAGCATCTGCCAACTTAAAAATGGAAAGTGGAAACAAGCAACAGCCCGCCTAACCGCATTAAAAAATAATCCTGACGGTGGCATCTATACATCCATGGCGGCGCTTACCTTAGCCGAACGTCAAGCAAATCAATTATTGGAGAATAGCCTATGAACAAAAAACACAACATCGCATTGGTTGGTTTTCCCATGACATGCATCTCTGATGTACAAATTCAGTTGGGCACACTACTTCCTGACACACCCGTTGAGGTGGTTATGCAGTGGCATAACGAAATGGTTGAACAGTTCAGTCTTTTGTTTATTTGGGATGATGTAGCTATCGCTGGTTTGGTACATCGTATTTTCAAACAGCAACCCCAAGCCAATATTGTCGTTTTATCTGAACATACACATGCTGAACGCGCCCAAGACTTGATGGATTTGGGCATTATGGATTATCGAACACTGCCTTGCCCTGATGAAATATTTGAAATTTACGTGCGCAAATCAGGGCATCAAGCAGCACTGACACAAACATCAAAAGAACAACAGAAGGGCTCGGATATATTTGTCACCGAAGATATTGAAACCCGCCGCTTGCTTGATCAAGTTGCATTGATTGCACCAAGCAATGCATCTGTTTTTGTTGTCGGTGAATCAGGCACAGGCAAAGAGCGTATGTCACGTTATATTTATCAATGTTCAGGTCGCAAAAACAATGCCTTTGTTGCCATCAATTGCGCTGCGATTCCTGAAAATATGCTTGAATCTGAACTTTTTGGTTTTGAAAAAGGTGCATTTACAGGCGCTGACAAAGCCAAACCAGGCAAATTTGAAATAGCACATCAAGGCACACTTCTGCTTGATGAAATCACCGAGATGCCCCTTCACCTACAAGCTAAACTGTTGCGTGTGTTACAAGAGGGTGAGGTCGATAGACTTGGCGGTAGCAAACCAATAAAGGTGGATGTGCGTATTATTGCGACCAGCAATCGAAACCTTGAACAAACGGTTGCCGACGGGAATTTTAGACAAGATTTATATTACCGTTTAAATGTTGTCACGATTGTATTACCACCGCTTCGCTCTCGGTTAAATGATATTAAACCACTGGCAGAACACTTCTTATCTCATTTTGCAGCCATGTATAATAAACCCAAACCAACCTTGCATGATGTCGCACTAAAATCACTCATGTTGCATGCTTGGGAGGGCAACGTTCGTGAACTTGAAAACTGCATGCATCGCTCATTTTTAATGGCGTTCGATGGTGAAATATTACCCCAACATCTAGGGCTTAGCGGTCTTATCGCCGAACAAACGCTACCTCTTGAAACAAAACAAAAGCTGGATGTTCAAGCGGGCATGAGCATTCGCAATATGGAACGCGCACTCATTGAGCAAACATTACATCATGTACAAAACAATAGAACCGAGGCAGCCAAACTGCTCGGCATCAGCATACGAACATTACGCAATAAACTTAAAGAATATCAAAACAGCAATGTTGCAGTTGCAGCATAACAAGAGGAAAATATGAAAATAAAACAACGTACACAAACAACTGTTTCTGGCAAACAGCTTAAAAAAACAAACCCTAGCCAGTCATTTTCATCATTGTTTGCAGCGCATGAATCCAACCTTATGGACAAAACAGCAGAGCCTATAGATAAGCCTAAACAAAAGCCTGAGCGCAGTGAACAAGAGCAACCCTTAGAAAAAGTTCTCAATGAACTTGAAGATATTATGCGTAACCTTGATGAAGGCAGCCACGACCACAAACGTGCGCAGATGGCAATCCATAGTTTACGTGATGCACTTCATGACATGCCCGAAACCTTTCCGTTAAGCGAACAGGACAGAGAAGAAGCCAAAACATTACTCATCATTGAATCCAAACGTATTGATGAATTGCGAAAGTATGAGGCTTAATCACTGAATTTTATTCACTTTATCCTCGTTTAACCATTGACAAGCATAGTGGCTTATCTAACTTATGCTAAATAAGTGGGTAGGGAGTGGTAAAAATGGTAGACACTGTCATTGCGATTGACATCGGATTTGGATTTACCAAAGCAACAGATGGCAAGGATTTTCTCGTTTTTAAGTCCGTATATGGCGAAGCTGTTGACCTTCAATTTCGCGAGCAATTATTAGGCGAAAGTTCGCATGACGAGCACATTCAAATCGAAATTGATGAGACGCCTTACTTTGTTGGTGAACTTGCTGAACGCCAAAGCTCTAGCCGATCATTCACCTTAGACCAAAATCAATTTATTTCATCATCTAGTAAAATCCTTGCTTTGGGCGCGTTAAGCAAATTATTACATGAACCCAAGCAAACCATCAACTTAGTAGTTGGACTACCCATTGGACACTATCGCCAATACAAGGAATCATTGGGAAAAATGTTACGGGGAACCCACAAGTTCTCATCCGTTCAAGCTGATGGCACAACCACCGACATGCAAGTAACCGTAGAAGATGTCCGCGTTCTTCCCCAGCCCATCGGCACTGTGATGGACAGGTTGTTAAGCAGCGCAGGCGTTCCTAAAAGCCAGCGTTTTGCATCCGACAAAATTGGCATCATTGATGTTGGCTTTCGCACCACAGACTACACGATTTCGGATAAAGGTCGTTATTCAGAACGAGGAAGCCTGACCACAAAAAACGGCATATCCAAAGCCTTTGCCAAAATAGGTACCAAGCTCAAAGAAGCATCCAATATTGATGTTGAAATTTACCGTTTATTTGAGGCGGTGGACTCAGGAAGCATCAAAATTCGTGGCAAGTCTTATGACCTTAAACCCATCACTGAAAAAGCATTTAAACAACTCGCTACCGCCATCGCCACTGATGCCAACACGGTTTGGGCAGATGATTGGGATATTGATGCGATTATGATTACAGGTGGCGGCGGTGCTGTGCTTGCACCCTACATTGAAAAGCAACTTGAAGGCGTGGTGATTCCCATCAAACAGGACTTGGACTACCGCCTGCATAATGTGCGCGGTTATTATAAATTTGGCTTATACACTTGGCGCAAAAAAGAAGCTTAACTATTGTAGCAGCTTACGCACAGCCAAGGTAAACATCGGAATATCAGCTTCAAATAAGCTGCCATCATCAGCCTTCATTTGATAAGAGCCTTGCATACAACCCACTGGTGTTTTTAACACTGAAAAGCTGCTGTATTGATGTTCACCCTGCGGCTGAATCACAGGCTGCTCACCAATCACACCTGCACCTTGCACTTCAGTTTTGTTACCATCTGCATCGGTGATAAGCCATTTTCGTGTTAAAAGTTGCGCAGCTTGCTCGCCCTCATTTCGGATACGAATATGATACGCAAACACATACTCATCATCCCGAGACTGAGCCTCTAAATATTCTACTTCAACATCAACTTGTATATCATTTTTCATATCTACACTCACAAAAACACAAATGGGGTTAAGACAAACAAACCCACAATAATAATACCCATCACAGCCAACACCACTTGCATAGGGTATGTTTTAAACCGTTGCCACATCGTGGCTTGTTGACCGCTGGCACATAACTCAATATACGATTGCCGTGCTTGATGAAAGCGTTGCTGTTGGTAATTCGCAATCAAGGCTTCAGCTTCTTCAAGCTTTGTTTCATCAGGCAACCATACCGCAGCATAACCCAAGCCCCACCGCCCATTGGATGTTTCATAGAAGTCAATGTCATGCTCGCTCAAAAGGGCGCGAACTTCTTCGGCTTCATCTTCTTCCACACCTCGAAGTTTGAACAATAGAACACTCATGCTTTCTCAGGCATTTGCTCGATGTAGAGCGACTGACTTGGGAATGCAAAGTCTAAATCAAGTGATTCCAAAAGTTGCATGATTTGCAAATTTACTTCTTGTCTGACCTGAAGATAGACCGACCAGTTTTTATCCTTGCTGAAATAATACAAGAAAATCGAAAGTGCTGAATCATCAAAGTTATCAAACTTGACCAATGAAAAACCTTGGTCAACGCCAGGGTGAGATTTGAGGATATTTTCTATGCCTTCCACTGCCTTCTGCATTTGCTCGGTTGATGTGGCATAAGTAATGCCTATACGCATTTTGATTCGGCGCTTGGATCGCGCATCAATATTATCAATCACCATACTGGCAAGCATAGAATTGGGCACATTCACCAAGGTCTGGGCAAATGTGCGGATGCGCGTGGAGCGGAAACCAATTTCTTCAACCACACCTTCAAATTCTGAAGTTTTTATCCAATCACCCACCACAAATGGGCGGTCAATCAACAGCA
>CAMZLG010000145.1 GCA_947311495.1 uncultured Zetaproteobacteria bacterium
ACACCCCAAGCAATGGACTTGTTGTTTGCCAAGCCAAGAATTAAACCTTTTTTACCTTCAAGAATACCCATGGAATCCCCTTTAACTTACTTATAAACTTATGATTTTGTCGAATACTAACAGATTAAACCTTTTTCGCATCTTACCGCGATTAAGGCTTCCAGCCAATGAACTTTTCCAAAAGTGTTAGCCCTGCTTTCTGGCTCTTTTCAGGATGAAACTGCATACCCAGCACATTATCTCTGCCAATCACCGAAGCAAATGGAAAGTCGCCATACGAACACGCTGCCAACAACTCGTCTGGATTGCGTGGTGCGCAGTAATACGAATGCACATAATAGACTTGTTCGCCTTGAACACCTTGAAGTACCGAATGGGCATGCTCAGGCACTACCATATCATTCCAACCCATATGTGGAATCTTAAAGCCGCGCTCAACATGGTCTTCAGGAAAATGTTTCACTTCACCTTCGATGAGATTTAATCCTGCATGAATGCCAAACTCATACGAGCGTGTCATGAGCACTTGCATGCCAAGGCAAATACCCAAAAATGGTGTACCTTTGTTCACGGTTTCTTTAATTGCATCAGCCATACCTGTTTCTTTAAGTGTATGCATACAGTCTCTGAATGCGCCCACACCAGGTAAAACAATCCTCTCAAAGTTAGCAATCTCATCAGCTTGTTGAACAAGCTCTACTTCACCCCCAACCTTTTCCAAAGCCTTGGCAACCGAATGCAGGTTGCCCATACCATAATCAATTAATCCAATCATAAATTATAGCGAACCTTTGGTGCTTGGAATGCCTGACTGCCTTGGATCTGCTTCCACAGCCATACGCAACGCACGACCAAAAGCTTTGAACACTGTTTCAGCAATATGATGGTTGTTGATACCACGCAAGTTATCAATGTGCAGGCTCATGCGCGAATGATTGACCACAGCTTGAAAAAATTCTTTGAACAAATCTACATCAAAGCTACCAATCATTTCTTTAGGAAAATCAACATGGTACTCCAAGTCTGGGCGACCTGATAAATCCAAGACCACACGTGATAAGGATTCATCCAATGGCACATAAGCAAAACCGTAGCGCACAATGCCTTTTTTATCGCCAATGGCTTCACGCAACACTTCGCCCAAACAAATACCAATGTCTTCCACCGTATGATGGTCATCAATATCAATATCACCTTTGGCATCAATGTTTAAATCAATCAAACCATGGCGGCTTATTTGCTCCAACATATGATTCAAAAAAGGAATGGGTGTATTCAGCTCGCACTCACCTGTGCCATCCAAGTTGATGGATAATTTAATCTGCGTTTCTTTGGTGTTTCTCTCGATACTTGCGCTGCGTCCCATATTATTTCCCCTCTTTTAATCTTAATTCAAGTGTAAGTGCGTGACACTGTAGTCCTTCTCTATGCGCAAGGTGCGCTGCCTCCGCACCAATCGCTGCCACACCTTCAGGTGTTGAACGAATGATACTGGTGCGTTTCTGGAAGTCATACACGCCTAACGGACTTGAAAAACGTGCCGTACGATTGGTGGGCAACACATGGTTGGGTCCTGCCATGTAATCACCCAATGCTTCAGGTACAAAATGACCCAAGAAAATCGCACCTGCATGTTTAATCTTGGGCAACATGGCATCAGGGTCATCCAATGCCAACTCCAAATGCTCTGGCGCAATGATGTTCACAGCTTCTGCTGCTTCATCCAAATCTTTCACAATAATAAATGCACCATGATTCGCCACAGAAGCTCGTGCAATGTCTGCACGCTCAAGCACCGATAAATGTTGCGCAATCGCAGCTTCCACTTTATCGGCTAAATCTTCATCAGCCGTGATAAAAATACTTTGCGCAGCTTCATCATGTTCTGCCTGCGATAAAAAGTCTGCCGCCAACCATTCAGGATGACCACCATCTGCCACCACCACGATTTCTGAAGGTCCTGCAATCATATCAATGCCACAAGTGCCAAACACTTGGCGTTTGGCTGCAGCAACAAACTTATTGCCTGGTCCTACAATTTTATCTACTGCAGGAATAGTTTCTGTGCCATACGCCAATGCAGCAACCGCTTGCGCACCACCCACCGCAAACCCAACTTGCACACCCGATACATAAGCGGCTGCCAAGACCAGTTCATTCAGCTCACCATGAGGTGTTGGCACGACCATAACCACTTTTTCCACACCTGCCACTTGCGCAGGAACCGCATTCATTAACACCGATGATGGATAAGCTGCTTTTCCACCCGGCACATACAAACCCACACTATCCAAAGCTGTGATTTTCTGACCCAAAGTTAAGCCTGCATCATCGGTATAATCCCAATCTTTTTGCACTTGTTTTTCGTGGTAAGCTTTGATTCTATCCGCTGCCAATTGAAGCGATTGCCTATCCATGTCCGATACATCAAACCAAGCCTTTTCCATGCGCTCACGGCTAATCACCATATTGTCAGCCGTACAATCCCAGCCATCAAACTTGGCGGTATATTCACAAAGCGCTGCATCACCACGGGTTTTAACATCGGCTAAAATATCAGCCACAAGGTTTTGCACATCCGCACCCGTATCGGTTTCTCGGGACAACAGAGCATCCAATTGCGTTTTATACGCCGCGTTATTTGAATAAATACGTTGAATCTTACTCACTTGTTTGTCTCCAAAACCTTTTCTCTGTTTTCCACAGCTTCTCTAAGCTTGCTAATCACCGCTTGCACTTGTTTTTTCTTGGTCACAAAACTTGCAGGGTTGGCAATCAAACGGCTAGACACATCAAACAATGTTGTTTCTTCAATCAAACCATTGGCTTTGAGCGTGTTGCCCGTTTCCACTACATCGACAATTCTATCTGCCATGCCCACAAGTGGTGCCAACTCCATAGAACCATACAAATGAATGACATCTGCATGTACACCTTGTTCGCGGTAGTATTGCTCTGTAATGGTATCGTATTTGGTTGCCACACGAATGCGCCCACCATTCACCGATGAATCACCCGCTTCCACCGCATCTTTGGGCCCACACACACACAAGCGGCACTTTCCAATTTTTAAATCCAATGGCTCATAGACGTGTGGCTTGTGTTCCAGCAACAAGTCACGCCCTGAAATACCCAAATCTGCCGCACCTTTTTCTACATACGTGCACACGTCTGCCGCACGAATAATAAGAAAACGAATCTTACTTCCCGCCCAATCTTCAGGGCCATCCACCATCAATTTTCGTGTGGTTTGCACATCTTCTTTGGGCATCAAGTCGGCAAACTCAAGCAAAGGTAGCGTTTGCTCTAAAATTCGCCCTTTGGATAAAGCTATGGTTAATACTGGTTTATCTGACATCTTATTTTTTACCCTTTATACATACTGGCGCTCAATTTGAGCACCCAAACTACGCATTTTTTCTTCAATTCGCTCATAACCACGGTCGATATGATATACCCGTGAAATCACAGTTTCACCTTTGGCAGCAACACCAGCCAACACCAACGATGCTGATGCTCTTAAATCTGTTGCCATCACTGGTGCCCCTGAAAGCTGCGCCACACCTTTGACTACTGCTGTATGCCCATCAAGCTGAATATCTGCGCCCATACGAATCAACTCTTGCACATGCATAAAACGGTTCTCAAAAATCGTTTCCGAAATCAAACTTGTGCCATCAGCCACACACATCATCGCCATAAACTGGGCTTGTAAATCGGTAGGGAACCCTGGATGCGGCATGGTATGAATGTTCACCGCTTTCAAACCATTGGGAGCAGCACAGCGAATAAAATCATCACCTGTTTCTACCTCACCACCAGCCTCTTTTACCCGCGCCAAAAATGCATCCAACATATTGGGGTCAGTTTTGGTGACTGTCACATCTCCACCTGTCACCAAGGCTGCTGCTAAATAGGTTGCCGTTTCAATTCTATCGGCAATGGTATAAATGTTGCCACCAGCAATGGATGATACACCCTGAATGGTTATCGTACCTGTGCCATCGCCTTCAATCTTGGCACCCAAACCACGCAATGAATCCGCAAGGTTGACCACTTCGGGCTCACGTGCTGCATTCTCTAAAATCGTTTCACCCTCAGCAAGCACAGCTGCCATCATGATATTTTCTGTGCCTGTTACGGTGACTTGGTCAAAGAAAATACGCCCGCCCTTCAATCCATTGGGTGCTTTGGCAATCACATCACCATGTTCCACTCTGATTTCTGCGCCCATGACTTCCAAAGCTTTGAGGTGCAAGTCAATCGGGCGCGCACCAATGGCACAACCGCCTGGTAAGCTCACCCTTGCTTCGCCAAAGCGAACAAGCAATGGACCAAGCACCAAGGATGATGCACGCATGGTTTTGACCAGTTCATACGGTGCTTCGGGTTTGTCTGCTTTGGATGTGTCGATGGTTAAACAGTTTTGGTCATCATATTCAACTTCCGCACCTTGCCATGCCAAAAGCTTGGTCATGGTGGTAATGTCATTCAAATGTGGGATACGATGAAAAGTGACAGGCCCATCGGCAAGAATAGCTGCAGCAAGCAAAGGAAGTGCTGCATTCTTTGCACCACTGCTTTCCACACTTCCATTTAACGGCATGCCGCCTTGAATGACAATATTTTCCATGTCTACCACCTAATCATAATCAGCCGCAGAGTAACCATATAAGGCCTTGCTCACAACCATATCATGGAATACATCATTTACTTCACCTACCAACCTTCTTAGGTTTGGCAAAATATCTCTTTCAAACATCGAATTAGGAGCAAGATTATGAACCACTTACAACAAGTCATCGAACAAGCATGGGATAGCCGCGATTCTTGGGATATGCACAATGCCGACCCTGAAATTCGCGAAGCCGTGGTGCGCACCATAGACCTGCTTGATGATGGTGGCATTCGTGTTGCAGAACGTGACGAAAATGGTGTATGGGCGACCAACGAATGGATGAAAAAAGCTGTACTTTTGTTCTTTAAATTGCACGATAATGAAGTCATTCATGGTGGCGACACAACTTATTATGATAAAGTACCACAAAAGTTTGCCAACTGGGGTGAAGATATGTTTCGCAAGGGTGGTATGCGCGTTGTGCCTAATGCCACGGTTCGCAAAGGTTCATTTATTGCGTCTAAAGTGGTGTTGATGCCCTCTTATGTGAATATTGGTGCGTATGTGGATGAAGGTACTATGGTGGATACATGGTCAACGGTTGGCTCTTGCGCGCAAATTGGTAAAAATGTACACCTTTCTGGTGGTGTAGGTATTGGTGGCGTACTTGAGCCATTGCAAGCTACGCCAACCATTATTGAAGATAATTGCTTCATTGGTGCGCGTTCTGAAATCGTAGAAGGTGTGATTGTACGTGAAGGCTCAGTCATTTCCATGGGTGTTTATATTGGTAAATCAACACGTATCGTTAACCGCGCTACAGGTGAAGTCACTTACGGTGAAGTACCACCTTACTCTGTGGTTGTATCGGGTTCTATGCCAGGTGCATCAGGTGGTCCAAACTTGTATTGCGCTGTGATTGTTAAGACTGTAGATGAAAAAACACGTTCAAAAACAGGAATAACAGAGCTGCTGCGCGAGTAACTCGCCCATCAAAACCAATATCATTAAGAGGCCGCCTTTTGATAACTTAGGCGGTTTCTTTTGTTTTTTTGCAAAACAGTCGCTACACTGTGTTGGTTCATGCTTAAGCAATTGCTGCTGACTACGCTGACATATACGGAGGGAACCATACATGTCTCAAAAAAACCAAGCAGAAAGAAACGTGCAGGGTGAGCCTGGCAATGTTGACCAAATTCGCGATATTATATTTGGCTCACAAATGCGTGATTATGAACAGCGTTTTGCACGCCTTGAAGAACGTGTGCTGAATGAATCTGATGCCTTACGCAGTGAAACCAATCATCGCCTGGACGCATTGGAAGAGTATATCAAGCAGGAAGTTAGCAGCCTTGTCGACCAAATTGGTAATGAACGCAACGAACGTGAAGATGATACGCGACACCTCACAAGCGAGTTGTCTAAAACAGCTTCGGATGCCGACAAAAAACTATCACAAGTACAAGAGAAATTAACACAAAGCTCTGGCGATTCACGCGAAGCTTTGCTGGAACAATCTAAAACATTGCTTGCAGAAATTCAAAATGTTCGCACTTCGCTCACCGAACAATTGAATAAAAACACAGACAAACTTGACGATGAAAAAACCGATCGCAAAGGGTTGGCGGATATGTTTAGCGAACTTGCTTTGCGCCTCAATGGTGAATTTAACCTTCCCGAAGGAAAAAAATAGTAGCGCGCTAATAGCCAACCTATCATGAGTGCAAACTCAACACACAATAGCGAAGCAGCCATGCAAGAGCTACGCAAACTCTTATTTGAAAAAGAGTCTGTCCGTCTTGATGAGCTTGAGAACCTATTACGCGACCAACAATTACACGCTCAAGAAGTTGCTAAAGTCCTTGCTGAAGCGGTTAAAATACGCAACTTACAAGATGAAGAACTGGGCAAATCCTTAGCCCCCACCATTGAAAAGTCGATTAAAGCATCCATTGCCAAAGACCCTAAATCATTATCCGATGCTTTGTTCCCAGTGATGGGTCCTGCGATTCGTAAATCCATCAACAACTCCATTGCGGAAATGCTGCAATCTTTAAATCAAACCCTTGAAAACTCCTTTTCTGCGCAAGGATTGAAGTGGCGGCTTGAAGCATTCCGCACCGGCAAACCTTTTGCAGAAGTCGTCATGCTCAACACCTTGGTATACCGCGTTGAACAAGTCTTTTTGATTCATAAAGAAACAGGTTTATTGCTGCAACACTTGTCTTTCGACCCATCCTTGGATGAAGATGCCGATGTGGTGTCCAGCATGTTAACCGCAGTACAAGATTTCATTCGTGATTCATTCTCAGGCAGCACTGACCAAGGCATTGAAAACTTGCGCATGGGTGATTTGGAAGTGATTCTTGAAACTGGGCCAGACGTTGTGCTTGCAGTGGTTTGTCGCGGCAACACGCCCCGCGCATTCAATGAAAAACTGCAAACAACTGTTGAGCAAATTCAACAATTGTATAGGCAAGCCCTTCAAGCTTTTGATGGTGATACCGAACCTTTTGTTAGCATCGATGAACATTTGCACCCATTACTGGTGTCTGACTTCAAATCTGAAGAAAAAGGACAAGAAAAGAAAAAGTCACCCACTAAGGCAGTACTTGTTGTCGCATTAATAATGGTCACCATGCTAATCTGGCTTGGCTTTGAAGAAGCTGAACGGCAGCAAACCCAAACCAATTGGGATAATTATATCTCAAGATTACAAAGCGAAGAAGGTATTATTGTATCCAGTGTTCAACAAGATGAACAAGGATATACCCTTTTAGGGCTACGCGACCCACTCAGCGTTGACCCCTATAGCCTATTATCTGAATATCATATTGCTGCAAATGTAAGTTTCTTCATGCAGCCTTACCATGCATTACAGGAACCCTTGGTTTTAAAACGTATAAAGCAGCTATTACAACCACCAAAGTCCATTCAGCTCATCATGAAAGATAGCACTCTAACTATTATTGGCACTGCCTCTGAAACGTGGCTATCCCAAGCAGAAAAGGCAGCCCTTTATGTTGCTGGCGTTGAAAATGTAGATTCAAGTCAGGTATCTGTGTTAAGCAGTGTTTTTGAAGACTTGCCACAAGACAAAGGTATCAAGCTGGATGTTTTACCGAGCAAACCCAAAAAAACAATTACGCGCAATAAAAAACCAGCAAAAAAAGTGGACACAGATACAGATATATTAAAACGTGCCATTGCTTTGCTCAACCCGCCTTCTACCGTGGAAATGAAATATGCCAAAGGCATTCTTTATGCATCGGGTCAAGCATCCAAAAGTTGGATTGAATTTGCTAAAAATAATTTTAGCAAAATTGAAGAAATTGATAGCTTCTACACCTCTAAACTATCTAGTAAAGGTATAAAATGATTCAGAAAAAGATTTGCGTTTTGGGTGCGGCAGGTGTGGGTAAAACAAGCTTAACTGCCCAGTTTGTATACAGTAAGTTCTCTGAGAAGTATTTATCCAGCATGGGCGTAAAAATTGACAAAAAAACTGTTGAGGTTGATGACACACAAGTCAACCTCATGATTTGGGATATCCATGGCGAAGAAAAGTATAAAAAGATTCCCAGTAGCTACTTGCGTGGCGCTTCTGGTATTCTGATGGTCATTGATGGCACTCGCCTTGATACGGTTGCCGTAGCTAAAGATATTCATCAGCGTGTTTGCGATGAACTGGGAGAAATACCCATTATTTATTTACTCAACAAATCTGATTTGGGTGATGCTTGGAGCATCAATGACAACTTAATGGCAAAGTTGGAAAGCGCAAACCGATCTGTCTTTTTGACCAGTGCCAAAACTGGAGCCAACGTTGAAGCTTCTTTCACCTCTATTGCTAAAGCCATGTTACCCACATGAAACAAACGTCAATACCCTCACGCATCAACCAATGGCTGGCGAACAATCAGTTAGGCAATTTATCGCCCGCTTGGGTTCAGCTTGAAAAAGGTAGTGCACTGATTAAAAGCATTGATGGTGATTGGGCATACTACTTTAATAACAAACCAAACCTACAAACTAAAATATCAGCATACTGTGATGTGCTCCAAGGTATGTTACCCATACAAGAGCCTTTTGAACTGCCGCATATGCAACTCATGGATAATCAATACACCGACATTATTGCACTCAAAGACGAAACATGTGATTGGTTATTGTTTCTTAATGTCACCCAAAGTGTTCTGGAACTTCAACAGTATCAACAGGCAGCCAATGAACTTCATTTGCTTAAAGACCAACTTGATAGAACGCTGTCTAGACA
>CAMZLG010000146.1 GCA_947311495.1 uncultured Zetaproteobacteria bacterium
CTACAATATTTCTGACATGGTCATCACGTCTCCTTTAATCATTTTCAACACAGAAAACCAAAGATTTAACCAACCAATAGTCTAAGCTTTTGAAATATAACTGAAAATATGTGTCCCATGTCGCTGATTGTAAAGAAGATGTATTTTTTGAATAAGGTTCAGGAATAAGGGGTTAGTGTTTTTTGAATACATCAAGGCGGTGTATGTAGTAGAACTTTCTCAAAAAGCCCTGTGCAACTCTGAGCGGTTTGGAGGTGAGGCTTCAGCCTCGCATTTAGTGAAATGAAACGTAATAAAGTTAACAAAAATAAAGACGGAACCATGTGTTTACCTTTTTTGGCGAGGCTAAAGCCTCACTTCCAATGAAAATAACAGTATAAGCTTTCAGTTATGTGTAAGTCTTCTGTCGTCAGCCGAGTAAATTTCTTGTGCTTTATGCGGCTGAAACATGATATTATTTCAATAGCTTATGACTTTTTGAGTTTCATCTAACCATCAAAGTATTCGATTATATATTAACATCTTGATTCATGCTGTTAGGCTAGCCACAAGGCAATGCAGAGGAGTGCGCGCTGAAGATTAAAGAATCCAAGCTACATTTGCATTTGAGCGGCTGTAAAGAAGGTTTGCAGGCGTTGCAATCATTGGCGGAACAAGCCTGTGAAGGTATATGTTTAAGTGCGATTCAACTCAATCGTATTGCGCTGGCATTGGATGAACTTTTTGCCAATATCCATAAGCACGGTTATGCAGGTAAAGGTGGTGATATTGATTGTGCTGCCAAGTGGACAGGTATGGAAGGAGAGCCTTGTCTGTTAGAAATTCGGCTTAGAGATTTTGCACCCACCATTAAAGACATCAAATCCTGCAAAGGTGTTGACCCTGAAACACTGAAAGAACATCCCGTGGCAGGTGGTTTGGGCATGCATTTAATCTATGCCATTACAGAATCATTTGAGCATATGCCGCTTAAAGATGGCAACCAATGGCGGTTGGTATTTAACTTAAAAGAAGAGGATAACAAATCATGAGCCTTCATATTGAAGCAGAACATGCAGGAAAAGCAGCATCACTTATCGTCAAAGGTGATGTGACCATTCAAACATCGCCTGAATTGCGTAGCGAATTGCAACCCTTGTTCACCAGTGATGTTGAGGTGATTCATGTGAAATTGGAGGGTGTTGATTTCATGGACTCATCGGGCATTGCGACATTGGTGGAAGGATTACAATGGAGTAAACGTGTGGGTGGTCGGTTTGTGCTTTCGGGTTTAACGGAAACCGTGCGTGATGTGTTTGAGTTGGCAAAATTAGACACGATTTTTGAGATTGAAGGCTAATTTAAAACCATGAGTTACAAAGATATGCGCGACTTTATCGCAGACTTGGAAAAACGAGGTGAGCTTAAACGCATCACCACAGAAGTCAGCACTGAATTGGAAATGACGGAAATTTCGCAGCGTGTTTTAGAGGCTGGTGGCCCTGCATTATTGTTTGAAAATGTGAAAGGGCATGACATGCCTGTGCTGACCAACTTGTTTGGCAAAGATACCCGCATTGCTTTGGGTATGGGGCGTGAATCTGCTTCAGAGTTGCGCGAAATTGGTGAGTTACTTGCCTTCCTTAAAGAGCCTGAGCCGCCCAAAGGTTTGAAAGATGCATGGGATAAGATACCTGTGTTCAAAAAAGTGCTGAATATGTCACCCAAAATCGTCAACAAAGCACCTTGGCAGGAAGTGGTGGTTGAAGGTGATGATGTTGATTTGGATAAACTTCCGATTCAAACCTGTTGGCCAGAAGATGTTGCCCCGCTAATCACTTGGGGTTTGGTGGTGACCAAGGGTCCGCATAAAGACAGGCAAAACTTAGGCATTTATCGCCAACAAAAGATTGCCAAAAATAAGCTTATCATGCGTTGGCTCAAACACCGTGGCGGGGCGATTGACCACCAAGAAGCCAGCCAAAAAGAAAAGCGCGAGCCGTTTCCTTGTGCGGTGGTGATTGGTGCCGACCCTGCAACGATTTTAGCTGCGGTAACACCGATTCCAGACACACTTTCTGAGTATCAATTTGCAGGTTTGCTGCGCAATGAGAAAACACGATTAACACCGTGTTCTGTGGTGGATTTGCAAGTGCCAACCTCAGCAGAGATTGTATTGGAAGGTTTTATTTCTTTTGATGAATATGCTGAAGAAGGCCCTTATGGCGACCATACGGGCTATTATAATGAAACCGAAATGTTTCCTGTATTCACCGTTGAAAAGATAAGTATGAGAAAGGATGCGATTTATCATTCTACGCATACAGGCAAACCGCCGGATGAACCAGCGATTTTGGGTTTGGCATTTAATGAAGTGTTTGTGCCGATTTTGAAAAAACAGTTCCCTGAAATTGTGGATTTTTATTTACCTATGGAAGGTTGTTCATACCGCATGGCGGTGGTGTCTATCAAGAAACAATATGCGGGTCATGCCAAGCGTATTATGTTTGGGGTGTGGTCGTATTTAAGACAATTTATGTACACCAAGTTTATTGTGGTCGTCGATGATGATATTGATTGCCGCGATTGGAAGGAAGTGATTTGGGCGATGACGACACGCTGCGACCCTGCACGTGATTTTACCATGGCAGAACATACGCCGATTGATTATTTGGATTTTGCCTCACCCGTGGCGGGGCTTGGCTCAAAAGTTGGGATTGATGCCACCCATAAATGGCAAGGTGAAACCGACCGTGAATGGGGTCGAACCATAGAAATGTCAGAAGAAGTCAAACAACATATTGATGATATTTGGGATGAATTAGGATTATGACAGATAAATATAACACAACACTATTAATCATTATGGATGGTTGGGGCGTGGGCTCTGGTAGCGATGATGATGCGATTTCTTTGGCAAATACGCCAAACTTTGACCGCCTCAAAGCCTCATGTGCATACACTGAAATCAATACGCATGGTCAATTTGTAGGTTTACCTTCGATGAAAGATATGGGCGGCTCTGAAGTGGGGCATTTGACCATGGGCGCAGGAATCATCCTCGACCAAGGGCCGACGCGCATTAACAATGCCATTGATGATGGTTCATTTTATGAGTCAAAAGCCTTGGCGAAAATCATTGAAGTGGGCAAAGATGGTGGGGCGATTCATCTGCTGGGTTTGTTATCTGATGGTAATATTCATTCGCATATCGACCATTTCAAGACTGTGATTCGTTATGCTGATGAGCAGGATGTTGAGCGTTTGTTTATCCATGCTTCATTGGATGGGCGAGACGTGGGTATTCAGTCGGCGCAAGATTATGTGCTGCAAATTGAAGACTTGTTTACACAAATCAATGCTAAAGACGATAGACATTATGCCTTTGCCAGCGCATCGGGTCGTGAACATGCTATTATGGATAGAGACCAAGATTGGAGCAAGGTGAAACGTGGCTGGGATGCCATGGTGCTTGGTGAAGCGGAGCATGAGTTTTCTTCCATGATTGAAGCTATCACTAGCCTTCGTGCTGCCAACCCAGACCTTATCGACCAAGATATGGATAGTTTTATCATCATAGATGACGACCTTGGCAAACGCAAAGCTGTGATTGAAAATGGTGATGCAGTATTGATGATGAATTTCCGTGGGGATAGGGCGATTGAAATTACAGAAGCTTTTGAAGTCGCTGATTTTGATGGTTTTGACCGTGTTAAAACCCCCGATGTGTTATATGCGGGTATGATGGTGTTTGATGAAGACAGGAATATGCCAACATTACAACTCATGGGGCCAACCAAAGTGGATTATCCGCTGGGTAGGTATTTGGTGGATCTAAAAATCAAACAGTTCCGCCTCACCGAAACGCAAAAGTTTCCACATGTGACCTTCTTTTTTAATGGTGGTTATCGTAAACCTTTGGATGATAGCCTAGAAGAATATATTTTGATTGATTCAGATAAAGGTATTTCATTTGCAAACAAACCTGAGATGAAAGCACCTGAAATTGCGGACAAAGCAGTTGAACTCATTGAAACAGGAGAGTATGGCTTTGGTTTAATCAATTTCGCCAATGCCGATATGGTTGGGCATTGTGGCAAGTTAGATCCTGCGATTAAAGCTGTGGAAGCCGTGGATAGAGCAGTCGGTCAAATTGTTGAGGCATTGGAAAAACAAGGTGGCAATGCCATCATTACGGCAGACCACGGTAATGCTGAAGAAATGGTGACGCATACCAACCATGGTGATGAACCATGCACCAAACATTCAGTAAATCCTGTGCCATGTATCCTATTTAAATCAGGTGGAAAATTTGAGCTTAGTGCTGCGGCAAACAAAGATGCAGGGCTCGCAAACTTGGCGGCAACAGTTTGCGACATGATGGACATCGAAGTGCCTAAAGGTTTGGAACAATCTTTGCTAAGTGATTAGCATGAGAGAAAAAGAAGAATTATTTCATGCGGAACATCATAGCCCTGATGCGGCAATATGCGGGCAGCCACATCAGCAAACCAACTATGATGAACAGCAAAAGTTAGCATCTTTGGGTGTGTTGGCGGGTGGTATTGCCCATGACTTTAATAACTTGTTATCCGTAATTCTAGGCAATGCCTGCTTGGCAGAAAAGAATATAAATTCACCAGAGCAGCTGGTTATTTATTTGTCGCGCATTGAGAAAGCCAGCACCAATGCTGCAAGTTTATGCAAACAAATGCTCACGTATGCAGGGCAAAGTAACGTTGCCTTGAAAGCTACCTGTTTGTCGTCAACGGTTCATGAAATGACAAAGTTGCTGGAGGTTGCGTTATTCAAACATGTGCATATCACTTACCAATTACCAGAAAATTTGCCCAAAGTGAAAGTGGATGTGTCACAATTACAGCAAGTGATTATGAATTTGATTACCAATGCTAATGAATCCATGAAAGATAATATGAGCGGTGTGATTTCTGTGCATGTCGGTTCGATGACGGTTGATGATTCTATGTTGTGTTTTTCAGGTAATGCTACATGCGAAGGTGAGTATGTTTATCTTGAAGTTCAAGATGAAGGTTGCGGTATGGATAAAACCACACAGGCACAAATATTAGAGCCTTTTTTCACAACGAAGTTTACGGGTCATGGTATAGGTATGAGCACAATCATGAATATTGTCCGTGGACATCAGGGGCTTATTCAATTAGATTCAGAATTAGGTAAAGGAAGTATTTTTAGGATTGCTTTTCCTGCTCTGGATAACGCGATAAATCAGGATGATGAAATGAATAAAGAGTATGATGCTCTCGAAAAGTTTCAGCCGAGTGGTAAAATACTGCTGGTTGATGATGAAGAAATTGTATTGGAAATCATGCAGGTCATGTTAGAAGATTTAGGTTTTTCAGTGATGGTTGCCCATGATGGTGTTGAAGCCGCTGATATATATTTTAAACATGGCAAAGAAATTCAACTCGTGCTTATGGATATGACCATGCCAAAAATAAATGGTAGGGATAGTGTTTTAGTTTTACAAAAAATAAACCCAAATGTGAAAGTTTTATTGTCCAGCGGTTATAACAAAGATGACATGGTAACGCAGTTTAAGGATATGAGATTGGCAGGGTTCTTGCAAAAGCCATGCAGTTTAGAGCAGCTTTACCAAGCGCTTAAATCTGCACTTTAACCTTTTATCTTAACGCACTTTCTATAGGAATAAACCGCGGATAGAACTTGCTTTTAATGCTCTCTTCAAGAAAGGAAATTGTTTCTTGGTGGGGGTGGGCAAGCATGACGCAGGTATCGTATTTGTTAGCGCAAGATAGCGCTGACTGCCAAGTATGGTTAAGTGCTTTGGTTGCAACACTATTATCCAAGAAAATATCACGCGAATTCCAAGCAATACCTTGTTTTTCTGCAGTTTTTGCTGCTACAGATGCAGATGAAGTGCGCGAGTCTATAAAAAACAAACCATGTTTCGCGCATAATTCCATCAGCCATTGCATTGACCTTTTATCTGCGGTTAATGCCGACCCCATATGATTGTTGACACCTATAGCATGGGGAACTTTAGCTAAAGCATCCTCGAATACTTGTGTAAACACGGATTTACTCATGGCTGAATACAAATAAAAGTCTTCCATTTTATTGGTGTATTTTGGGTTGCTGGTTTGCATAGGCATATGCAACATCACAGGCACGCCATGCTGGAAAGCCGCTTGAGCCGTTTGTTTGGCATAAGGTGCATCTGGCAGGATGGATACCGTGAGCGGAAAGGGCAGGGCAAGGAGGCGGCGAAGAGCTTTCATATCATAACCCACGTCATCGATAATCAAGGCAATTTGATGCCTGTCCGCGTGTACACTGGGTTTATTCTCTTGTCTGCGAATCGGCTCTGGTAATTTATCTTCAAACACCAATGTAAAAGTTTCTTCGGTAGCAGGTTTAGTCGGCTGCTCCACAATAGGTGCGATAATGTCACCAATAGATGGTTCATTGTGCACCACTTCATCCATGGGCGTGGCATGGTCAAGTTTGTAGTCTTGATAAAAGCCAAAACCCAACCAAAACACTAGCCCAAAGGCAAACAGAAGTGTAAGCCATTTGAGTAAACGGGGAGCCGAACGCGCCTTCTTCTTACTTTGTTTTTTTGCCAAGGTGATTTACGAAATGTTTTGTAAGACGTGTAAACCTTGCAGTAAATCCAAGGCACGTTGAAGTTGAACATCTTTGGTCAAACGCTCAACGATTTTATCGCTGGGTTGCCCAGGCAAGGTTTCCTCTTCCTTTTTAGTTTTGGACTTACCATTACCATTCGCCAAATGCCCTTTCATATCCGCTTCAGTCATACTGATGCGAGGGTTACCTTTATCGTCTTCGATTTTGATACGCACGGCTTTGACTTCAACATCTGGGTCAATACCTGTGGCTTGAATGGAACGACCGCTAGGCGTGTAATACAGTGCGGTGGTAAGCTTAAAGGCAGAGCCATCAGATAAAGGAATGATTCGCTGCACAGAACCTTTACCAAAGCTTCGTGTGCCCATTAAAACAGCGCGTTTATTGTCTTGCAAAGCACCCGCAACAATTTCTGATGCTGATGCAGAGCCGCCATTAATCAAGACAATCAAAGGCATACCTTGCAAAATATCCCCTATTTTTGCAGATGCATTGGTGTTTTGACCCACGCGTGATTTGGTGCTGACGATACCACCTGTATCTAAGAACAAATCACTGATTTTAATGGCTTGGTCAAGTAAACCACCAGGATTATTGCGTAAATCCAAGACTGCACCATAAACTTTGCCGCCTGATTGTTTGCGAATTTCCGCAAATTTCTTTTCAAGTTGTTCAGCCGAGTGTTCTTGGAACTGGGTGACGCGAAGGTAGGCGTAACCCGGTGCTAAAATATCTGTTTTTACCGATGCCACACGGACAATGGCGCGTTCAATCGTAACATTAAATGTGCGTCCTTCACTTTCACGGAAAATTGAAAGCTGAATACTTGTGCCGGGCTTACCGCGCATCAATTTCACTGCGTCAGAAACACTGAGGTCTCTAGAAACCACATCATCAATTTTGATAATGATGTCGCCACCAGTCAGCCCTGCTCGGTCAGCGGGCGTATCCTCAATCGGTGAAACAATCAGTATGCCACCATCGGTTTTTGAGACTTCGATGCCTAAACCACCAAACTCACCACTGGTATCTTCCATCATGCGCCCAAATTTTTCTTTGTTCATATATGTTGAATGCGGGTCGAGGTTAGAAAGCATACCTTCCAATGCGCCTTCAAGAAGTTCTTTGTCTGTTTTTTCTTCTACGTAATACTTGCGTACAGCATTCATCACATCAGAGAACTTTTTCATCTCTGCATAATCTGTGGCGGCATTGGCTTGTGTGATGGATGCTTGTGGCGACCATGTTAACCATGCCATGGTAAGTGCTGCACAAGTGCCTAGTGTAACGATAATGCGCGTTGTTTTTAAAGTCATATATTGCCTCAGTTTTTCTTTATTTCTTACACCAGCGTGCGGGGTTCACAGGTTTTCCTTTATCCCGAATCTCAAAATAAAGGCGAATATCATCCACCCAACCTGTGCTTCCTGCTTCTGCTAAAACTTCATTTTTTTCAACCCAATCACCCACTTGCTTGTGAAGGGCATCATTGTGGGCATACACTGCCATGATGCCATGCCCATAATCAACAATCATCATCAGCCCATAACCGCCGAACCAATCGGCATAGCGCACTTGCCCCGCGGCAGAAGCTTTGACCAACCGCCCTTTGGCGCTGCGTTTTTCGGGTGAGATGTGCACCCCTGAAAGCTTGACACCTGTTGCTGTTTTCTGATGAAAGCCCACCATAACACTACCTTGAATGGGCCAGTGTAGTTTCCCTTTTTTCTTGCGAATGGATATGTTTTTATCCCGTTTGTCGCTGGCAAGAAGCGTATCTGCTAAACCATCAAGCAGCCTTTTGAGCGCTTTTTCTTGCCTTGCCAAACGCCGCTCTTGAGCTTTTTTCTTTTGTAAGTTTGAACGCAACGATTTGGCAGCTTTCTTCTTCTTTGCAATTTGTTCGACCAAAACACGTTCTGCATCTTTGCGTGCTTCACTCAGCGCTACCAATTTGTCTTTGCTTGCCTGCTCTTCGCGTTCAATAGCACTGAGCTTGTCCATTTCAACTTGCCATGCTTGCCTATCTTTTTCTTGTGAAAACATGGCGCGTTTGAGCAGGTATTGGCGGTGTGGAAGTTCGGTGATGGATACATCGGATAACATGTCCACCCATATCGACTGTTGCCGCCCATGTTGATATGCTGCTTTGGCTTCTTTAAGCATTTGTTTATAAAGCGATTGCATGTTTTGTTTGATGCCTTCTTTTTCAATCGCCAATGCTTGAAGCCTTTTATCGGTTGCCACAATATCTTGGCGAACTTGGCGGTATGCTTTGCGCGCAGTTAAAAGTTCAGTGTCCAGTTTTTTAAGATTTTTACCAACATCACCAAGCGCTTGTTTGAGTTCACGTTGGGCTTGAAGGATGATTTTTTTCTGTTTTTGTAGGTTTTGCAGTTCAGCTTGAACATTACGCGCCGCCGCAGATGTTTGAAAGCCAAATAGCAGCGCAGTGAGGAGTATTGCCGTTAAATATTTCATACTTTGTGGTAAGGATGCCCTTGGATAATGGAGAATGCGCGATACAACTGTTCAATGACCAACACCCGAGCCAACTGATGTGGTAAGGTTAAGTTAGATAAGCTCCAAATACGGGATGCCGCTTTGCGCACCTCATCGGATACACCCGCAGCCCCACCAATCACAAAATCAATATTGGCGTTGCCTGTTTGTGTTTTAAAAAAGTCCGCCCATTGCATACTGGATAATGATTTTCCTTTTTCGTCAAAAAGAATAAAGCCTTGGTTGACAGTTTTGAGGATATGTTTGGCTTCATCAGCTTTGATTTGGTTGATTTGTCTGGCTTTGCTTTCGGGTAGTTCAATGATGTCAAACTGATGTGCACCCTGCAGTCGCTTTTTTAGCGATGCTTCGTAGTCGCGAAAATCCTTACCCGCTTTGCCCACCACCAAAAGCCTTAGTTTCATGCTTGTGTTTCAGTGTCCTCTGGGGTGCTCCATAAACGCTCCAGTTGGAATGATTCGCGTACTTCAGGAAGGAATAGGTGGACAATAACATCGCCCAAATCCACCACCAACCACTCCAAAGCTTCCATGCCATCCACGCGAGCAGTTAGCTCATGTTCATGTCCAACGGCACGCACAGCATTGGCTAAAGCTTTAAGTTGGCGGTCGGTTCTGCCTGTGGCTAAGATAAATTGGTCAGCAAAGTTGCAGCGACCTTGCACGTTTAGGGTGATAATATCCAAACCTTTTTTATCTTCGATAGCCTCGATGACCGATGCGCTTAGTTGTTCCAATGTTTTCATTTCACTCATGTTGTTCTCTCTTTGTTTTTCAATCCAGTTGTTTCAATCAGTCCGAAGCATAACATGCTAGAATGGCTTTGCAGGTATCGGGGTGTAAATCGCTTTGGTGTGCAGAAGGGTTGTGGCGGATTTTTGTTGCTGAAATGTCGGGCAAATCTGCTTGGATAAACAGCACATGCCCTGCACCCTGTTTGTCATTTAAAGCTTCAATGTGTTGCCAACCCATTGTTTCTGTTGTGGTTGTTTGACCTTTGCGTTCAAACACAACCACATTGCATAGTTCTTGATGTTTGGGGTATTCCACCCAGTTGGGCATATCCAAAAATGAATCCATGCCCATGAGCCAAAGCGGAACAATGTCTGGATTTTCTGCCTTAAAGCGGCGAAGTGTGGCAATGGCAGGGGTGGGTGTGTTTTGATGAATTTCCCAATCCACAATACGTACATCCAAATCATCAGCAAACATGGCGGTCAACCAATGCAGCCTATCTTGCTTGCTTGCTTTGCCTGAAAGTTGGCGGTGAACAGGTAAACCTGCAGGGATAATCCAAACTTCGTCAAGATTCAGTTGTTTTAAAGCAGCTTCAACCAAAGCCTTATGACCCAAATGAGGCGGGTCAAAGCTGCCCCCAAATAGCCCGATGCGTTTAGGCATATGATGGAACCGCAATACCCGCAAGGGGCAGGCTTCTTGCCTTTGGCAATTCATCACTGGACGCAGAGTGACGCAAAGTTATTTTGTTATTTCCACTAAAGCGAAGCGACATGGAGAAATCTCTTGAGATGTCTCGACTATGCTCGACATGACAGGCAACCATTTACTTACGCCCTGAACTACCAAATCCACCTTCACCACGAACAGTTTCAGAAAGTTGGTTCACAGCTCGGAAATCAGCTTGCACAAACTGGGCAATCACCATTTGCGCAATGCGCTCACCGCGTGTGATGGTAAAGGGTTCTTTGCCGTGGTTAATCAAAATGACACCGACTTCGCCTCTATAGTCTGCATCAATGGTGCCGGGTGAGTTAAGCACGGTAATCCCATGTTTATACGCAAGCCCAGAGCGCGGGCGAATTTGTGCTTCATAACCATCAGCCAAAGCCATGGCAAAACCTGTTTCAATCAACTTGTGTTCACCGGGGGCAAGCACAATATCTTCATCAATGGCTGCGCGAATATCTGCGCCTGCAGCTTGCGCGCTGGCATAAAAGGGAAGCTCTAAGCCTTCGCCGTGGGGTAGTGTTTGAATTTGAACAATAGAATGTTGCATGTTTATCTCCCTTCGTTATCTAATGCGGATAATAGTCGCTGATGGATATTTTCAAAACCACCATTGGATAAAATCAGCACAATATCATTGGTCTTTGCATGATTTTTGATGTGTTGAATGATGGCACCCGTGGTTTCAAGCACTTGGGCATTAATTTCATGTTTTCCAATGTCAGTACACACTTGATTCACATCCAAAAGGTCAGAGGCATTCATGTTTCTATCCGATGGTGGGGTGAAAATAACATGGTCTGCACTTAGCAACGATTGTGGCAGCCTATCTTGATGGATTTTACTGCGCATGGTGTTGGAGCGAGGTTCTAACACCACCCAAAGCGCACCTTTACCTTTCATGCCCGCTTTGACGGCGTCCACAATACCTTGGATGGCAGTCGGATGGTGGGCGAAATCATCATAAATGGTGATGCTGCGAGCTTCACCAACCTTGGTCATGCGGCGGCGCACACCTTTAAATGAAACAAAGGCTTGTTGGATGTCGGCAATAGATACACCCATATGTGTTGCCGCAGCAGCCACAGCACAAGCATTGGCAACATGATGTTTGCCAATGCTATCCCAAGAGACTTGCATCTGTTGTTCGCCGCTGTGATAAAGCTCAAACGATGAACCATCTTCTTCTAAAGCTTGCCATTGCCAGTCGGCATCTCTGCCCAGTTCGGCAAAGGTGGTCACAGGTGTCCACACGCCACGGTTTACCACATCCATGATATTAGCATCATCTGCATTGGCGATGATGTTGCCCGATTCAGGAATGGTGCGTAATAAATGGCTGAACTGGGTTTTGATGGCATCCAAATCTTTAAAGATGTCGGCATGGTCGAACTCTAAATTGTTTAAAATCAGTGTTTTGGCGTGGTAGTGAATGAACTTTGAGCGTTTATCAAAAAAGGCAGTGTCGTATTCATCGCCTTCCAACACGAAAGGTGAACCTTCACCTAATCTTGCGCCTTCCTTAAAGTTTTCAGGGATGCCGCCAATCATAAATCCCGGTTTTTGCCCTGCGACTTCCAACACCCAAGCCAGCAAGGATGAGGATGATGTTTTGCCGTGCGTGCCAGCGGCCACAGCAGCGTGTCTTTGTGGCAAGATATAGCGGCCAACAAACTCTGGGCCAGACATATACGGCAAATCATGGTTTAGGATGTATTCCACTTCCACATTGCCTCGGCTCATGGCATTGCCAATTAAACAAAGGTCGGGTGCGGGTGTTAAATTAGCTTCTGAAAAGGTGGCGATGGCTACACCCATATCTTCCAAGTAAGTGGACATGGGCGGATAAACATTGGCATCAGAACCCGTGACCCGCCAGCCTTTTGCTTTGGCAAGTGAGGTGATGGCTGCCATGGCTGTGCCACAGACACCTAAAACATGCAGATGTTGTTCACTCATGTGATGCTCCTTGCTTGCCTTAACCCTACGACTGCAAGTAAACCTAAAATTGCCATCAATGTACATGCTAAAAATGCAGCTTGATAACCTTGAGCTTGCACAATCAAGCCGCAAAGCATGATGCCAAGTGTGCTGCCCAAGCCGAAACCAATAGAACTGTACCAACCTTGTGCCGATGTTTGTCTATGGGGTTTGGCAAATCTGCGTACCCATGCCACGGCGGACAAATGAAATGCAGCAAAGCTTGCCGCATGCAACAGTTGCAACAAAACGATAGCTAGGATGTTGGTTGTGATGGATAAACCAAACCAGCGCATGGCAGCAAGGGCTAAACAAACACCAAAAACAAACACTGGCGATGCAGCTTGAATACGTTTGCTCCAAAACCACATCAAAACGATTTCAGCCAATACGCCCAAAATCCAAAACAAGCCAATTTCTACGCCTGAATAACCTGCATCAAGCATGTATAAACTAAAGAACCCATAGTATGCGCCATGGGATGCTTGCATACAAAAGCCAATCGCCAACAACCATATTAATGCTTTTGGGTTGGGTTGATAACTTTGATGTTTGGAAGAATCTTTGCTTAAACCTGCCAAGTCGGGAAAACCTATGGCAGCAAGGGTGGTGAGGATAAGTAGGGCGGTTAAAATCCATGGGAATAAACTTATATTTTCACCAACCAACCATAAACCACCCAAGAAAGATGCAAGCACAAAACCGATAGAACCCCAAACGCGCAAACGCCCATAACTCATCACGGATATTTCAGAAACCACCAAAGACAAACCATCGGTGAGCGGTAAAATGGCTGCCCAGAAAAAACCAAACACAATCACAATGGTCAGCATCAGCCCCATATCAAATTGAGGGATAAACAGTGCGGATGCGAGGGTGGCAAGCCCTGCGGTGATAAGTAAAAATGTGCGGGTATTGGTGTTGCGGTATTCAAGCAATAAACCTGCAAGTGGCGGGGCAATGACTTTGGTGGCTGCCAGTGCGCCCACAAAAATGCCTACCCATAATGTATTTAAACCCAAATCCGTGAGATACACAGGGAAATAGGGTAGAATTAGCCCCATAGCTGCGAAATATGCAGCATAAAACAAACGAATAGAGATGAGGGAGTTGTTGGTAATCACGGCGCGATACTCTTAGGGTTTTAGGTGTTGTAAAGTTGTTATCAGATTTTAAACCCTAAGTTGTTTGTTCATTGCTTTGGCAGCAGGGAAAAGTGAGGTGGGCAAAAAAGCGTGTTGAGCGTACTGCCGCGGCCATTTGCCAGCTATTGATTTCTAGGCTACGGTTTCAAGATGTTAAGACATAAAAGTGGTGATGGTGTAAAAAGGGTTTTGCTCCTTTTAATTCTTTTTGTGTGCATACAATTGTTTGGTTGTTCAAGTGGGCATGTATATCAAGGTGCTTCATATCGAGCCGCAGCAAGCGATCCTATTTACCCAGCAGGCTGGACAACAATTGATAAGTTAGAAAGCTGTGATTCTTTTTCTGGTTTTTATAAAGGTGTTGGCGAAACGCATGTATATACAGATCATGAAGTTTTTGTATTTAAAGCCTTATCAGTAGCTAGGGCAATACAGGTTGGAGCAATGGGTAAAGTAATTGATTATATGTTCTTAGAATATAAACCTGCTGAGGAAGAAATATCTGGAACGTATTATGGGGATAAATTACTGCCAATAGACCAGAGAGAGGTTAGTAAGCCTAAATATTCTAAGCAGGTATCATTTGTTAAATCGGCTGCCTGTACGAAGGGAGTCTTAGAGCTTCAGTCAAGCTATCCATGGATGGGAAATGGAGAAGGATATCCCCATAAACAAGAGATAAAAAGTTCTTTATTTAAAACCACATCTGGTGAGTTGATTGTAAAATATTCTAGTACCATGTGGACTAAAAAGTGGTTTGGCTTGGTAACGGAAGAACGAAAAGAATTAAGATGGTATAAGTTTGAACAAATAGAAGTGAAGTACTTAAAGTAGGTGTGTTTAGGAAAAAGGTGTAAGAGCCTCTGCTGTTCCACTTAAAGTTTCCTGTCACTCCCGCGCAGGCGGGAGTCTACAGCAAACCTTGCAACCACTGGATTCCCGCCTTCGCGGGAATGACGCTCTGGCAAAGTTTATGCGTTCATGTCCAATGCTGTATGAATGTAAGAAAACTTGTTGTTTCATAACGGGTTCTAAAAACCCTCTGAACAGGAAATAGGTCGAAACTGTAAACCCAGCTGTGTAAATATTTCAAACAGCTAGAATGCTGGCAGGAGTATTTTAATGAAGAAGAAAGAAAAGTACGACCTAAAGTTGGTCGCCTTAGCCAGTGGGTTGGTGAAGCATAAAAAAATAGAAATTTGTTTGGGTCAAAATTGCAAACCGTATGGTGGGCAAGATTTGGCAGACGAACTCAAAAAACAAGGCGTGCCATTCACCACGTTTGAGTGCCGTAGTTTATGCACCTATGCGCCTGTGGTATTTGTTGAAGATAAAGCCAAACTTAAAGCCAGTTTGGATGAAGTACTTTAGGTTGGGGAGATCTTTCTAGCGGGTTCGAGTGTCAAATCCTCTTGCGGTTTGCAGACGCAGGGCAAAAAATAGCCTTGTTCCTTTTGTTCATCGGTTAAACCGATTTGTGAGGATTCTGAAACATTGCCTTTGACCACTTGGGTTAAACAACTTTGACAAAGCCC
>CAMZLG010000147.1 GCA_947311495.1 uncultured Zetaproteobacteria bacterium
AGCTAGAGGAAGCTCTATATTTTTTTTGTTTGGCTGCCATTGCGTAAATCTAACGGCATGGATTGAAAAGCATACCCATTGTTGAGCTTAGCTGCATTTTACTTACACTGCATTTTCAGCAAAGGAGTGGGTATGAATGATTTGAAGCAGGATAAGGAAACAGAGCGCTTTTATAAAATCAGTTACCTGCTTATTCCTGTGCCTATGATTGGTTTTGCCATTGTGGCTGCATACATGAGCATCACGGGTGATAAAAACATTGATGCCTTTTGCACCATTTCAACACAAGCTTCAGATTATCAGCATCACCAGCTACGCCGCAAAGATTTCAAACTGCTTGAAGAAATGAGCTTGGATAACTGCAAGCAAAATGATGAGAACATTGATAATGGTGATGGCAGAACCAGTGGTCGTGTCCGCTGGTTTGAATGCCGTGGTACCAGCTGTGGTCCAGGGTGGCAGAATTTTCTAAGCGAAAAATAGCATCACATTTTACTATTTCTTTTCTTTACCACTTCCAAATACCAACCAATACACACCAATCAATACCGTTGGCGCCCATATAAACACACGCTTTAATGTATAATTAGGCCAATTGATGCCAATGATTGAATCCATGGTGAACAATAAAAGCCAAATCATCAGCAAACCAATAAGCGCTGCCTTAAGTGTCGTTAAATTCATCTTTTCATCCTACAATATAATATATATCAAAAAAAAGGCGACCATATTGGCCGCCTTTTATATTTACAAGCTAACCCTTATTCAGGCTCAGCATCCATGCCGCCACCCATTTGGTGTACACGAACAGCCAAAATCTTGATTGTTGTTTCATCAAGACGACCGCCCCATGTAGGCATTGTACCTTTACGACCATTGGTAATGGTTTCTTTAATGGTAGCCAAATCGCCACCAAATCGCCAAATACCATCAGTGAAGTTCACAGCGCCTGTATCAAAGTCGCCATTAAGCATAGAGCCTTTACCATTTGCACTATGGCAACCCGCACAAGTTTCTTGGAACAAGTCATTTGCAGCTGCAAATGTTGGGTTATCCGCGCCTTTGATTAAGACACCATCTTCATCAAGCTCTGCATCACCTGTTGATAAACCGTCATGAATAAATGTTGCCAATTTATCAATCTCAGCAGATGTTAGCTCATCATTACCACCTTTGGGTGGCATTTCAGCTTGGCGACCATCAGTAATCGTTTCAACGATTTTTGCAGGCCAACCACCAAACAACCAATCATCATCCGTTAAGTTTGGAAATGATTCGCCAGGGTGGTTTTTGTTCAAGTTACCTTGACCACCAGAACCATGACATGCTGCACAGTTATCACCGAACAACACCACGGAGCGACCCAAAGCAAATTGGCGCATATTGTCATCCGCAATAATGTCTTCAACCGACATGGTTGCCAATTTCGCCATATTGTCAGCGCGAACGCCTTCAATTTCAGCTACGTCATCACGCATTTCATTGATAGCAGTCCAAGCATCCAAATACTTGCGATCGCCAGCCTTGATTTTAAGTTCATTAAAACCTTTAGCTTTAAGCTCATCGATTTCAGCCTGTGTCCAGTTTTCACCTTGGTAGTATGGATTATTATTAACCAAAGACATAATACCTTTGGTGTGACCATGAACCAAAACTTCCTGCCCTGTCACACCATTCAATACCTTCTGAATCTTCATATTCATCGGCGTTGATGGATAGATAATATAGTAAAGTGTTACAAATGTGAGACCAGCATAGAATCCCCAAGCCCACCATGTTGGTGGTTTATTGGTTAATTCTCTAATGCCGTCCCACTCATGGCCTGTGCTGCCATCATTCGGAGCGTTATGATCACTCATGTTTTCCCTCCTCGGAAATATTTTTATTATTTTCATCAAAAATTATATTCTTTTGATTTGAATATTCTTCATCCTTTTTACGGAAAAAAGCTATATAAGCAATCGCCGTAAAAAGGCATATAAGAATGGTTAATGTACCAAAGCTCATGTATTAATCACGGTAAGGCTGACCGAATTTATCATGATAATAATCAACACCTTCTTCAAAATGCACGGACGTTCCAAGCATTTGTAAGTAAGCAATTAATGCATCCATTTCAGTGATGTCAGAAGCATCTCCATCAAAAGCACGTACATTGATCGGGGTTGGCTCAAAGGAATCAGTCCATTGAATCACTTGTCCATCATGCTCCCAAGTTTTACGTTCATAACGGGCGCGAAGGTCATCTTCACCATCGCCATCATCAACGCCTGCTTGAGCTTTCAAATCCGCTTCCCAGTTGGCTATATCATCTGCGCTATAAGGCACATTCATCATTGCCAATACTTCCATACGTTTTTTGGTCAAGCTTGTGTTTAACGTACGCTCTTCCAAAAAGAAGTAGTTAGGCATCACAGATTCAGGTACCACTGAACGCGGATGGCGCAAATGCTGGATTTGCCATGCATCGGTATATTTACCACCCAGCCTCGCTAAATCAGGTCCAGTACGCTTAGAACCCCACTGATAGTTATGGTCAAACTTTGACTCTACAGCAAGAGAGAAATGACCAAAACGCTCTTTTTCATCACGGAAAGGGCGAATCATTTGAGAGTGGCATAAGAAGCAACCTTCACGACGAAAAATTGCATAACCTTCAAGTTCTAGTGGCGTATAAGGGCGCACACCCTCAACCTCTGGCTCTGCATCTTCCAGATAATACGCAGGTACAACTTCTACAATACCACCGACGGCTACCAAAATAGCCACAAACGTTGCCAAAATCGGCAAGCTTTTTTCAATCGTATCGTGAGGGATACCACGAATCATGCCACCACCTTTTTTGTATTCAGACATCGAAATCTCCTTATGCTTTAGCTTCAGCTGTAAGCGTCACATTTGTGCCCGCTTTCACTGCGCTAATTGTTTTTAATGTGTTAAACAACATGATAGATAGACCAGTAAAGACTAAGAAACCACCTGTTGCACGTAATGCATAGAAAGGATGCATAGCAGCTACTGAGTCAGCAAAGGTATAAACCAAATTGCCATACTCATCAAATGCACGCCACATCAAACCTTGAAGCACACCAGAACCCCACATGGCTGTGATATAGAAAATAGCACCTGTTAAGTGAATCCAGAAATGTGCGTTCACAAGTTTTGAAGACCACATTTCAGTATTCCACATACGTGTAATCATGTGATACATCGCACCAATCGCAATCATGGCGTTCCAGCCCAAAGCACCTGAATGCACGTGACCAACTGTCCAGTCTGTGTAGTGAGAAAGTGCGTTCACAGATTTAGTACCCATCAATGGTCCTTCAAATGTTGACATGCCGTAGAAGGCAAGTGCTACAACCATGAAGCGCATAACTGGGTCAGTACGAATTTTATCCCAAGCACCAGACATGGTCATCATACCGTTAATCATACCACCCCAAGACGGGAAGATAAGTGCAACGGACATACCCGCACCAAGTGAAAGCGTCCAATCAGGAATTGCTGTGTAGTGAAGGTGATGTGCACCAACCCATACATACAAGAAAGTCAAAGACCAGAAATGTAATACTGATAAACGGTAAGAGTAAATAGGACGGTTTGCGTGTTTTGGTACAAAGTAATACATAATACCAATGAAACCAGCTGTTAGGAAGAACCCAACCGCATTATGTCCCCACCACCATTGTGTCATCGCATCATGAATACCTGCGTATGCAGAGTATGAGAATGTGAAGTCAACAGGAATGCAAAGACCATTAAACACAAAAATATAAGTTACCATAAACAACATGGTCATAAAGAACCAAAGACCAACATAGATGTGCGACATCTTACGAGCAGCAATAGTTGCAAGGAATGAAATTGTCATACATACCCATGAAGCCGCAAGAATAAGGTCAATCCACCATTCAGCTTCATGATACTCTTTGGCCTGAGTCATACCAAAAGGAAGCGTTGCAACAACACAAAGGCAGCCAATTAACCATAAAGCAACGGCAGCCCAAGCAACTTTTTCAAAACGAACGCGCGCATGCGTTGCGTGTTGAACCATATAAAAGCCACCACCATATAATAAAAAGCCACCAAAACCAAAAATGACCACATTGGTATGCACTGGACGCAAACGACCAAAGCTAATTTCGGCAATATCAAAATTTAAAAACGGGAATGCTAACTCTGACGCAATCCACGTTCCGACGAATGTCCCCAGAACACCCATCATAATACCTACAATAACGCAAAACTTAACGATATCGTAATTATATTCTTCTTTTTCAGCTACAGAACTCACGAGTTAGTTCCTCCCTTCTTTTCTTTTTCCAACCTTTCTTGTTCAGCTTTTTTCAACGCTACACGAATAGCAAAAACAACCATGCTAAGCGAAAATAACACAGTAAATACTGACCAGAATACTACTGGATCATTAAATATCCATGCATCAGCATTGAACATGACGTGACCAGCTTTATCAACTTCGTTCATATCTCAACTCCTTTTAATAATATATTCATATTTTGCAAAGTTTAATGTGTCCCAGTTATTAAAGTTACGATGGCGACAATTGCCATAAACGTAAAATAATAAACAAAACCTAAGATAAACGGCATAATACCCTCCTGTTTCCCCATGTGAGAAAATTTACTAAGCGGAATATTAAGACCATTAAAATATTTTAACAAGCATTATTTTTCCCTACATTGAATATGGTTTTATGTTTGGACTTATGGAAATAGATTCGATACGATTTTGCGCAACTATGATTTAATGACTTACAATCTATTATAAATAATACGGTGATATTCATCATATTTACAGAAAAAGGGAGGGTTAGATTATGTCTGAGATACCAGCAAAGAAATCAGATTACCTTATTGAGCATGAAGATTACGCTCACTGGGACATTAACCTAGGCGACCAAAAAATTCATGCTCGCAGGGTCCCTGGGCGCTTTCGCAACATTAAATGGGTGATTATGAGCGTTTTATTGGTCCCGTTTTTTATTCTCCCTTACTTCACATGGAACAGTAGACAAGCAGTTTACTTTGATATTCCAGGTCGTAAATTTTATTTGTTTGATATTACCATCTGGCCACAAGATTTACTGATTCTCGCCCTACTTATGCTTTTTGCCTTTATCCTTCTCTTTTCCATGACCGCTATTGCAGGTCGAATTTTCTGCGGGAACATGTGCCCTCAAACCATGTGGACAGACTTGATGACCCTTACTGAACGCTGGGCTGAAGGCTCAGCTCGGCAACGCATCAAGCTGGATGCCATGCCATGGAATGCAGAAAAAATACGCAAGAAAGCTAGTAAACATTTGATGTGGATCTTTATTTGCACGGTCACATCTGTCACCTTCCTCGGCTACTTTTCGGGCATCTACAATGCTTGGGAAGACCTTTTTACATTACAATACAATGTATATGAATGGGTATCATTTATTTTTGTGTTTGTTCTTTTTTATGTAAGCACAGGTTATGTGCGCGAGCAGGTATGCAATTGGATTTGCCCCTATGCTCGTATTCAAGCGGTGATGACAGATAAAGATACAGTAACAACTACCTATGATTACCACCGTGGTGAACCCCGTGGTCGTGTAAAAAAAGGGCAGGAAAATACAGATAAGGGTGATTGTGTAGACTGTAATTTATGCGTATCTGTATGCCCTACTGGTGTTGATATTCGTGAAGGTAGTCAAATTGGCTGCATCAACTGCGGCATCTGTATTGACGCGTGTGATGATATCATGACTAAGGTTGGTCGTGAGAAAGGTTTGATTCGTTTTATGTCTTATCATGAATTAGAAAACAATCTTGAAGCTGGCAGACGATTCCTACGTCCTCGTCCTATGCTTTATATGCTGGTCACAGCCATAACCTTCGCTGGTATTATGTATACACTATTCTTCAAAACAGATCTGGATATGAATGTAAATCATGAACGAAGCCCAACATACACATTAATGTCCGACCGCACCATTCAAAATATGTATCATGCAATTATTTTGAACAAAACAGAAGTAGCAGCTGATTTTACTTTAAAGGTCACAGGCATTGACGGCATTACCACTAACTATGATAATAAAGTGCTTAAACTCACCAGTGGGCAAGCCAAAAAAATTGACTTGCTCATTAAAGTTCCGCAAAAGAATTTAAGCGGTGGCCGCCAACCCATTACTCTCAAACTGGAATCTTTGGATAACCCAGAGCTTTCTAAAACCTATGAATCGATGTTCTTTGGACCAGGAAATTAAACAATGAATAAACCCAACAAAAAGAACAAAGCTTTTCGTAGCCCTTACGTATGGTCGGTATTGGCACTTTTCGCTATTGTATTTACCGTCAACTATGGTTTTATCACCGTAGCTCTCGATACTAGCCCAGGGTTGGTGACCGAAAAGTATTATAAATATGGTTTGCAGCAAAATAAGTTTGACCGCCAATACCGAATCCAAGCTGAACGCGGTTGGAAAGTTGATTTACAAGTTGATGGTGATATTCAAGCTAATCAACCCCGTCTAATCACTTTGGTTGTGACGGATAAATATACACAGCCTGTAAGCCACGGACATGCAGAGCTAAGAGCATACCGCCCCAGCGATGCAAATGCTGACGTTTTACTTACCCTTAAAGAGACTGAAAATAAAGGTGAGTACCAAGCAGAAATCGTATTGCCCACACCAGGCATTTGGGATATGAACCTTCTTTTTGCCAAAGATGAAAACAAACATATGTTAAATCAGCGTATAATCATTCAAGGTAAAGGCAATGAAGAATTATCGACGCTTGAGAAAATCGTTAACTTCATCACCCAATAAATTTAATATTTGTGAACACACCCCAAGTAACAAAAACACATGAAGACGGCTGTTTCCACTGTGGTTTAACCTTAACCAAACAAAATACCATTCATGCTGATATTCAGGGCAACCCTCATGAATTCTGTTGCAATGGTTGCGCCCAAGTTTGTGCTATCATTCATGATTCAGGCTTGGATTCTTTTTATAAATTTGCACCTGAGTCACGTGACTGGGATACCCCCGAACAAGCACCCGAAGATGCCAAGCTTTTTGATAGCCTTGAATTGCAAGCTGACTTTGTTCGCCAACGCCCTGATGGCACCTATCAAACTGATTTATTGGTTGAAGGCATTCACTGCCCTGCTTGCGTTTGGCTTATTGAGCAAGCTTTACAACAAACAGACGGTGTTACTTTTGCTGAAGTCAGTTTAACCCGCCGCCGTTTAAAACTGCGCTGGAATCCTGATAAAGTGTTATTGTCTGAAGCTATTTTGGCTATCGGACGGCTGGGCTACCAAGCCATCCCTTATGAAGAAGATTTAGAACAAAAAGCCAACAAACAACGGCGGCAGGACTTACTTTTTCGCATGGCATTTGCAGGTTTTGTTTTTGCCAATGTGATGACTGCTGCAGTATGTTTGTATGGTGGTGACTTTTTTGGTATTTCCGACAAATGGCGTGCTGTATTTGAATGGTATTCCATGGTGCTCACATTTGCAGGCATCACTTATTCTGGGCGTACTTTTTTTATTGGCGCATGGAAAGCCATTCAAGCTCTGAAACCCAACATGGATTTACCCATCAGCATTGGTATCACCACCAGCTTTTTATGGTCCTCATATGTGGCTATATTTGACCCCAAAGATGTAGAACATCATGTTTATTTTGATTCGGTGTCCATGTTTGTATTTTTGATACTTGTAGGGCGATTTTTAGAATCATCTGCCCGCGAAACCGCAGGCTCAACTACCCGCCATTTGCTTGCATTGTTGCCACGCGCAGCACGTTTGATTCAAAACAATGGTGAAGAAGAACTTATCCCGCTCCGCTCTGTAAAACAGGGGGATGTTTTACGTGTTAAACCCGGCGACCGTATCCCAGTGGATGGCGAAGTCTTGGATGGTCATTCCGAAGTGGATGAGTCTATCATTTCAGGTGAATCACGCCCTCTTATCAAACAACAAGGTAGCCAAGTCGTGGGTGGTACACAAAATATATCAGGGCAACTGAAAATCAAAGCCACCCATCTTGGGCAGGAATCCGTGTTATCCCAAATTGTGGAACTCGTGGAACAAGCCCAAGACTCCAAAGTGAAAATACAAGGGCTTGCTGACCGCATTGTACCCTGGTTTGTCACTATTATTTTGGCGCTTTCTGCAATCACATTTTTGTATTGGTTTAATCAAGCAGGATTAGCCACAGCAATGATGACCGCTGTGACCGTACTTATCATTACTTGCCCATGCGCTTTGGGTTTGGCAACACCTATGGCAATTTCTATTGGTGCGGGGCTTGGTGGCAAACTGGGTACATTAATCAAACGCGGCAGCGCACTAGAACAACTGTTAAACCTTAACCATATTGTGTTTGATAAAACAGGCACACTGACCTATGGGCATTTAACTGTTCAACATCAACAAACATTAGCTGAAAATAAAGATCTATTGTGGTCACAAGTTCACGCTTTGGAACAAGCATCAGAACACCCTCTGGCACAAGCTATTGTGACAGCACTTCAACCTTACCCCGCAGACACAAGCCTCACCCAATTCAACAATGTTGCAGGACGAGGCGTTGAAGGCTATTTTGATAACAATGTATTACGCGTAGGTTCTTTAGGCTGGTTGGTTTCAGAGCACATAACATTGGATGAAAGCGTGCAAAAACAATTGGAACATGAAGAACAACAAGGACATACCTTGGTTGTTGTTTTTGATGATACGCAACTTTTGGCTTGGATTGCGCTGGGTGATGAGCTTCGCGAGGATGCATCCGATGTTATCAGCAAACTTCAAGCGCAGGGCATTACCGTTAGTTTACTCACGGGCGACCGCCAAGGCTCAGCCCAAGCTATTGTTGCGCAATTAAATACACTCAAACCTATTCAAGTGATTGCCGAAGTATTGCCTGGTCAGAAGTCGGATAAAATCAAATCCCTGCAAGACCAAGGTTTTCGCGTGGGCATGGTGGGCGATGGGGTGAATGATGCGCCAGCACTCACCCAAGCGGATGTTGGCATTGCCATGGGGCAAGCGACCGACATTTCTGCACATGCATCGGATGTGGTATTGCTTGGCGGATTAGATAAGCTGCCAACAGCATTGAGCTTGTCCAAACAAACCATGAAAACCATCAAACAAAACCTTGCTATATCTTTGGGCTACAATATCTTGGTTATTCCGCTTGCCATGGGTGGTATGATTCACCCCTTGTTTGCAGCTATTGCCATGCCCGTCTCCTCATTGTTGGTGATTGGTAATGCGCTACTCATTCATAAACGCGTCAAAGGATAATTGATATGGATATTATTTTAATGCTTATTCCTGCCGCTCTACTTTTTAGTATTGTTGCACTTTTAGTTTTCCGCTGGTCGGTAAAATCCGATCAGTACGATGATATGCAAGGTGAAGCATACCGCATCTTGATGGATGATGAAGATATGATTCCTGAGTCTGCCAAACGTATATCTCCACGAGACCTCAAGCTTCAGGCAGAGAAAGAAGCCGCACTAAAGAAAGAGTCTGAGAAACCAGAAGAAACAAAAAATACACCTGAAAGTAATACTTAATAATATGTGGAAAGTTTTTCTCGTTTTAATTGTTGTCGTTGGTTTCACAACATTTTACTTCACTAGTATAGCCTACAAGCAACCAGGAAAAAGCGCACAGGAACGCACTTTTTTTGATAACAACCAACATTTACACGTCATGGGCATTGTACTTGGTGAAAGCACAGTGCGTGATGCGGAAATTGCATTTCGCAGCCGTGCCGATGCTGCTGTATTCTTATATCCCAAACCAACAAAAAAAGGGCAGGAAGCGCAATACACAGGAAAACTAGAAGCCTATTTCCCATCCATTGCTGACCACAGCAAAGTGTTGCTTACACTTGAAATTGATGATATGGAATTGGAAGCCGTTCGTAAACGAAGTAGCCGACCTCGCATTTACCCTAACAGTGTGGTTCGCATGAATTTATCTAGTGATGATATTTTAGCTGTACAACACATGGTCATTCGCGAATTATCCCTTATTCCCAGTGTACAGCTTGATGAGAGCATGATTACTGCTCAATTTGGTAAAGCTGAAACTGTATCCGAAACAGACACTAACACTACAATCTATACATTTCCTAGAATTGGTTTGGTTGCAACAATCCATAAAAATGACAAGGACAAATTAACCTTTAACAACCCTTAACGGATTCAAGGAATCTGAACCGAACACAAAATATCATAAAAAAGGCGACCGATAGGCCGCCTTTTAATTCATAAATCTCAATTAATGACTGGCTGAATCATCTTCAGTAGTACTCATGCCTGCAACCGAGTAGATTGGGCAGCTGCTTAGCAAACCAGTCACCAATAGTACCAAACCTACAACGATAAACACCATGCTCATAGCACCGCCACCTTCACTTAACCAGCCACCTAGCGCCAAACCAAAGCCAAAAACTACACGTAAAGTACGATCTACTGTTCCAACATTGCTATTCATTCCTCACTCCTCCACTCATTAAAAAACACCCTCAGGTGATAAATACCACTTCGGTATCCATTTTTATTTTGAGCGTATTATACAGGATAACATCTCACCTGCCAAGATTTCTCTTGCTGCATGGTAAATTATACTCAAAATGCATCATTTCTTAGCAACTCAACATGCTCTGAAATACAATAATCTTAAAACAACCAAAGGATGTATTATGTCAACCACATGGATTTACCGTATCATTGCAGGTTTAGCAGTCGCCCTCGCTTTATATATTCTTTTCCCCAACACTGAGCCTAATCCACGCCCCACTTTTTGGAACATTCAAGCAGGGGACAACCTCTCCGTATTGGATATAAGCTTGCATAACAGCAGCTTGGAACAAGCCATGAAAATTCTCAAAGCACATCCTGATATTGCCTTGTTTACCACACAACAGCAAAAGGGTGAGCCTGAGCCCGATATGCATCTGGAAGCCTATTTTGATGATGTCTTTGATGATGGCGACCAAATCATACTTGGTTTGGATGCCAGCCCTGATTTATTGCACCACATCAAAAAAGAAGCTTACCACCCTGAAATTTTTCCAAATCATGTGATTCGTGTTGGCATCCAAGAAAGGCTTATTCCAGATATTCTTAAGCTACCGATTCGCAGCATAACTATTGTTGCAGAGCGCTCCATCATGTTTGAAGACTTTAAAGCCAAATATGGTGATCCCGATAAGCTTGTGGATGATGGGCAAGGCAACGCACATTTTCTTTATCCAGCGTTGGGGTTAGACTTAATTCAACCAGCAGGTGGTGAGCAAGTCTTACAATTTGTTTCACCTGAAACCTTTGTCCAAGAACTTCTGGAGCCACTGCTGAAAACACAACACAAGGATAAATAACAATCATGATCACATTACTCAGCGCCGCTTTTTTACTCGGATTTTTAGGGAGCATGCATTGCGTTGGCATGTGTGGTGGTTTGGTATCAACGCTTGCTATGTCTCAAAAAAGAGTCTGGTGGACAGGGCTTATGAGTTATCAAATGGGGCGCATACTCACCTATACTTTCCTCGGTCTTTTGGCAGGCATGTTAGGCATGGCAATCACCCAAGTAACGTGGTTTGCCGACATGCAACGCGGCTTAACCATACTTGCAGGGATGCTGATG
>CAMZLG010000148.1 GCA_947311495.1 uncultured Zetaproteobacteria bacterium
GGTTTGATGTACCAGCCATGGGTGTAGGTACGCTAGAGACCATGGCAGCGGCAGGTTGCACGGCGATTGGCATTGAAGCAGGGCAAACGCTGTTGATGGAGAAGGATAAGCTTGTCGAGGTCGCAAATAGGTTGGGTGTTTCGGTAATTGGTTATGATAGTGATTAAGGTGGCTTTAAGGAGTATATGGGTATGTATAATGTTGAAACACTAAGAAGAGAAATAGAAAGGTATTTTAATATCCTAAACCTCCAACTAGGGCTGTTTTTGTTCACTGTTGCCATGGCATGTATTACTATGAGTAATCCTTGTAAAGCTGCGGCTGTTTCATTAATAATGGTACTCCCCCTGTTTGGGTGGGCTGTTAAGAACCATTTCCCACCAACCATTGAAACTCTCAGAGTTCTGTGTCAAGAACACCCAAGTGACACCGAGTTGGCAGAATTACTAGCGCTTACTGAAAGAAATCATTTTGGTTTCATGCATGTGGCGTTTAACACACTCGTCTTTTGGGTAGGCTTTATTTTTTATGCAGTGGTACTGGTTTTTCCTGAATTTTCTACATGGGTTAAATCTTGAGGTTGAGGTAATTTGATTGGAAGCATCGCAAATATTTCATGTTCTTATCTCCGCAGGGGAGACCTCTGGCGATTTACATGCGTCTGCGGTGATTAAAGCGTTGAAAGCGCAAACACCAGATGGTGTGACACTTGAAATTGCAGGGATTGCAGGACCATTGATGCAGGAATCAGGCTGCAAAGTTGTGCGGGATATGACTGAACTGAATGTGATGGGTTTTGGTGATGTGATGAAGGCATTGCCGCGCATCAAAGCTGTGGAGCGGGAAATTGTTTCGTTTGCGGCTGAATTTAAGCCAGATATGGTGATTCTTACGGATTTTACCAGTTTCCATTTGAGTTTAGGGCGTAAACTTCGTGCTCAAGGTTTGTTTGTCACCCATTATATTGCACCCAAACTTTGGGCGTGGGGTGCAAAACGCATCACTAAACTTCAAAAGTCGCAAGATAGATTGGCATGTATATTTCCCTTTGAACAACAATGGTTCACAGAGCGCGGCATTCAAGATGCACAATATGTGGGTAACCCCAGTGCTTATGCGTGTCAGGACGGTTGGAGCAAAAAAGAATTGAAAGCACGGTTAGGCTTGAATGAAGATGAACCGTTATTGGCACTGTTGCCTGGTTCTCGTCCCTCTGAAATTAAACAACATGTGCAACTTTTGGCAGATACTTATGTTCGTTTGAAAAACAAACAACCCAAATTAAGAGCGGTTGCCACACTTGCTCCCAGTGTGAAAGCTGAAACCTTAAAACCACTGACGGATGTGGGTGTTCTGTTGTTGGAGCGCACCGAAGATAACTATGCGTTAAGAGCAGATGCCACGATTGCTGTGTCAGGTACGGCAACGTTGGAATTGGCATTGTGGGATACGCCTACGGTCTTGGTGTATAAAACATCGGCGTTTTCTTGGTTTATTGGGCAACGCTTGATTAAGGGCAGATGTGTTGGGCTTGCTAATATTTTGCTCTTGGGTGATGCGCCGAGTTCTCAAGGGATTGTGCCTGAATTGTTGCAGCACGATGCGACGATTGAAAACATTGAAGCTGCCGTGATACCTTTATTAAACGGAGAAACACAGCAACAAAGCCAAGCCTTTGCAGATTTGCGTAAGTTGTTAGGTACTGAAAACCCTGCTGAAAAATTAGCAGCCCTTAGCTGGGCTGAGATGGTGAAATAAATGGCTGTGTATGTTGTGGGTGATATTCAAGGCTGTTACAAACCTTTGGAAACATTGCTGAAACAGGTGAATTTTGACCCTAAGAAAGATGTGTTGTGGTGTGCAGGGGATATGGTCAATCGAGGCCCTGACTCATTGAAAGTCTTGCGCTTTCTTAAAAGTTTGGGTGATGCATGTGTCTGTGTATTGGGTAATCATGATATTCAATTGTTAGCTTATTATGCAGGTGGGAAATCTTTTACAGGGGATACCTTGAATGAAGTGGTTCAAGCCAAAGATTCTGATGAACTGATTGAATGGTTGCGGCACAAACCTTTAATTCACCACGATAAAGACTTGGCTTGGGTGATGCTTCATGCAGGTTTAAGTCCGCTTTGGAGCTTGAAAAAAGCCAAGAAACGAGCGAAAAAGGTTGAAAAAGTGCTGCAATCGAAACATTGGGGTGATTTTTGTAAAATGTTACAACGCAAAGACTTCGCGCATGTTGAGCCAGAAAATAAAGTTGAAAGGCTAAGTTTTACCACATCTGTGTTGACGCGCACCCGCTTTTGCAGCAATAAAGGTGAGTTTGATTGGAAGCAAAAAACTGCTGATGCCAAAGATAAACATGTGCTTCCGTGGTTTGAACATCAAGCTAAATGGAAGAAAGATGGAAAAAAGAAAACACGTTTTGTGTTTGGGCATTGGGCAGCCAAAGGTTTGGTGGACAATCAAGAGCATGTGCTTGGGCTTGATACAGGTTGTGTGTGGGGTGGAGCACTAACCATTGCAAAACTTAAAAAAGATGGTTTTAGTATTGTTGGCAGTGTTGGATGTTAAGCGTAATTTGGGATAAGTTAATCATATGTTATGCTTGGCAGTGGGAATGAAGATTTGAGGTGTGAAGATGAAAAATAAATACATATTTTCTTGGGTAATGGTAGCAATACTGAGCTTGGGTTGGAGTATACCCGCATTTGCATTTACCAACTCTGATATTTTTGATTCAATTCTATCTGCACATCAAGATGAATCGCGCCCCAAAGGGATGCCATATATTGCCAATGTGGAGCAAGTGCCAGGTACATACAATGCATGGACGATGAAATTCAGGGCACAGTATAAGGATGCAAAAACAGGTGATAAGGTTGTAGTAGGTATGCCAACGACGCTTAGGTATGCAGGCAATAAGCTATTTATCAAAATTCAACTGGCTGACGTTGATCGCCGTGTTGTGGATAGGGTGTTTAAAGAGCTCAAAAGCACGATGAACGATTTAAAAGATTATGATAGTGGGGATTTAAAAGGGTTTAAGTCCAATATCGGGCACAGTATCCAATCTGTGGCACTAGAAGGGTATATTAATGTTGCAGGCAAAGATTTAGAAGACTTGCGAGATATTATTGTGGCATTGCGTGAAGATATGGCAGATTTTTATGAGGACTTGTATGAAGCCAATATTGATGCCTTAGAAGATTATGAAGACGATGTGTTGGATGAGAAGTATCCCAGCATCAATGAAACACAAACGTTCTTAGAGATTATTGGGCATGGTTTTACATTGGATAATCAAATCAAACAGCGTAAAACCCAAAAGGGGCAATGGACATGGAAAGTTGGTGATACCGATGTTGAAACGGTGAACTTTGGCGACCATATGGAAGAAGTAATCTTGTTAAACACGGGTTCGGGGCTTTCGCAATATAAAACGGAAAAAATGTATGATGAGCTATTAAAACGCGCCAAAGTACGTTTTCCTAAAGGTGCAAAAGATGTAAAAATTGAACCGCATTATCGTAAGGCTGGTATGACCACTGTGGTATATATCTATCCATACAGCAAACGTATTGATGGCGAAGACTTGCGCGAATATCACAAAAAATTTAAGTCACATGTTGAAACTATTGCCGATGATTTAGAAAAAATTATCAAACCTTATTTTCAAGCACCTGCGAAAAAAGAAGTGTACACACTTGGGTTTGAGGATTTTATCGCCTTGATTGATGATGGTTTAGAAAGTTTGCCTGCTCATGACGCGCCTTTAGCCAATGGTCAGTGGAAGTTTAAATACAAAGGCGTGGCATATATTATCACCAACTACAAATCACGTATGGAACTATCTTTTATTTATACGCTACCAAGGGGCATGGATTTAGCTAAACCCAGCGATTATTTAGGTGAAGAAATTGATAGGGAATATGGTTCTTTTGCCGATAAATATGGTGTGTCTGGTTATAAAAATAGCAAACGCACCTTGATGGTGAAGATGGATATTAATTATGGCTTAATGGGTTCGAAAAATGCAACAGGTGATAGAATTAAAGCCAAGTATGACACCTTCACGCGTAAAATCGCACCTGACTTGCAGAACAAACTTAAAGCTTATATCGGGTTATAATTGCTTCGGGTTACCATTTGTTTTTGCGCTGACGTAAATCGGTGAATGTTTCTAAAGCATTAAACTGAGTTTGATTGGTTTGATTATAAGCTTGGATAAATGCAGCATCCAGTGGGCGCAAAAATGGATTGGTCTTTTTTTCTAAGCCGATGCTGGATGGAATGGTTGGCTGCTGTTTCATGCGGGTTTGTGTGTCATCTTTGATACGTTGTTTTAATACAGGGTTGTCTGCATCCATATCACGGGCAAACCTTAAGTTGGGTAGTGTGTATTCATGGGCGCAATAAAAGCGTGTTGCATCAGGTAAGGCGGCAAGCTTTTGTAAACTTTCCCACATCTGTGCATGCGTTCCTTCAAATAAACGTCCGCAACCACCGCCAAACAAAGTGTCCCCACAAAACAAAGCGTCATCAATCACATAAGCTATATGCCCTAATGTATGACCAGGCACATTTATGCTTTGTATGCGTAAGTTCCCCAATACGAAAGAGCTATCTGCAGGAATGGGGTGCGATAAACAGGGGATACGTGCGGCATCATCTTGGTTAGCAATCACCTCACAATTATAGGTTTGAACAAGTTCTTTATTACCATCCGTGTGGTCCCAATGGTGGTGCGTATTGATGATATGCGTAGGTTTGAGGTGGAGTTGGGCGCAAGCTTCAATCACAAGGCTTGCCAAAGCAGGATCCACCACCAGAACGGTATCAGCATGACAATCTTCAATAAGATAAATATAGTTGTCATTTAATGCAGGAATTTGATGCACTTTGAAATTTTTATGTTGGTATGTCCACATAGCGTGAGTGTAAACGGAGAAAACTGAATGTCACATGGTTCCACGAAAGCGGTTGTTACGGCAGTTATTGCCAATGGTTTGGTTACGGTTGCGAAGTTTGTAGGTTTTGCTTTCTCGGGCTCCAGCGCATTGCTTGCTGAAGCTATTCATTCTTTAGCGGATACAGCTAACCAAGCATTGTTGTATTTGGGGCTGAAACGCTCGCAACGTGTGGCGGATGTGAAATACCATTTTGGGTATGGGCAAGAGCAGTATTTCTGGAATTTGGTGTCCGCGATTACTATTTTCTTCCTCGGTTGTGTATATACGGTGATGCATTCGCTTGAACAACTCAAACATGGGCATGAGCCTGAAATGAGCTGGATAGCTTTTGGTATTATTGGTTTTGCATTTGTTGTGGAAGGCTATTCGTTTTTCGTGGCGTTTAAAGAATTTACACGTCAGCGCACAGAGGAAAATATGGGGTTTATGCAATATGTACGTGAAACCCGTGACCCGACCACGCTGGCGGTGTTGATTGAAGACACAGTTGCCGTGCTTGGTCTTTTGTTTGCCTTGGTGGGCATGAGTTTGGCTGTATATACAGGTTCGCCACTGTTTGATGTGGGCGCAGCGCTTGGCATTGGTTTGTTGATGGGTTTCTTGGCATTCTTTTTGGCTGCAACCAATAAAAAATACTTGCTCAATGTATCCGATGGTGAAATTAATCAGGTGGCATTGGATGCTTGGACAAAAGATAACCGCGTCCAAGATGTACGTCATATTCATAGCATCGTGATTTCACCTCATGAAAGTATTGTGATGGCAGAGTTAGAGCTTAGGGAAGAAGAATTATTTCGGGACATGAGAGAAGAGGAAGTACAGCAGGCGATTCGATTTATGCAGCGTTTGGATAATGTTCGCGGTTCTTTGGAAGAAGCGGTGAGCAAAGAATCCGAAGAAGCCAAACATATTTACATTGAGTTTACGGGCCTACCAGAGAAGGATAAGAGTGGCTGATACACGCTTTCTTATAGCCGAATTTATCAAGCAGGGTTTAATCTCTGAAGATAAGGTTTCTGATGCTTTAAGCGTTACCAAGCTTACACCTGATGGCAAAGCGTGGCTTTCATTTTTGGATAGGTTTTTGTTGGTTGTTGGTGCTGTGGCATTGGTTAGCGCGCTCACATTTTTTATTGCATACAATTGGGCTGAAATGGCAAAGTGGGCTAAGTTTGCTTTGGTCGAATTTTTTATCATTTTATCTATTCTCGCATATTGGGATCTGGGTGTTCGACAGTTATCCGCCAAAATAGCTCTGTTAGTGGCATCCTTACTGCTTGGGGTTCTGCTTGCTTTGTACGGGCAAACCTACCAAACAGGGGCAGACCCTTGGCAGTTATTTTTTAACTGGGCGTTACTTATTTTACCTTGGGTTCTACTGGCTCAATTTGCTGTATTATGGATTGTATTCCTTTTTCTTTTGAATTTGAGCCTTTTTATATATGTGGGAACGTTTGGTGGACTTTTTGGCTTTAGCTTTTCAACTGAACTAAACCTTCTTTGGTTACTGTTTGCGCTGAATGGTCTGGCATTGCTTGTTTGGGAGTATATGAGCTTATCTAGGGGGTGGCTGCAAGTCACTTGGGCAACGCGTCTTCTGGCATTTGTAAGTGGAGCAAGTATTACTGTATTGGTGGTGGGTTGTATTGATTCACCAGTTAACAACAGTATTTTCTCAATGTTAATTTGGTTAAATTATTTAGTTGTGTTGTATATTTATTATCTGAAGAAAAAACCTGACTTATTTATGCTCGCTGGGGGCTGTTTATCCGCAAGTATTGTTATTCTCACCTTTGTTTCTCAGTATATAGAAGCAGGAAGCTCATTGGTTTTCGCGTTATTTATTATCGCTTTGGGGGGTGTATCTTCGATGTGGCTTAAAAAATTGCAACAAGAGATGCAATCATGAATAAAACTGCTGCACAATTATGGACATTATTAAAGGGTGAGAATCTTGTGCAAGGTGAAACACCTGAAATTGCACACGCTGATAGCCCTTGGTATGTCAAACTACTTTTAGGTATTGCTGGTTGGTGGGCAGCAGCGTTTGGGCTAAGCTTCTTAATGTTAGTGTTCACCTTATTTATGAAGGATGCTATGGCAGTCTTGATACTTGGCAGCCTATTGATTGGTGGGGCTTTTTTAATATTGCGTCAATCTGGACAAACGTTTCTTGAGCACCTTGCTTTGGCAATAAGCCTCGCAGGGCAAGTCTTGGTTATACTTGTTATTTTTAATGCTTTTAACGCATTCAGTGCAGCTCGGTTTGAGAACGAAGTTTACTGGTTATTGGCTGGGCTGTTTCAAGTTATACTTGCCCTTGCGATACCTAATTTTGTACACCGCGTATTCTGTACTTGGAATGCCGCAATATTTTTTGCTGTGGCATTGGTTCTTTTTGATGTGCCTTATATGTTTAGTAGCGTTGTGATGCTGTTAATGGCTTGGCTTTGGTTATCTGAATACGCTTATCCAAAACATATCCAAAAAATAAGAGCAATGGCTTATGGTTTAACACTTGCGTTGGTTAGCATTGAAAGCTTTGTTCTTTTTGTTTCAAAAGGGGCTGCCAGCAGTTGGGGAACCAATGTTGATGCTGAATCAATCATGCGCCCTTGGATGGGGGAAGTTCTCTTGGGTTGTGTTGCATTTTATGTGGTTTGGTTTTTGTTGCGACAAAATAAACAATCCATGAAGCAGCCCTTGGTCATATGTTCATTGTTTGCAACGCTATTATTGGTGGTGGCTTCATTTGAAGCAACAGGACTTACCGTTGGTATGATGATTGTGTTGCTTGGTTTTGCGGGAAGCAACCGTGTATTGATAGGCATAGGGGTTGTTAGCCTACTATTTTATGTATCAGCATATTATTATTTGTTAGAAAGAACACTTTTGGATAAATCATTAACGCTGCTGGCTGTTGGCATACTTTTGCTAGGTGTGCGTTGGATGATGTTACGCTTTGTACCTAAGGGAGAAGTCAATGCGCGCTAAGTTAGCCATGCTGGCGTTGATACTAAGCCTAGGTTTAGTGAACTGGTCAATCATGGGCAAAGAGCAGCATTTGGCAGAGGGCAATATTGTTTATCTACAACTCGCACCCGTTGATCCGCGCTCACTGATGCAGGGCGACTATATGGCACTTCGATTTCAGTTGGCGACCCAAGTCTATGATGCTTTACCTAAAACAGAGCATTCATCGCGTTGGCGGCAACAGGTTAATGCAAAAGATGGTTATGTGGTTGTGCATTTAGATAAGCGGAAAATTGCAACATTCAAAAGCATTGATGCAACACAAGCGTTAGGTAAAGATGAAATGTTGTTGCGTTTTCGGGTGCGCAATGGTGTTGTAAAATTTGCCACCAATGCCTATTTTTTCCAAGAAGGTCATGCGCAATACTATGAGCAGGCTAGGTTTGGGGAGTTTCGTATAGATGATGAAGGGGAGCTGCTTTTGGTGGCGATGTTTGATAAAGACCTTAAACCATTAAAAGCCACCGTTGTTAAAGACTAAGTTTAATGACGGTTTAGTTTTCGCTCAATGCGAATCCATTGCCTCACATTGGCATTATGCTCTGCAAGCGTGGCTGCAAAAGCATGACCGCCTGTACCATCGGCGACAAAATAAAGATAATCGACATTGGCAGGGTATGCTGCAGCCCTTAGGCTTTCAGCACCGGGGTTACAAATGGGTGTAGGTGGTAAACCTTTGTTGGTATAGGTATTCCAAGGGGTGTTGGTTCTTAAATCTTTGCGCCTGATATTGCCGTTAAAATCGCCTTGTGTGCGATACAAACCATAAATCACAGTAGGGTCCATTTGTAGCGCCATATGTTTCTTTAAACGGTTATGAATCGCGGCAGACACCCATACACGTTCTTTGGGTAATGCCGTTTCTTTCTCAACAATGGATGCCATGATGCGGTTGCGTTTGATGTCTTCGTTACCCCAACCTTTTTCTTGGGCAAGCTCGGCTTCAACTTTGGCGCGGGCATCATACATTTGTTGTAAAATTTGTTGGGATTGTATGGGTTTGCTGTACACATACGTTTCCGGCAGAAATAAACCTTCATATTCACCATCGCCTACAATGGCTTTTAAAGCATTTTTCCAGTCTTGAAGTGGTGTTTGTGTTTTGTCGGCAAGCAAGCGGAGCATTTCATCGCTGCGCAAACCTTCTGGAATAGTCACTTTGAATTGTAACACTTTACCTTGTGTTAAAATATCCAACAGGGTTGGCATATTAAGCTCACCTTCAATATGATATAAACCTGGTTTAAGTTTGGATGCTTGATCTGAAAGTCTTGAATAAAGTGCAAAAATGGGTGCAGAAGTGATGATTTGTTTATCTTCAAGCAAATGGGCAATACGTTTGCTGGATGCACCATTAGGAATTTCAATGTTTTGTGGCGTGACGACTATCTCTGCTTGAATTTGATACGTTATATATGCCGCGAGCACACAAGCAAAGCCAAAGATAATCAATATCAACCACAGAATTTTCTTTTTCATAGTCGTACACCTTGTTCTGCGGTTAAAGCTTCTTTTAGTGTATTGATGGCAGGGTGTTGAGTATCCAAAGCCATATGATTAATGGAATGAATAACTTGTATAAACGAACCCGCATTAAGTAACACAGCAGCTTGTATGTCCTTAAGCGCAGCAACGGTGCATGTTTGCAGGCTCAATAAATCTTTATCTATGAGAAATTGACGAACTGTGCCACACAACACGCCTTTTCCTTGTGGTGTGAGCCATCGATTGCCGTCAAACAAGGCAATGTTTGCCGTTAATCCACCCACGATAACATCCGATTTACATACCAATACAGGTGTTTGATTTTCCATTTGCCAGTGCTGCATAGCGCGTAAAGTGTAGGCATAATCCGCAGTGAACTTGGCGGGTTTATCCATCAAAGGGAAGGGATAGTCATAACAGGATAAATGCAGTTCAGCGTTGGTTTTTTGATAGGGCATACATTGAATAAAAATTTGAGAGGCGCTGGTTTGATTTAAACCCCAAGCTGCTTCGCCGCCTGCAACAGTCAGCCGAACGAGGCAATCATCAGCCTGCTTTTTTGCAGTATCAAGGCAGGTTTGGAATATATTATGCTGCAAGGATGGGTTCAAACTTAAACCCAAGCTGAATAAGCCTGTTTGCAGGCGTTGCCAGTGATAATCCCATGCGAACACAGCACCATCAATGACACGAAATGTTTCAAAGCACGCTTCTGCATAACTTAAACCACGGTTTAATTCTTGCACCACTTGAATATCAGGCTCATCACTCATAGGCGAAGCTTACACAGAATCTACCCATCACGCATCACGGGCGATACACTTGCCCCATGAAAATCAAATTGATGCAGATAACCCCCCGAGTGGGCGACATTTTAGGCAACACCCGAAAGGTATATCAGGGTATGCAAGAAGCCAGTGGCACAGATGCCGATATGTTGGTGTTTCCTGAGCTAGTGATAACGGGCTACCCGCCTGAAGACTTGTTGTTGCGCCCATCTTTTTTGGCTGAAGTGGATGAAGCCATTGGTGCAATCGTGCAAAGCAGCGGTGAAGCGGTGGTGGTTTTTGGCGCACCTAGAGCTGAAGAAGACAAACTGTTTAACAGCGTGTTTATGGCACAACATGGCAGACTTCTTGGCATTTATGATAAACAAAAACTACCCAACTATGGTGTATTTGATGAGCAACGTTACTTCACAGCAGGCGGTGACCATGCTGTATTTAACCTTAAAGATACCAAGGTTGGCATTGGTGTGTGCGAAGACTTATGGGACGATGAACTGGCAACTTCGCAGCAGGATTTGGGCTGTGATGTCTGGCTTAACCTCAATGCATCACCTTTTCATATCAACAAACAATATGAGCGTGAGGAATTAACTGCCAAACGCGCCAAACAATTTGGCTGCCCTGTGGTGTATGTGAACCCAGTGGGCGGGCAAGATGAAGTGGTGTTTGATGGTGGTTCGCATGTGGTGAACCAAGATGGGCAAGTGGTTTTGCGGCTGCCTATGTTTGCTGAAGCTGTGGCTGAAATAGATACGGAACAGCTTGCACCATCTTTATTGGCGGTGATTGAAGAGCCAACAGCGCAAATTTATCAAGCTTTGGTTCTGGGCACGAAAGATTATGTTTTGCGCAATGGAAGCACGCAGGTGGTGATTGGTTTGTCAGGTGGCATTGATTCAGCGCTTACGGCGGCAATAGCTGTGGATGCTTTGGGCAAAGACAATGTGTTGGGGGTGTTGCTTCCATCTAAGTTTTCCAGCGAACATTCGATTGTGGATGCACAGGTTTTGGCGGACAATTTGGGTGTTGAAAGCATCACATTGCCCATTGCGGATATGGTGGATGCAACTGAAAAAACGTTGCAGCCTACATTTGAAGCTTGGGGTAAAGCTGAAGCAGATGTGACTGAAGAAAATATACAAGCTCGCGCACGCGGCGTATTGTTGATGGCAATTTCCAATAAAACAGGACGTATGTTACTGACCACTGGCAACAAGTCGGAAATGGCAGTGGGTTATGCCACGCTTTATGGTGATATGGCAGGTGGGTTTGCTGTGCTCAAAGATGTGTACAAAACACAAGTGTTTGCATTATCTCGGTATGTGAACAGGGATACGATGATTATCCCACAAAATACCATAGATAAACCGCCCTCTGCAGAACTTAGACCTGACCAAAAGGATTCGGATTCATTGCCTGATTATGCGATGTTGGATGCAATTCTTAAAGCCACGATTGAAGATAAATTAAGCATCAAAGAAATCGCTCAGTTTGGTTATGACCAACAAGAAGTTGCGCGAATCGTGCGGTTGTTAAATGTTGCTGAATATAAACGCAGGCAAGCACCACCAGGCATCAAAATAACATCCAGAGCATTTGGGCGGGATAGACGTTATCCCATCACGCATGGTTTCACAGGGTTCTAATAAGTAAAAAACACCAACCCTCTACATCAAGCAGAGGGTTGGTTATTTTATTTAGGAAACGCCAATACCTTCACGCCAAGCCAGCATCAAGCGAAATTCTTCGTTGGTAAGCTCGACTTCCAAGTCCCCTTTGATTTCAGACAGTGAGGCGTAAGGGTCGGCATCACGAAGTTCTTCCATGGCTTGTTTGAAGCGTTCTTCACCAATGATGTCTTTCACTTCAACATAATTGGCAGCACGGACCAAAGCAATAAAATGATTAAGAATGGTTTTGCTGCTCATGCCTTGTTCCGCAGCAATTTCATCCAGTGATTTTCCAGCTTTATACAAGTTCCATGTATAGGTCTGTGTATCAGTTGCCGATGGACCTTTGGCAAGCAATATGGGTTTATCATTGGCAGATTTTTTGGATGACTTTTTGCCCGAGTGGGATTTGATGAGTTCCGCAAAGGTATCACCGTAGGCCTCAATTTTGTGTTTACCCATGCCGCTTACGCGCTCAAATGGGTTGTCCACATCATTAATTTTACCCAACTGTGCCATTTCGGTTAGGGTGACATCACTTAACAATGCATGGGGTGCAATATCTTCTTTCTCAGCCAATTCATAGCGCAGTTCAACCAACTTTTTAAACAATGTGTTATCTTTAACCATTGAAAAACGTTTAAGTTTTCGTTTGATGCCAGGCTGATACCTAGACAACGTTATTTTTGCTTTTACCTTGGTGAGTTCCGGGGTTTTGTCCGTAGGTTTTAATGAGGCGCGGCGAGAAATATCTTGATTGTAATACCCTTGATGCACCAGTTGGCGAACAATGGCTGTCCATTCGTCGGCATTGATGTCTTTACCTGAGCCATGTGTTTTTAATTCATCATACTTTTTCTCTACAATGCGTTTGCTTTTTGAGCCCCTAAGGAAATCAACAATAAACCCAACGGCAAAATCGCCATTGAGTTCTTCAATGGCTTTGGCAACAATCTGTGCTTGTTTTGTACCGTTGTATTTTTCAGGCGGGTCTAAGCAAACATCGCAGTTACCACAATCGTCATGCATGTACTCATTGAAGTAGCCGAGCAATACTTTACGGCGACATGTTAATGATTCTGCTAATGAAATCATGCTGTTAAGCTTATGGACTTCAACACGGCGCTGTTCTGGATTTTCAACATTTTCAATTAAACGGCGAACCAAGTTCACATCACCAGACCCATAAAGAAGCATGGCTTCTGATTCCATGCCATCGCGTCCTGCACGTCCTGTTTCTTGGTAGTAGGACTCCATAGATTTGGGAAGGTCATGGTGGATCACAAAACGTACATTGGGTTTGTCCACACCCATGCCAAAGGCAATGGTTGCCACAATCACTTTGACGCGGTCACGCAAGAAATCATCTTGAACTTTTTCGCGTGTTCGCCCTGGCATACCAGCATGATAAGCCGAAGCACGGATACCGTGACGTTGTAAATTTACTGCCATTTCTTCCACACGTTTGCGCGATAAACAATAAATAATACCCGAACAATCTTTCCAATCATCCAAGAATTGAAGCACTTGGGTCAAAGGCTGACGCTTTTCAGCAATCAAATAACGAATATTGGGGCGGTCAAAACTGGAGACATAACGTTTGGCGCGCTTCATGCCCAGGCGTTTGACAATATCATCACGGGTATGAATATCTGCTGTTGCTGTGAGCGCCACCATGGGCACATCGGGGAAATTCTCGCGCAATTCACCAAGGCGCACATATTCAGGGCGGAAATCATGCCCCCATTGGGATACACAATGCGCTTCATCAACAGCGAATAAGCCAACCTTCACTTTTGCAAGACGAGATTGGAATGTTTTGGTGAGTAGGCGCTCTGGTGCGACATATAATAAATCCAACTCGCCATTCTCAAACTGCTCCATCACTTCTTTAGCTTCAGCCGCTTTGAGTGATGAGTTGTAGTAGGCTGCTTTAACACCACAGCGGGTGAGCGCATCCACTTGGTCTTTCATCAAAGAGATAAGCGGAGAGATAACAATGCCTGTACCTTCGCGCATGATAGATGGGATTTGGTAGCACAAAGATTTACCACCACCTGTAGGCATTAATACAAATGCATCTTTGCCATCTAAAATAGAACAAATCACTTCCTCTTGTGGAGGTCGGAATTCATCATACCCGAAGACTTCTTTTAATACGTTTCTTGCTTGTTGTTTAACTTTTTTAGTTGCCATTATATCATTTCAACATGAATGGAAGGGAGTGGCAAGTGTTTTTTTAACTTTGTTTATATACCTTTACACACAACCTGATTTCGACCTTGTTTCTTGGCTGAATATAACGCCTGATCAGCAGTGTAGATAAAGTCGCGAGGTTGATGTTTTATCATAGGTATTGTTGTTGCAACGCCCAAACTTATCGTCACATAATCACAAACTTTGGAAGCTTGATGTTCAAGGTTTAAAGAGACTGCTTTTATTCTTAACTTTTCTGCAATATGGAGAGCACCAATAGCATCTGTGTTGGGGAGCAATAAAACAAACTCTTCCCCACCATATCGGGCAAAGAAATCGGTTGGACGTTGACTAATACCTTGCAGGGTTTGCGCAACCTCTTTGAGGCAATCGTCACCTGCCAAGTGCCCATAAAAATCATTGTATTGTTTGAAATAATCAAGGTCGATAAAGATGAGAGAGAGTGGTGTCGTTTCGCGCATGGCTCTATGCCACTCACGAGCAAAAGCCTCATCGAAACCACGGCGGTTCGCCACCAGCGTCAAACTGTCTTGGTAAGATGACAACTCAAGTTTCTGAATGAGAACTTTGAATTCATCTTTTTTCTTTCTGAGTGCGCGTAGCGTGGATTCACGTTCAAGATGGTCAACATAAGCTCTGGTGTGGTAGCGTAAGCGTAAGCTTAATTCCGTTTTATCGGGTGTTTTGATGAGATAATCATTTGCACCGAGCATAAAAGCCTTCTTTTTGGTTTCTATGCTTGTATCAACGGTTAACACAATCGTAGGTATATCCTTAATAGCCTCGTTTTGTTGCAGCTGTTCCAGAATCGCAAAGCCATCCATAACAGGCATATGTATGTCCAACAATAAAACAGTTGGCCCAATACTCAGTATTTCATTAATGGCATGTGTTGGGTCATTGCACGTGTATAAGTTAATATGCTCAACGTGTTTTAGGAGCTTTTGGATAGATTTGGTAACGCTTTGCTGGTCATCAATCAGGAATGCTGTGACAGGATATTGACTCCAATCTTGTTTGAGATTACCCATGAACGCCCCATGTTATAATTTGTTAAACGAATCAAACATAGGTACGCAACTTTAATGCCACTTTTAGAAGGTGTTACTGATTGGTAATGCCAAAAGGAATATGCACCATGGGAATATCACCTGCTTCCGATTTCAAGTGCGTTTTTTGGTCATCGAAAAACATATGTGGTTTTAATACATTGAGAATTCGTTCTTTATTCATGCCACCAAGAAAGAAAGTTTCATCAGCGCTGACCCCCCAGTTTTCCAAGGTGGTAATCACCCGCTCGTGGGTGGGTGCGCTTCGGGCAGTGATAATGGATGTGCGAATGATGCGTTGATAATCTTTGTTTTTGGTTTCTTCGCGGGTTTCAAGCTGTTGTAGTGTGGATAGTTTGGTGAATAAATTTGCAAGTGGACCAGGGTTATGGGGTTTTTTAACGTTGCTCACTTCATGTTGTACGAAGTCATCAAGTTTACCACCTTGATACACTAATTCTGATTCATCATCAGCAATCACACCATCAAAATCGAAAGCAATGCGCAACTCATGGTCATCTTCATCATCGGTAATGTCAGTGGGTAACACCATACCTGCAGGGTAACCCGAACCAATAGCTTTGAGCACATCACCTTCGTTGGCAGATAGAAAAAGAGATGCGTTAAACGCTGGGATAAAGGAGTAGGGTGATTTGCCTTCTAAAAAAGCGGCTCTGGTGATGTTTAAACCATAATGATCAATTGAGCGGAACACACGTTTACCTGTCACCGCTGAGTTTCTTGAAAGCAGCACAACTTCAACGGGCTGCTCTTCTTTAAATCTGTTGTTAATACTCAAAAAGCGGCGCACAAAAGGAAATGCGACCCCTTTGCCAAGCACATCATCCAAATGTTCTTCTTGATAGCTTTTGTAAGCTTTTGTACCCTGGTCTCGAAACACTTTGTCTGATTCGCTCAAATCAAATAAAGCACTGGATGACACAGCAATAACGAGCTTTTTATCAATAGAATATGCCATTAAACCTCCGTTTGTGTGCAGTGAAGCATAGCGGTTGTTATTTGGTCAAGCTGATTATTTTCAATCACAAAAGATGGCATGGTGTATAACAATTTACCGAAAGGGCGCAGCCATACGCCTTGTTCAATCAAATCTGCTTGAATGATTGGAATATCCATAGCTTCTTTCATTTCGACCACACCAATCGCACCCATCACCCGAATATCGGCGACTTTATCGGATGATAAACACGGCAATAGTCCTTGTTTGAGTAGGGTTTCAATGTTTTGGATTCGTTTTTGCCAGTCGGATGCCAATAACAGGTCAATGGATGCTTTAGCCACTGCACAGGCGAGTGGGTTTGCCATAAAGGTTGGGCCGTGCATCAGGATGTCGCCCTGCTTTTGAATGCCTTGGCTGATTTTTGGGTCGGTCAACACGGCGGCAAGGGTCATGTAGCCGCCTGTTAAGGCTTTGCCTAAGCATAAGATGTCGGGCGTAATATCTGCATGTTCACAAGCAAACAGTTTGCCTGTGCGACCAAAACCTGTGGCAATTTCATCGGCAATCAGCAATACATTATATTCCTCACAAAGGCTGCGGATTTCAGCCAATACTTCGGCATCATAAAACAACATACCACCTGCACCTTGGACAATGGGCTCAACAACCATGGCGGCAAGTTCTTGATGATGTTCGGCAAAAGCGGTGCGTAAGTCTTGGATGTTTGGTGGTACAAAAATGTGTGTGGGTAACAAACCTTTGTAGAGATGGTGCATACTGTTTTCAGGGTCGCAGACGCTCATCGCGCCAAAGGTATCGCCGTGATAAGCATGGGTGAAGCTAAGAAACTTGGTCTTTTTATCGTTGTTCCGCCCTTGCCAGTATTGCAATGCCATTTTTAGGGCTGTTTCCACGGCAACTGAACCTGAATCAGCGAAAAAGACATGTTGTAGGTTACTGGGGGTGATGTCGATTAAGGTTTTGGCTAAATCCATGGCAGGCTGATGGGTCAAACCGCCAAACATCACATGCGCCATATCTTTGAGCTGCTTTTCAATGGCTTGGTTGAGCTCTGGCACATTGTAGCCATGAATAGCTGACCACCATGAGCTCATGCCATCAATCACTTGTTGCCCACCATCTAAGGTGAGGTAAACACCGCTTGCCGATGTCACTTGATAGACAGGGTTGGGATTGGGTATAGCAGCATAAGGATGCCATACATGCTCGCGTTCCCATGCTGAGTTAAACATGATTTAAAACTTAGTCGTCATTCCCGCGAAGGCGGGAATCTACTTTATGGATTCCCGCCTTCGCGGGAATGACGAAAAAACTGATACTGAACATATTATAAAAAGAGCTTTAAAGCCTGGTTATCGCTTTCATCGACAAAAGTGTATCCCACATCATCAAGGAAAGTATGGAAGTCGCTAACATCACTATCAGGTACTTCAAAACCAACCAAGACACGCCCAAATGCCGCACCATGATTACGGTAATGGAACAGTGAAATATTCCAACGCCCCGCAAGTTTGGTTAAAAAATCTAACAATGCGCGTGGTCGTTCGGGGAACTCAAAACGATACAAATGCTCTTGTTGTGCATCCACCGATTTGCCACCCACTAAATGCCTTAAATGCAGTTTGGCAGCTTCATTATCCATTAAACTGATGATGTTGTAGCCAACATCGCTTAACTCGGTGGTAATTTGTTTGGCTTGTGCAGCATGTTTAAGCGCAACACCAACATATACATAAGCTTTATCACGACTGCTCATACGGTAGTTAAACTCGGTGACATTGTATGCCCCCAAATGATTGCAAAAGTCTAAAAAAGAACCTGCTTGTTCGGGGATTTCCACGGTAAACAATGCTTCTCTGCGTTCACCCAATTCAGCGCGTTCGGAGACATGACGCAGGCGGTCAAAGTTCATATTCGCACCACTGTTAATCGCCACCAATGTTTGCCCAGAAATGTCCTCGCGTTTCACATACTTCTTCAATGCCGCCAATGCCAATGCACCCGCAGGCTCAACAATGGCACGGATTTCATCGTAAATATCTTTGATGGCAGCACATGTTTCATCCGTATCGACCAAGATGATTTCGTCCAAGTGTTGTCTGCATAAGTCAAATGTGATGTCGCCCACTTGTTTGACGGCAACACCATCGGCAAAGATACCCACTTGGTCTAATGTGACCAGCTGATTGGCTTTGATGGACTCGTACATGGCTGCTGAATCCGTAGGTTCGACACCAATCAACTTGGTATGTGGCGACTTGGCTCTGAAATAGGCTGCAATACCCGCCGCCAAACCACCGCCACCGATGGGGATAAACACGGCATCAATGTTTTTGTTCGATTGTTCCAGAAGCTCTTTGGCGACAGTGCCTTGCCCTGCAATGACCAGTTCGTTGTCATAGGGGTGGATAAATGTGTAGCCATTTTCATCACACAAGACTTCAGCATGTGCCAAGGCATCAGAATAGGAATCACCAATCAATACCACATTCGCACCCATGGCATCCACAGCGGAGACTTTGATGTCGGGCGTGGTTTCAGGCATCACAATCGTGGCTTCAATACCAAGCTTTTGTGCGCTCATGGCAACACCTTGGGCATGGTTGCCAGCCGATGCACAAATCACGCCTTTGGACTTTTCTTCATCGGATAAGTTGGCGATTTTATTGTATGCACCGCGAAGTTTGAATGAAAACACAGGCTGCAAATCTTCGCGTTTGAAAACAATGTCATTGTTCAAGCGTTTGGATAATTTGGGTGCAGCGTTGAGCGGTGTTTTGATGGCAACATCATACACTTTGGCTTCATCAATGGCTTTTAAGTAATCAAAACTCATGGCTACCTACTTTTTATTTGTTTTAGCCAAGCCCCAGCCCAACTAAACAGGAAACATAAACATAACATGACAATAATCGAAGCCCCAGATGGCCAATCGTATTGATATGACCACATTAAACCGCTCATGGTTCCAATGATAGAAAAGGACAAACTAAGCAACCACAAGCTGAGCATAGAGCGACCCCAAAACCATGCACATGCTGCAGGTAGTACCAATAAACCTGTGGTCAACACAATGCCTGCAAGCTTAACGCACATCACTACGGTTAAACCCACGACAGCATAAAGCATAAGCCGCAAGCGTGATGTGGCAATGCCTGAAGCTTTGGCGGTAACCATATCAAATGCCATACTCCACCAGCTTCTTGCCCAAATCATTAGGCTGAATAAAACAAAAGCGCTGCCCCATGAAATCCACAACGTATCTTGCTCGGAAACCGTGAGGATATTACCGAATAGCAGCCCGAATAAATCAACTTCATAACTATTGGCATTGGAAATCAAAATCACACCCAATGCCATGCTGCCTGCAAACAACACGCCTGTGCCTGCATCTTCGTTGATGCCTTGGCGCTTGGGTAATAATGCCAGCAAAAGTGCAATCACCACGGCGGTGACGGCGGCGGTGGGCAATAAAGGCAAACTTAAGGTCACAGCAAGCCCAAGCCCCGCCAGCGAAGCATGGGAAACACCCACAGTTAAGAAAGATAGGCGGTGTGCTAAAACCATCATGGACATGGATGATGTGACCACGGCAATAAGCAGGGCAGGGAACAATGCACCTAGCATGACTGGGCTGGTAAAAAAAGCACTTAAAAAATCAATCATGATGATGCTCATGTGAGCTTTGATGTGTAGGTTGGTGGGCAACTGGAGTACAACCAATACAACTGGCATCGTGGGCAACGATGTTGACATGGTCGCCATACATTTCGCGCCACACTTCATCAGGAATGGTGTCGCCTTTTTTGGCATGATAGTGGATGTTTTTATTCAAACATGCCACGGAATCGACATAAGAAGTGATGGCTGCAATATCATGCTCTACCATAAGTACAGTCATGTTTTTTTCATCACAAAGCTTGCGCAAAAGTTTGTATAACTTTTCTTGATGGCGGCTATCCAATGCAGCAGAGGGTTCATCCAATAATAGCAATTTGGGCTGCCGTACCAAAGCCCTCGCCAAACGTACACGTTGCTGCTGACCACCAGAAAGGTTGCGAAAGTCTGCATATTGATGATTGGTCATTTCTACCAAATCAAGCGCATGACAAATCATATCTTTTTCATGCTTTTTGTCCTGAAATAAACGCGTCAATAAAGATGTGTGGTAACTGCTTAAACCCATAGCAACCACATCATATACACGCAATGGAATATCAGGTTGGTTGCTTTGTGCTTGATGCAAATAACCCAAGTCTTGTTGCAGTTTCTGACGCGTTCTACTGTTCAAACATTTGCCAAACAAATCAATATGACCTGCGCTGGGTTTGAGTAAACCTGCAATAATCGTTAAAAGCGTACTTTTTCCAGCGCCATTGGGCCCAATGATGCCCATAAAATGACCTGCCTCAACTTCCAAAGATAGGTTGTCAAGAATGGGCTTTTTATCAGAACCAAAACGAATGTGAGATAAATGAACGACGGGCGCGGTCATGGCTGGGCTTCCATAAATACATTTAATGCTGAAAGGTTACGTTGCATGAGGTCTTCCCAAGGTTCGCCACATCGACCCAGAGCATCGAGTTTGGTGAATCGATGCAGGCTATGCTTTTGCAACCAGAGCAGAGCACGGTTGCTGTGGTTACGGTCACCGATTAAGATAGTTTTAGGATATTTTTGTAAGGTTAGTAGCGCTTCTTCTAGCTTTCTGGGTCCGTACTCTTGCCCGTGTTGCGCAGATTCTAACACGCCTCGAATGGGCACACCCAATGCCTCAAATAAACCGTGCCAAGAGGGGTGCTGCATCATCACCCCACGTTGTTTGAGGTTGTTCTCTTCAACAAAGTCTTGCCACTGACGCCATACATCTTGGGTAAGTTGTTTTGCATCGTGCAAATGTAATTTTATATTATCGCTGTCCATAGGGAATAAGCGGGTAAGCGCTTGGGCAAGCTTGGGTAGGGCTGAGGATACTTCATGCGGGTTCAACCATGCATGATTTGTTTCTTGGTGAATATGTTTTTGTATATCCCATAAAGCAATGGTGTTGGATACCATGTTGAAGCTCGACCAATGTTTATCATCTTGTGGTGAGCGAATAAGTAAACGGGTTTGGTTTAGGGCGTTCACTTGTTTGGGCTTAAGTTGGAAATGATGAGGGTCAGCCCCTTTTTTGAGTAAGCATTGCGGAGATGTTGCGGGTAAAAGCATGGTTGCTAACCCAGCCAAGGGTGGGAGTGTTACCAAGATGGCGTTTGAATTCTGCATGTTTTCGGCATGGGATATGCTAGGCAGAGCCAAGAGTAAAAAATACAGTATAGTTATGGTTTTCAATGGTTTGCGACCTTGTTAGTTTATGGTAAAAAGTTGCAATTTACCATTATTTTATCAATCCTTGTGGCGTAACCTAGCAATATATTGTGATTTTGTAACAATTTTAAGGAGTGTTTGGCATGTTGTCACCTGACTATTTCGAATATCGTTGGAGCTGGTATCGACCTATTCTTTTACAAGGTGAAAGTGCGGCGAAACGCTGTCGTGTGGATGCAAGGCGTTTGCCTTTGTGCGTCCCTGGTGAAGATGCACGAGAATATGTGCCTTATGCGATTGAGTCAGAATTAACATTAATTTTTACCAACACAGCGCGATATTTACATGAATATTCAGTGAAATACATGATTGATGGTATTCGTGTCTCAGCGCACCAGTTGCCAAAAATGACACCCGTTTCAAGAGCAATGTTCAAACATTTGGTTTCACTTCACCCTCATTTGCCAACAACCTTATTGCACCACTGGTGCGCTGATGAGCATGGTGGTGTCGCATTGCTTAATATTTTAAACGGCATGTGGGAACAAGCCTGGGAACAAGACAAGCTGGATTCAGCGCCATGGGTTCCAGCAGTTAATGTTTTTATGCTGAGGCTTATTCGTCAAGCGATTGGGCAACTTTCCAATAAACATGCCTTACATAACGATAGAATCATGGTGTCTGTGTTGGGTGGTGTTTATGACTGGGCTTTACGTGCCTTTTTAAGAAATCATATTGATGGTGCTGTTGAGATGACACGCATTGCTACCTATGAAACCATGATTATTCCCGCAACACCCATGGCGTTTTTATACCAACAACCCGATGCCAATTTACTTGCTGATGCACCTTCAGTAATTTCTGCGTATGGTTTAGACCCTGACTTGGTGCCGCGCATGCGTGATATGCGCGAGAAAGTAGGGATGAGAAATGAGGCAGGGATACTTGCTCTGGTCGCTAAAGACCGTATGGGTGAGCATATGCTCAAACGAAGCTGGGCAAGGCTTTCTTTGTGGACACTGGCACAGAAAACTAAACAAGGTGTTTGGATGCAATGGGTTCAAGATGCAAAAAAATTAGATACGCTCATTGCACGCCCTGAAAAGCTGCCTGCAGCTGTGGTAAAATTGCTAGAATCTGCCAAGGGTGAACATCCTGTTGCAGGGTGGCTTCTTGCTGAGCGTGAGAACGTGGGCAAAGGAAAAAAAGCAAAACCCACGGGCACACCATGGTTGCAAAGTGATGTGGTGCTGAATGCTTTCCGCGTGTTTGAAGAGGATGTAAAAGTTGAACGAGAACGCCGTAAACAAGAATCACTGTGGATGAATAAAACATCAACCATTACCAAAGACCAACGGGGTTCTGAGGCAAGCAAGTTGATGCAAAAAGCCTATGAAGATGGCGACTTGGTTTATTTTCAAGTAGATACTCAATGTTCATTGCATAGCGGTAGTGCAATGGCAACCAAGCAGGGTTGTTTGCGCATTGAATGGTCTGATTATTTGTCAGGCATGACGTTGATGGTGAAAGATAGAGCCGCATTTTTAAATAAGTATTTTTTACCAGGCATTGTCAAAACGATTGATGGGCAAGACAATGTATTTCTTGATCAAGTTTCCGCTTCAGGATGCTATTTGCGAGGAAGTATTCGCGCCCTTGTGCACACGGGAGAAGTAATTAAAACGCAGATGAGAGATTGGTACATTAATGTTTCAGAAGATAGAGAAGTCACAAGTATGCCTGCGTTGTCTATGTGTGTAGCATTGTTGGGCAACTGGGACTTTGTTCGTCATAAAAATAAAGATTTGGGCTCGTTCACGTTGGCATTTAGTTTATCGGTTTCCCAAGCTGATGCAGGTGTTGCACGGGATGTCGGTGTCGGTCGTCTCATCACATACAGAGAACAAAAGTTACGTAAGCTTCCGCTTGGTGGCGTACGCGTGGATAAGCTTGAAAGTGGCACAGGGCATGCAGAGTATGTGTTACACAATAATGGTTTTGCTTTAACTTCCCAAGCATTAAATGAGTTTGTTTCATCGATGCGTAATAAATCAGTGGTTAAAGAGTTTCATCCTTCACAAGAAGAAGCTGAAGCTGTTTTGCCAGACTACCGTATGCCAGCCAAAGGTTTAAAAGTTGTGTGTGTGCGCCCGCGAGGTCAGAAAGAGCATGTTTACATTTTTGTGCGTGTTGGGCGACCATCATTGGCAGGTATGGATACTGAGATGTATGAACTTCTGGATGAAGGCGGCGTGGTTGCCAATCGGATTTACCATGAAGGTTTGCCTCGCTGGGGGTGAATGGAAAGGCATGCGAATCTATGCTATCTTGGTCTGATGCACGAGAAAAACCAAGGCGTTTAGCTGTCGCGTGGTCGGGTGGCGCAGACTCAACAGCACTTTTACTTATGCTCAAGGCTCAAGGTTTTGATGTTTTAGCATGGCATATTGACCATGCTTGGTCAGAGCGGAGCGCAACCCAAGCTGATCAACTTCAAAAACAAGCGAAAGACTGGGGTATTCCTTTTTTTAGCAGGCGGTTAAAGAAACCTAAACAAAATATTGAAGCAGAGTCTAGGCGTTTAAGGTATACCGCTTTTGATGAATTAGCAGAAGAAACCATTTGTTTTGATTTGGCATTAGGTCACCATAAAAGTGACCAAGCTGAGACAGTATGTATGCGTCTCCTGCAGGGTGCAGGTGTCGCGGGGTGTCAAGGGATGCACCTGTATAGAAAGCAGCGAAAACTTCATCTTTGGCGACCATTATTGCAAATAGGTAAAAAAGAACTGCAAGTTTATCTTGAGCAACAAGATGTTGATTGGTTGGATGACCCAAGCAATGTCGATTGTAAGCTTTGGAGAAATAAGATTCGGCATCAATTGTTGCCCAAGATGCAGGTTTACAACGTGAATGCAGAGGCTCTTTTTTTACGCCTTCAGGTGCAGGCGACCAAATTAAATTGCACGATTAATGGGCTGGCAAATGAGATAGATATTAAGCATGGGTGCGTAGGTGAAATTAATGTTTGTAAGGTAAATTGGTTGCAATGGCTGCAACAAAAAAAACCTGTACGTGTGTACGTATTGCAAAAAATGTTAGGAATTCTTTTCGCCGATGGTAAGGTGCTTGGCAGAAGACATTTTAAAGCGATTGACCAATGGCAACAACATGGCGCACATGGTTGGGTGAGTTTGTCGGGCTGTTGTTTGTATCGGCGAGGTGATTTTTTATACCTTTGCCAAGGTAGTAAAGTAATTGTTGAAGATAATATCAACTTAAACAGAGGTTAAGTATGAGTAAAAATTTATTATTATGGATTGTAATCGGTATGACGATGATGAGCGTATTTAACATGTTTAGTAGTCCCATGGGCGGGAAAACGCAGTCCATGAGTTACACAGCCTTTATTGAGAAGGTAGACCAAGGTGTGGTTGATGACATCACGATTCAAGACAAACAAGCTGTAGGACATTACCGCGATGCATCAGGTAATGTCACGCGTTTTGAGTTGGAACTGCCTGACGACCCAGCTCTGGTGCAACGTTTGATTGATGCCAAAGTAGAAGTGACAGCATCACACCGCGAGGAATCAATATTTTTAACCATTCTTATTTCTTGGTTCCCTATGTTGCTATTGATTGGGGTTTGGATTTTCTTTATGCGCCAAATGCAAGGCGGCGGTAAAGGTGGTGCGATGGGGTTTGGTAAGTCCAAAGCGAAATTGCTAACTGAACATAAAGACCGTGTCACCTTTGATGACGTGGCGGGTTGCGATGAAGCCAAACAAGAAGTGACTGAAGTGATTGAATTTTTGCGGGACCCATCAAAGTTCACTCGTTTGGGTGGTAAAATCCCTAAAGGTATTTTGCTTGTAGGTCCTCCAGGTACAGGTAAGACATTGCTTGGTCGTGCCATTGCGGGTGAAGCAGAAGTGCCATTCTTTTCCATTTCAGGTTCTGATTTTGTGGAAATGTTTGTGGGTGTTGGCGCATCACGTGTTCGTGATATGTTTGAACAAGCCAAGAAACAATCACCATGCATTATTTTCGTAGATGAGATTGATGCTATGGGTAGACATAGGGGTGCAGGACTTGGCGGTGGTAATGATGAGCGCGAACAGACATTAAACCAATTGCTGGTTGAAATGGATGGTTTTGAAGCTAACGAGGGTGTGATTTTAGTTGCTGCAACCAATCGCCCTGATGTGCTTGATCCAGCTTTACTTCGTCCAGGTCGTTTTGACCGTCAAGTGACAGTGGGTAATCCTGACTTGGCTGGTCGTATTGCGATTTTGAAAGTGCATATGAAAAAAGTGCCACTTTCATCAGATGTGGATGTGAAAGCGTTGGCGCGTGGTACGCCCGGTTTTTCAGGCGCGGACTTGGCAAATTTGGTCAATGAAGCCGCATTGAGTGCAGCACGATATAATCGTGATAAAGTGACTAATCAAGACTTTGAAGAGTCCAAAGATAAAGTGATGATGGGTGCAGAGCGTCGTTCTATGGCGATGACAGAAGAAGAAAAGGCGTTGACAGCTTATCATGAAGCTGGGCACGCACTGGTGGGTATTCATAGCCCCAAACATGACCCATTGCATAAAGTAACGATTATTCCACGTGGTAGAGCATTGGGTGTCACCATGAACTTGCCAGAACGTGATAGATTAAGCCAATCACGTATTGAACTGGAGTCGCGCTTGGCATCATTATTTGGTGGGCGCGTGGCCGAAGAGCTAGTGTTTGGTAAAGAAAATATCACCACAGGTGCAGGGCATGATATTCAACAAGCCACTAAAATTGCCAAAGCCATGGTGACTGAATACGGATTTAGTGATCGTTTGGGACGCTTGCGTTTTTCGGAAAATGAAGAAGAAGTATTTTTAGGTCGTTCAGTAACTCAAAGCAAGCATATTTCAGATAAAACGGCTCAGTTGATTGATGAAGAAGTCCGATCTTTTGTTGATATTGCTGAAGAAAAGGCACGTTTTATTCTTACAGAACACCGTGATGAACTTGAAATTATTGCTCAAGGTTTGCTTGAGTATGAAACTTTATCTGGCAAAGAAGTGGCAGCATTATTGAAGGGTGAAAAAATAAGCCGAAAAGATGATAACAACAAACCTTCGAGCACAAATCACGATGATGGTGAGTCCGTAGTCATGGATGAAAGCAGTAAAGCAGATGAGCACTTTGCTGATAAGGGTACGGGGCAAGAGAGTTAAGTTTGTCACGCTGGCTTCGGCAAGAGCAAAAACCTGCATGGGTGATGGGTGTTCTCAATTGTACACCTGATTCATTTTCTGATGGTTCAACAGCGCTTGATGTGGATGTTTTGTTTGCACGTGCTTCAGTCATGATACAAGCGGGAGCAGATATCATTGATGTTGGCGGTGAGTCCACACGTCCCCAAGCGGAGCCAGTTTCTGTTGCAGATGAGTTGCAGCGTGTTCTTCCTATCATACAACAACTTTCTGATGCGGGGATAACAACTTCTATTGATACCATGAAAGCTGAGGTGATGGCGCAAGCCATTGATGCAGGGGCTACACTGGTGAATGATGTAACTGCCTTACAGTTTGATTCTGAGAGTGCGGGCATTGTGGCGCAAACAGGAGTGGATGTTTGTTTGATGCATATGCAGGGCACACCGCAAACCATGCAAAAAAAACCACAATATCACGATGTTTTGTCCGAAGTGTTGGCTTTTTTTGAACAACGTATTGAAGTTTGTGTTGCAGCAGGCATCAAAACATCATCTATTATTCTCGACCCAGGCATTGGTTTTGGCAAACGCTTACAAGATAATTTAACACTGATTGCAAACCTGGATAAAATTAAAAAACATTTTGATATGCCTGTGTTGCTTGGTGCTTCACGCAAATCATTTTTAGCAGCCATCACGGGAGCAGAGGTGTTGCAGCGAGAAACAGAAACGGCTGTTGCATCAGGCATTGGCATCTTTTGTGGTGCAGATATGATTCGTGTCCATGATTGTGAAACGCATCAAAAAACAGCGGCTGTCGCATCCCAATTGGCAGATATGAAAACATCATCATCTCATAAGGAGCCAAGTGATGTTTTGGGATAGTCTACAACTTACATTTATTGACTTGATTGACATCAGTATTGTTGCTTTGGTGGTGTATTATGTACTACGCCTGATTCGCGGTACTCATGCTGAGCAAATGCTGATTGGTTTGGTGGTGATGCTGGTTTTGTATGAAGTGGCACGAACCTTTGGTTTATTGACCGTTGAATGGATATTTAATCAGGTTTTTGCTGTGTTCATTGTTATTTTGGTGGTGCTGTTTCAAGCTGAAATTCGCAAAGGTTTGATGCGTGTTGCCATCAATCCACTGTCCACAGTGATTGAGCCGCAAGAACAAATGATTGAAGAAGTTGTGGCTGCAACAAAAACGTTAACCAGCAAACGATGGGGTGCGTTGATTGTTTTTGAGCGTGAAACAGGTTTGCGCCATTTGGATGAAAGCGGTGTAAAGATTGAAGCGGATGTCAAAGCAGATTTGATGGTCACTTTATTTTGTTCTGCAACACCCTTACATGATGGGGCGATTATCATAGCGCTTAACCATGAAGGTATGCCCGAAATCAGGTCGGCAAGGGTGCTGTTACCACTGGCAAAAAGTAAACATGTATTGGGCAAATTTGGCACACGTCATCGTGCTGCGATTGGTTTATCTGAAGAAAATGATGCGCTTGTCTTGGTGGTCTCTGAAGAACGCGGTGATATTCATTTGGTTGAAAATGGTGAGATGAGTGAAGCGTTGAGCGATGATGCGCTACGCAAGGCACTGAAACCACTGCTTGCAAGCATGAAATTTGCAGGAAGTCATAAAACATGAATTTACTCCACCGTTTAGGACTACCTTTTTGGTCAATCCTCATTGCTATTGTGCTTTGGGTGCAAGTGCATGGGCAGGGTATGGGTTCTGTGCGTATGGATGTGGTACTGCAGGTTAGAAGCGTACCTGAAGACATGGTTATCGTGAATGATTTGCCCGACCAAGTGAGTATTACGATTTCTGGTTTGCAAGCCCAGTTGAATGCTTTGGATGCTAAAGAATTGTTCGTGTCTGTGGATGCATCAGCGTTGAATATGCCAGGTGTGATTGAGCAAGCATTGGATATTGAAACTATTGATTTACCTGTTGGGCTTAAAGTTGAGAAGATTCAACCAGCTAGTGTTCAACTTCAAGTGGATCACATTGTAAAACGTACGATAACGATAAATCCTATCTTTGATTTACCACAAGGTTGGAGTGTTAAACATGTGGTGACAATACCTTCATCTGTTGAGCTTTCTGGTCCAGAAGTATGGTTAAGCACATTGGATAAAGCTGATACTGCTGCAGTACGTTTGGATTTGGAAGAGGGGATGTTTGATGTAGAAACAGATGTTATTCCTCTAAGTGAAAAAGGTATTCATGTATTGAATAAAGATATGAAAATTCGAGTGCGTGGTGAGTTAGTTTGGACACCACCAGCGCAAGAACTAGAAGAAAAAAAGGCGCAAGAAGAGTTGCAACAAGAAGCGGGTAGTCTGGTTGAAGAAAAAGTATCTATTGTCCCTGTACCTGAAGCTTTGAAAGAAAAGGTAACGTCTAAAGCTGATGCAGTGCCAGCGTTAGCCCAACCTAAACCCACAGTGGTTGTGCCTGCACCTCAAGAAACATACAGCAATGCCGTTGAAGTGAAACAAAACAAACCTAATGTTGGTACGTATAGTGATGTTCAGATACTTGAAAATTCAGCAGGAGATTTATAATGCGCAAATATTTTGGTACGGATGGTGTGCGTGGTGTGGTGAATACAGAGCCAATGACGGCTGAGTTTGCTTTGCGATTAGGGCGTGCGGCAGGGCATGTTCTCACCAAACATTTAACGCATAAACCGCATATTTTAATTGGCAAAGATACAAGACTTTCAGGTTATATGATTGAATCTGCACTGTGTGCGGGATTAACTGCGCAGGGTATGAATGTGCTGCTTGTGGGCCCTGTGCCAACCCCTGCCATTGCTTATTTGACACGAAGCTTGCGTGCTGATGCAGGTGTTGTGTTATCGGCTTCACACAACCCTGCGGGTGACAATGGTATTAAATTTTTCGGTGCAGATGGATTTAAATTGCCTGATAGTGTGGAATTGGAGATTGAGGCAACTTTGGATAATTTGCCACCGCTTCCTCCAGCACTTGAGATTGGTAAAGCAGAACGTGTGGATGATGCGCGTGGTCGTTATATTGAGTTTCTCAAATCATCATTACCCAAAGATGTGAGATTTTCAGGTTTGAAAGTGGTCGTGGATAGTGCCAATGGAGCTGCATACGATGTTGCACCGCATTTATTCAAGGAACTTGGTTGTGAAGTAGTTTCGTTATTTGATCAGCCCACAGGATATAATATCAACGAAGATTGTGGTTCAACATATCCGCAAACTATGTGCGATAAAGTGCGCGAAACAGAAGCTGATATTGGTTTTGCTTTGGATGGTGATGCCGATAGATTGATAGCTTGTGATGCCAGTGGTGAGTTGGTGGATGGGGATAAAGTCATTGCTATATTGGCAGAGCATTTATTAGCGCAAGGTCAGCTTAAAGGTGGCGCAGTCGTGACCACGTTGATGAGTAATATGGGCTTGGGAGACTTTCTCGAACAGCGCGGTGTTCAAATGCTAAGGGCTAATGTTGGCGATAGATACGTATTAGAAATGATGCGTGAGAAAGGTTGCAATCTTGGTGGCGAACAATCAGGTCATATGATTTTATTGGATAATAATACAACAGGTGATGGTTTGATGACAGCATTGCAACTGCTTTGTGCCATGCAAGAAGCGGAACAACCGCTAGCAGAATTAGCTGTAAACTTGAAATTGTATCCACAAAAACTGTGGAATATCATGATGGAAAAAAAGGTGGATGTATTGGCTGATTCAGCAATACAAACCTTGATTGCTGAGGCAGAACTCAAACTTGCTGATGCAGGTCGGGTTAATGTTCGCGCTTCAGGAACAGAACCCAAGCTTCGCGTCATGCTTGAAGCCAATTCGGCGACCTTACTTTATGAAACAGGTGAAGCGCTTGTTAAAGCGATTGAAAAACGTATCCCAGCTTTAGTTTAGTGTCGTTTCTAGCGTACTTTCAGCCTTGGTGTTGAGGCGAATGGTTTCTCTATGTCTTTGGAATACATACTTTGCAATGCTGCTTTCTTCTTCGTTGCAACGGTAAGTAAAATGTACACCAATATGCTGCGTTTTTAGACTTTCCTGTTCCACTCTTGTGACGTGACCAATCAGTTCGATAATGGTTGGAGGAAAAGAAGGAATCATCAAGGCTAAACCAATATAGTCACCTTTGTTGTACGGATCTTCGGTACGAAAGCTTGCACCCGTCACGCTAAGGTTAATAGAGCGTTCTTTTAAGTTGCTTCGGTTGGCATCGTTGAGCATGTTCACTCCAATGAGATAATTAAGCTTTGTATCTAGAGTTTCCAGAGCTAAAGCTAGATCGTGATTAACAACGGCTTTGAGTTGTTCAGTGTTAATTTCCTTACCTATGATACTTTGAATCATGGCATTTTGTCGCGATCGAATACCTGGGAACTGTTGTTGTTTTATATACTCTTCTTTGCTCAGTGGCTTGTCCGACATTGCTAAGATATCATCAATTCGAAAATCTTGCCTACGATTTTTGTCACCCATGAATCACTCCTAATGCTTGTTGCGTATGTTCGGTACGCAACTTCTGTGCCAAGGAAGTTTGAAGCAGTGATGCTTGGACGGGCATAACACCTTCATTATAATCATTACATATAGCTTGGGTGTTGATATGACCTTGTTTGATGGCATCCAGCGCCACGGCAACCACTTGAGGGTCAAACTGTGTGCCTGATGCAAATTCAAGCTGCTCTGCACAAAAGGAAAGAGGTTTGGCTTGACGATACACGCGGTGCGTCGTCATCGCATCAATAGCATCTGCAACACAAACAATACGTGCTTCAAATGGGATTTCGGTACTACCGATTTTATCAGGGTAACCTCTACCATCCCAGCGCTCATGATGATGGCGAACAATCAAGCGTTCACGGGCTAATGTATCCATATTATTTAATATGGCATCACCAATGGCAGGGTGCGCTTTCATAATCGCATATTCTTGGTCGGTGTAGCGACCAGGTTTTAAGAGTACTGAATCGGCAATGCCAACTTTGCCAATATCATGCAATAAACCACCTGTGCGGATGAGCTGAATAGTTTCCTCATCCAAGCCTAAGGATTGGGCAAACATAACAGAAAGATGACTCACACGAGATGAATGGTCTTTGGTATACCTGTCGCGTGCTTCCAAAGAGCGAACAAGTGCAATCAAGGTTTGATTCATACTGTCGGCAAGCGCTGCATGGACAGCACGATTATCCAACAGTGTGTCTAATTTTTTCACCAATAAACCAAGCATATGCAAACTTTCACCGCGCAACTCAGCTTGTTCTAAGCGATTGGTGAGGCACAATATGCCCATAGGCACACCTTGAAGATAAAGGGGAACACCAATATAGGCTTGAACATGAATATCAGGCCAGCAAGTTTGGGGTTGCGTTTGTTCCTGTTTCGTTTCAATCAGTTCTTTAGAAGAATATATGAGTGGTGCAAATGGTGTGTTATGAACCGAACATGTTGTGCTTGGTAAATCATGCCCTAAGCCATATTCAGTGATGCGTACAAGTTGCTCCTTATGCCGTTCAAATAGCGCAATATATCCGCCTTGGGCGTGAACCATATCCATAGCAAGTTGCAGAGCTGTTTGACAAACACTGGTCACATCTTTTTGTTTGGGCATTTCATCAAACATACGGAATAGAAGACCAAGCTTTCTGTCCATTTCAAACACTTCGGGTAGCAGTCGATGCGTATTATCATGGGTTTGAACAGGTTGCTTACGTTCGCCTTCAATCACCAACACATCTTGAATGTGGTCCAATAAAACATTGGGTTCAAAAGGTTTGGCGAGAATATGTTTGATATTGAGTGATTTGGCTTGACGCATGTGTATGGCTGAAAGGAAGCCGCTCACAAGAATAACAGGAGGCGTAGTGATATTTTTAGCATGCAATTGGGATAATAATTCCAATGAATTACCATCACCAAGGCTTAAGTCTGTCACCAGAACATCCCATGATTGCTGCTGTAGCTTCACACTTGCTTCTTTAATGCTAACAGCTTCTTCAATATTTATTTGTAGCTCAAGCGTTAAGATAACTTCGCTTATAATCTCACGAACGGCAGGCTGATCTTCAACAATAAGAATGTTAAACATGACGAACAAATTTTCCTGAGTGATAAGCTTTAAGTGCAATATGCGTCTTGGGCTGATTTATCCGTTGGTATTCAATAAATCCTTCGGGCACTTCAAAGTTTTTATACGTTTCATGGTGTGTGCATTGACGCAATAAAGATTGATAGCGGGTCGCATTATCAATGCGTACTTTAATTTCTGGCAACTGAAAGGGTTTGCTCACAAAGTCGTAAGCACCTTGCTCAACGGCATGAATAGCATCTTCAACACCCGAATAACCAGTCATCAACAATACCAAGGTTTTGTTAGGATCCGAGCAGCTTGCGGAAAGTATATCCAAACCGCCAGCACCAGGCATGACAATATCAGATAAAATAATATCAAAATGTTTTTCTTCAAGTAAAGATAAAGCCGTATCGCCACGGTTCACCAGTGTGATTTGATAACCATAATCACTTAAATATTCTTCAAGGATGGCTGCAAGTGCCTTATCATCCTCAGCAATAAGTAAATGTGGATTCGTATTCATCGTTTATCGCTCACTCGTGTTGTGGTGAGCGTAAAGTCGTAATAAGTGTGCCTCTAAGTCTGTTTGCGGAATTGTTGCGCTTTGTTTGTTTTGATAGCTTTGTTCATGCTGCTCTCTTGCTTGGCTAGAAATATTGATTTGGTCTGTTTTTTTGGCGGATAAGCTTGCAGCATTAGACGACGCAGGTTGGCTGCGTGTTTGTTGCTGCAAAAGTCTGCTGACTAAGCCATCTGTGGGCCTAAGTGTCATCGCCATGGTTATCTCCTGAACGTCGTTAAATCTATTCAGGTAATACTATCGGTCGAAGTCAGTGCGAACTTTAGCTTTATTTTTTCTTTTTAGGTTTCTTGATTTTCTTTTTGGTTTTACGCTTTTTCTTGGGCAATACATCATCATTGATAATACTTCTAAGGTCTGTGATGGCATCGGGAATGGTGCGCGTTTGTTCGGCTTCGGTTTTGCTGACTTTAAGCACTTCAATGGGTTTATTGAGGAAGGCTTGAATGTTTTCAAGCAGCTCTTTTTCTTCGGGTGCGCAAAATGAAATGGCAGTACCTTTGTTGATGCCGCGCCCTGTGCGCCCAACCCTATGCACATAATTCTCTTCGCGTTCGGGCAGGTCATAATTCACCACGAAATCAATATCGGCAATATCAATACCGCGCGCGCTGACATCGGTGGCAATCAAGATGTTACCATTGCCTTGTTTGAAGCTGCGCATGATGTCAGAGCGTTCGTGCTGGTCTTTCTCACCATGAATGGTGACCGTTTCAATGCCAACCCTTGCCATGGCTTTGGCAACACGTTCAGCGCGAACACGGGTGCGCACAAACACAATCATACGACTTTCAGGGTTTTCGTTGATAAAGCGTTGTAAAAAGAAGCGTTTATCATCCATGTCGACAAACATCACAAAATGACTGATGTTTTTGGACACTTTATCCTTGGGAGAGACCTGAATACGAATCGCCGCACTTTTCACTTGCGAGTAAGCCAGCTTCTTAATCTCATCATTGATGGTGGCAGAGAAAAATAGGGTTTGATGTTTGTGGTAGACCATTTTTTTAATGTATTTGATGTCTTCGATAAACCCTAAATCAAGCATGTGGTCGGCTTCATCAAGAATCAGCGTGCTTACCCCTTCAAGCTTAATCACATCTTGGTTAATCAAGTCAAACATGCGACCCGGTGTGGCAATCAAAATATCAATACCATCTTGCAGCTTGGCAATTTGTTGTTCTTGTTCCACACCGCCAAACAAAGTAAAGGTTTTGACACGGGTATGCCGCGATATTTTGGTGAATACTTCGCCAATTTGTTGGGCTAATTCGCGGGTAGGCGCAAGCACAATGCACTTGATGCCATACGAGCGTTTGCTGCTTTTAAACTTATGAATTTTATCAATCACAGGAATAGCAAACGCAGCGGTTTTCCCCGTGCCTGTTTGCGCAATCGCCAGCACATCTTCACCCGCCATAATAGATGGAATGGCTTTGAATTGAATGTCAGTCGGACGTTTAAAACCCAGCTTGGCAAGGTTAGACTTAATATCTTCGGTGATGTGGTATTGCTCAAATTTCATAACTGCCTCTTTGGGCGGCTATGGTATCTATTTTTATGAGCTAGGCTAGAAGGGTGGTGTTATTGCCACCCTTCATGATAGATTAAGCGAGAAAAGCTTTGCAGGCTTGGACACAAGTTGCACAACTTTCAGCACAATTCTTACATTCCATGTGTTTCTTTTCGTGTTTGCGACATTCTTTTTCGCAGTCACCACAAATCTTGATGCTCAAAGCACACATATCTTTTAAAAATTTTGAGTCATAAGAAGCTAGTCTTGCGTGTGCTGTGCAAAATGCCAAAGTTTCTTGTACGCTAATCGCGCAGTCGGCAACACTGGTATCTCCACTTTTGAATAAGTCTAAGCAATGGTTAATACATGCTTCTGCACTCATGACACAGTGGTGCAAAGCCTTGCTTAAATCCGTTGTTTTACTGGAAATGCTGTGGTGGTGATGAGTCATGCCTTCGGCAGATGCAGTGTTGCTGAGTGTGCTTGCAGCTAACAATCCTGCACCCATGGCTCCCA
>CAMZLG010000149.1 GCA_947311495.1 uncultured Zetaproteobacteria bacterium
ATAATTCTCAACCAAGTCTCTAAGTGTTGTCCCCATTGGCACTTCATAGTTGCCCGGTTTATTCACATGCCCTGATACCGAAAAGATTTTACAGCCTGTGTTGTTGGGTTTGCCAATCGCAGCATGCCAAGCGCCACCATGCTCTAAAATCGCAGGCACAGTCGCCAATGTTTCCACATTGTTCACCACCGTAGGGCAGGCATAAAAACCTTCAACTGCAGGAAATGGTGGTTTAAATCTAGGACGACCCGATTTACCTTCCAAGGACTCAATCAATGCCGTTTCTTCACCGCAGACATAAGCTCCCGCACCACGATGCATCAACAAGTTCATCGAAAAATCGGAACCTAAAATATTATCGCCAAGCAGGTTGGCAGCATAGGCTTCATCAATGGCTGCGCACATCACATTGTATTCATGCAAAAACTCGCCACGGACATAGATGTATGCATCTTTTACGCCAAGCGCAAAACCCGCCATAATCATACCTTCAATCAGAAGGTGTGGGTCAAAACGCATAATATCGCGGTCTTTAAATGTGCCTGGCTCACCTTCATCTGCATTACACAAAAGATAGGTAGGTTTACCTGTATTGCGTGGCACGAACGACCATTTCAAGCCAGTTGGAAAACCAGCACCACCACGACCACGAAGCCCTGATGTTTTCACTTCATCAATAATCCTGTCGGCATCAAAATCTTTAAGTACATTGGGTAAAAACGCATAAGCACCATGTTTTTTTGCCACATCCAGCTTATGCATGTTTTCAACTTCAATATTATCGAAGCAAATGCGTGTTACTTTCGTTGGATCAGAAGAAATCATTTAAATCACCTCTCCTGCACGCACTTTTGTAATCAACTCATCCATAGATGATGCCGTAGCCTTTTCATAATACATATTATTCACTTGCACCACTGGCGCACCAGCACATGCACCCGCACATTCCACTTCAGCGATTGAGAACAAACCGTCTTCTGTGATTTGACCCGGCTCAATGCCCAGTGTTTCTTTCATGTGGGCATACAACTCATCTGCGCCATTGAGCATACAACTGGCGTTGGTGCACACTTCCAAAAGATATTTACCATGCGGTTGTTCTTTGAACATGGTATAAAACGTAACCACTTCGCGTACTTCCATAATCCGCAAACCCAAAACTTCACCAATCATTTCTTGGGTTTCCATGCTTAAATAACCAAAATCTTGCTGCGCCATATACAACACAGGCATCAATGCAGACTTTGCAGAAGGATAACGTTTCACCAACGTTTCTATTTCTGCCAATCGCGCTTCACTAAAACGTGGCTGATTTGAAGAACTCATCGATCCACCTCACCAAACACAATATCTTGCGTACCCAAAATCGTTACCACATCTGCCAACATATGCCCGCGCGCCATATAATCCATGGCTTGCAAGTGAGGGAAACCCGGTGCGCGCACCTTCATGCGATAGGGTTTATTTGAACCATCGGATACAATATATACACCAAATTCACCCTTAGGATGCTCAACCGCTGCATACACTTCACCCTTAGGCACATGATAACCTTCAGAGAAAAATTTAAAGTGATGAATCAATGATTCCATATCGTCTTTAATGGTTGCCCGAGGCGGGTTGGTTAATTTATAATCTTCCACCTTGATTGGACCTTCATTGTTTTCCAACCAAGTGATGCATTGTTTAACAAGATGATTGGCTTGACGCATTTCTTCAACACGAATCAAGTAACGGTCATAACTATCACCCGTGGCACCCACAGGAATATCAAATTCCAACTGGTCATATACATCATAAGGCTGTGTCTTGCGCAAATCCCATTCAATGCCAGAGCCACGAATCATTGGACCCGAGAAACCTCTGTCCAGCGCAGCTTCTGCATCCACTGCACCAATATCAACCGTACGCTGCTTCCAAATACGGTTCTCAGTTAGCAGCGTTTCATACTCATCAACATAACCTTCAAACGTATCGGCAAAGCCTTTAATTTTTGCTAGCAACCCTTCAGGCAAGTCACGCGCTACCCCGCCAGGACGGAAATACGCTGCATGCATACGTGCACCAGATACTTCTTCATAAAAATCGAAAATATCTTCGCGTTCACGGAAGCAATACAAGAACATGGTCATAGCACCAATATCCAATGCTGCAGCACCCAACCACATGGTATGGTTTAAAATGCGGGTTAATTCCGCATACATCACACGAATATATTGTGCGCGTTCTGGCGCTTCAATACCCAACAACTTCTCAACGCCCAACGCGTAGGCATGTTCATTCGCCATCATCGACACATAATCAAAGCGGTCAAAATACGGGATATTTTGATGGTAAGTTTTGTATTCAAACAACTTTTCTGTACCACGATGCAAAAGCCCAATATGCGGGTCTGCTCGCTCAACAACTTCGCCATCCAACTCCAAGACAAGACGCAATACACCATGCGCTGATGGATGTTGAGGACCAAAGTTTAAGGTATAATTCTTAATCTCAGCCACGGTCTACCCCCGGCCATGTTTTTGGAATCAAAACACGATTTTCTACTTTGTTTGGTTTATACACGCAACGCCACTCAGCTTCATCAAAGAATAGCTCCGCATGACCCACAAGTGGGAAATCTTTGCGCAACGGGAAACCTTCAAAACCATAATCTGTAAGAATACGGCGCAAATCAGGGTGGTGGTTAAAGATAATACCATACATATCAAAAGCTTCACGCTCAAACCAGTTGGCCGCCGCCCAAACTTCTGTAACGGAATCAATCATTTCACGTTCACCAACGCGAGCCTTCACTCGCAAACGTTTATTGTGCTGAATGGACAATAAGTGATACACCACTTCAAACTGCTGCATACCTTCTGAAAAATCAGGGTGCTCAGACATGTCCACACCACATAAATCAATCATTTGTTCAAAGCCAAACTCTGATTTCAACACATGGCAAACTTCAACAATACTGTCCGCAGCCACCATCACCAACGGACAATCCAAACCTTCTTCAATGCTTACAGCTTCAGAAAATTTATCTTGTAATGATGCGTATTCAGACGCCGCACCCTCTTTCTTTTGCGTTAATTTTTCAGTCATATCAATTACCGCGCAATCGTATTTGTACGTTTAATTTTTTCTTGCAACTGGATAAAACCATACAGCAATGCTTCAGCTGTTGGCGGGCAACCCGGCACATAAATGTCCACGGGAACCACGCGGTCACAACCTCGTGTGATTGCATAAGAATAATGATAATAACCGCCACCGTTAGCACATGAACCCATTGAAATCACCCAACGTGGCTCTGCCATTTGATCGTATACTTTACGAAGTGCCGGCGCCATTTTATTACAAAGCGTGCCTGCAACCACCATCACATCAGATTGACGTGGGCTTGGGCGAAACACGATACCAAACCTATCCAAGTCATAACGCGATGCACCGGCATGCATCATCTCCACAGCGCAACATGCCAAACCAAATGTCATGGGCATCAATGAACCTGTGCGCGCACCATTGATAAGTTTATCCGCTGTTGTCGTTATAAACCCTTTATCAAGAAGACCTTCTATTCCCATTGCAAAGCCCCTTTATTCCAGGCATAAATATATCCAACCAACAAGACGACCAAAAACAACATCATCTCAATAAAACCAAAAATACCAATCTGATCGAGCACCACCGCCCAAGGAAAAAGGAACACGGTCTCTAAATCAAACAAAACGAAAAGGATGGCAACAAGGTAAAAGCGAACATCAAAATGCATACGTGCATCTTCAAAAGCTTCAAAGCCGCACTCATATGCTGATAACTTTTCATCATCGGGACGCTGCTCCGCAACCAAGACTGTCATCACCAATGGTGCAACACCCATACCCAATGCAATTAAAACAAATATAAAAATTGGCAAGTAGTTCGCAGCCAAATAATCAAGCCCCATCTTTTCCCCCGCTTATTTCATAGAAAAACCAGAATCTTAAACCAAACAACCCCTTCAAGCGGTCGGATTTCTAAAGCAGGTGACATCGACTGTCAATTTTTTGTGAGCTAGAACACGGCATTAGCATATGCTAATAAAAGATGAATGCCTTGAAAAACAAATGGTTACAGGCATGAAAAAAGGGCTTCGCAAGCGAAGCCCTTTATCAATAGCCGTCTGACGCTGAGGAGGGGGGGAGGGAGGGAGTAGCGCCAGACATTGCAAACTCTACGAAGCTAAGATGATTCTAGCATGAAAGTTGCATTAACGTTTTCTCATGTTTCTTTATGCTTGCTTCCAAACACCCTTGCAAACAAAGTTTTGATATCCAAACCTATGCCAAGGGTTGCTGGAATCGCAAACAATGTGATGACCGTTGAGAACATCAAGCCCCATGATAATGCTAGCGCCATTGGCGCAACAAAAGGATCCATGCCACCCCAACCATAAGCTGTGGGCAATAATCCAACCACTGTTGTAAGTGCCGTCAGCATCACCGCACGGAACCTACGTTTGCCACCATGAATAATCGCTTCAAACCAAGGCTTACCGTCTTCGAACTCACGCTGAATCAACACTGCCAATACCAAGGATGAGTTCACCACCACACCCGTTAACGCCACAAAACCCATGAGTGACATAAACGATAACGGTTGCCCATGTAAAAACAGACCCACCACAATACCTATCACACCAAATGGAATCGCAAACATGACCAAAAATGGGTAAGAAACGCGATTAAATTGAATTGCCAAAATCACAAAGATACCCAGCAAGGCAAAGATAAAGCTAAAAATCAAACCTTGAACTGATTCATTGGTTTTTTCCTGCTCACCACCCATCACATATTTTACATCCGTAATTTTGCCTGAGCTTAACCACTCTTTATCCCGATTTTTTACAATATCATTCAAGGCTTTGGATGTAATCACATCTTCATTCACTTCCGCTGTCACATTCAACACCCGCAGGCCATCTTTATGACGAATGCTGGTTAAACCCGGCACTTCTTTGAATGTCGCAATTTTACCCAGCGGCACCAACCCACCTTGGCGGTTGGGTATCAATAAACCTTGCAATGCTTTTACACTTTTTTGTGCTTGCTCTGGGAATCGCACAGTGACATCCACCTCTTCAATGCCCTGCTTCAATGTCGATACAGGAATACCATCAAATGCAGCACGAATATGGGTGGCAATCGAAGCCAAATCCACATTGGCATAGGTGGCAAGCTTTCTATCCACTTCAATATGAATCTCGGGCAAACCTTCGCGCAAACCACTTTCAATCGAATGCACGCCATCAATGCTTTCAAGCAATGTTATCAAAGCTGTGCCTGATGCAGCTCTATCTTTATCAGTACCTGTAATTTCCACCTGCAAGGCACGTCCAGTTGGTGGACCACCTTTGAGCATCACATAGTTGATTTCAACATTAGGAAATTTGCCTTCCATGCCCGCTTTTACATCATCCATCACTTTGTATGCTGAAATATCGCGCTTAGAAAAAGAAATCAGAATGACTTTGAGATAACCAAATCTATCACCAATTTGTTTCAACGGTTCTTGCTCATTGGCACTATTATCACCCGCGATGCCCACCGTGGTTTCTAAGATGTCTTCAGGCACATACTTTCGCACCTCTTTGTCCATAGCGAGCAACGTTTTCTTGGTTTCTTCCAAAGATGCGCCCGCAGGCAAGGTCACTTGCAAGTAAAACTGGTCTTCTGCACCTGGTGGAAAAAGCTGGAATTTCACCACGCCTGCCAAAGCAATCGAGCCAATAAATGCCGCCACAGTTAGTGCCACAGTTACATAGCGTAATTTCACTGCCCAGCGCAATAGCTTCTCATACACATTGGTCAACCAAATCAACACCCTGCGCTCTTTGGGGTGCGCATTTTCTTTGGCAAAATCTGCAACATGGTTGGGCAGAATGAAAATAGCTTCCACCCAAGAAAAAATAAGTAGAATCACCACAACAACAGGAATAGAATACACAAATTTACCAATGATTCCATCCATAAACATCATGGGTAAAAAAGCCACCACTGTGGTCAGAACCGTTGCCGTGACAGGGCCAAGTAACTCTTGTGTGCCTTTAATCGCAGCCTCGGTGGGCGACAAGCCCTTCTCCATATGATAGGTCGCGTTTTCACCAATAATAATAGCATCATCCACCATCAGTCCGAGCACAATAATAAACCCAAACATGGTCAAAAGATTAAGCGTTGTACCCATTAAAAATAACACCAACAAACCTGAGAAAAAGATAATCGGTAAACCCCATGCTGTGGTAAAGGCAACCGCAGGACGTAAAAACATAAACAAAATGATAAGCACCAGCGCCAAACCAATCGCACCATTGCTGGTTAGCACATTCAAACGAATGCGTGTGTTAATCGAGAAATCCATATATGCCCGCACATTCAGCGCTTCTGAATAATGCTCGGGTATGGTGTCCAAATACTTTCGCACTTCATCAACCACAGTAATAATATCAGCATCTACCTGCTTCATCACTGTAAAGTTCATCGCAGTTTCACCCATGGCGTCCACATAACGTCTTGGTTTTTCAAGTGTTTGCGTCACTTCAGCCACGTCTGATAAATACAAAGCTTGCCCGTACTCATTGGCGCGCAACACCAAGTTCCCCGCATCTTCTGCCGAGGTGAATTCACCATTCACCCGAATCGCTTTTAACCCGTCTGGCGTGTTCAGTTGTCCGCCCGGCGCATTAATATTCCATTTACGAATAAGGTTAATCACGTCTTCCGTAGACACATGATGCTTTTGCATTTTTTCAGGGATTAACGTAATCCGAATCTCTTCTTTGCGGTCACCCTTCACATTCACCGAAGACACACCCGGAAGCGCCAACAAATCATCCTCAATTTGGTTGGCAATATGTTTGAGTTCCAAATCAGGCAGTTCGCCAAAAATAGAAAATGAAATCACTGGTGTTTTATCCGATTTGATTTCTTTCACAAAGGGATCACGCGGCAAATCATCAGGTAAAATTGCGCGGTTTACTGCCTGTTCCACATCGGAAACAAAGCGCGACCTATCCGAATAATTGGGGTCAATTTGGATAATAATTTCCATGCTGCCCGGGTACGATGTTGATGTAGTTTTTTTGATACCATCAATGCCTTTAAGCTCTCGCTCAATCGGCATGGCTACCAACTGCTCAAGCTCTTGCGGCGAGGCGCCAGGGTATGCCGCACCAATCACCACCAAATCAAAGTTGACGCTTGGAAAAGCCTCACGTTGAATATTCATCGCAGCATAAATGCCACCCAACAACAACATGCCTGACAACATATTGACAAGAAGTCCGCGCCGCACAAAAAATGCAATCATACTGTTCATTGCGTATCCCCTTGTTCACTTGCATTTACGCCTGCATTTACATCTGCATTTACATCTACAATTTGCAGCGCTTCAAGCTCACCCATAGCCAAAGCCAGCTGATATTCAGCCACGCCTTTATTCACTTTTTGAATCAAATAACGTAATTCAGCGGCTCTTAAATCACCTTCAAACTGAATGATGGTTGCCGTAGGTGTGCGCCCTTTTTTATAACGCTCAACTTGAGCACGATATTTTTTCTTCTCTGCCGATACTTGTCTAGCCGATGCTCGAAGCGTGATGTCAGCGCTTTTTAGCGTGTCAATCAGCTTGGATATTTCTGTTTCTAAATCCAAATGCGCTTTTCTGCGTTCAATTTGAATGCTTTGTTTCGCCAACATACCTTTCTGAATGGCAGCTTTGTTGCTGCTCTTGCCCAGCACATCGCTAAATTCTAAGCTGATACCAATATATCTATCATTCACTGGGTTAAACCCTTGCGCAAACGCGGCACCTGCCGTGCCATCCAAAGCCCTTGTGCCGACCTGCCCGACCACGTCCAGTTGATAGTCTCCTGCCGATTGCGCCATGCTTAAGCGCGATTCCGCCGCCTGATATTGCGCATCCAACACTTGAAACACGGGGCGCACTTGCTCTGCTTTTGCCAACATGTTTGCCACGGATTCAAGCTGAACCTTGGGTGAAACAAATGTAACAAACAAGGGTGTTTCTGCATCTTGATACATCAAACGATTCAATGCTGTTTGCGCTGATTTTTTCGCGGCAATGGCTTGTGCCAATTGCAATCTTCGCCCTGCCACCAGTGCTTCTGTTTGGTATCTATCTTCTTTTTCCACCAAACCAAAACTTTCTCGTTTCTTTTGATTGTTTAACAACTGTTTCGCCCGCAGCACGGCATCTTGTGAAAGTTTGACCGACAAATCATTCAGTACAAATTGGGCATACAAAGCAATAGCACGTGAAGCAATTTGCTCTTTAACCAATGCAAGCCTCAACGCTGCTGCTTTTTCTTCTGCCTCACCTGCTTCTTTTTGATACGTGTAATTCGGATTACCCGAACCTGCTGCCAGTGGATAACGATAAATCAAATCAATCTGATGTTGATACAACGGGTTGGGTTTACTTTGAAAAGCAGGGTTCACTGTGCTTGGGTAAATCAATTCTGCACGGTTATATTTTAATGTTCCTGTCAATGTACTGCCGTCTGAGAAAGGCTGCACCACTTGCCCTGCAATAAATGCAGCATTGGTCTCTGTCGCAGCAAAAGGGCTGGTGGTTGGTGCGGACTCATTGCTTAACCCCACACTTGCGCCGTAACGCGTGTCCAGAGCACCATCAACTTGCGCCGTCTCGGCTTGACGCATTTGAACTTGCAAATCCGATGCTTGTAAGTCTGGGCTGTTGGCAAATGCAGCTTGCAAAATATCCGCCAAACTTAAGTTTTCAGCCTGCGCCTGAGGCACAGCTGACATCGCAACAAAAAGAATTAAAGCCAAATGTTTCTGCATGTTTTTCATTTACCTCACTCATTGTTGACCCACACGTTTGCACAAGCCAAGCGCATACGTTAGGCAATTGGTTGATGATGTCAACTATTGATTAAGTCAATTATATTGGTTAATCTTCGCCGCATGTTGTCAAAGCCATGTGAAGAAATCAAAATAGGACTACTCATGCCCCTCATCGGTCATTTGATGTGTTATATGCGGCAACAAACCAGCCTTGCCTATGCTCAACTGGGTTTTGATATTACACCCGAAGCCGCTGATGCGCTCATGATTATTCAACATTTTGATGGTTTGCCACAAACCAAACTGGCGGACATTTTGGGTAAAGATAAAGCATCCATCACACGCCTTTTAAACAGCTTGGTTAAAGCCGAGCTTGTGGAGCGCATTCAAGACCAAGAAGACAGGCGCATTATCCGCGCCCACATTACAGCAAAGGGCAAACAAGTCTTTGAAACTATCTTACCCAAACTTCAACAGCTCAGTGATGATGCACTTCAAGGTATTGATGATGCGAGCTTTAAGCAAACCCTTTTAACCTTGGGCGATATTGTTAGCAACACCAACCCTGAATGCTGCAACAAACCCTAAGCTTAGCTCTCCTTAAAGCCTGTAAACATCGCGCGCACTAAATTTTCACCATGTTGCTTCATCGCCACAAACACACCCAAAATATGCGCACCAATCAACACAAGCATCAATTCTGGCAATTCATAATGAACAAACTTAATCAACTCACCAAAACTCTCGGACACAGGAATACCCAACGCCCAAACGGGGCCTGTGAACTCGCTCCAGCCCAACAATGTTAAGCCCGAAAAAGTGAGTACCAATAAACCTGAAAGAAGCGCAAACACCATGGCTCCACCCAAAGGATTATGCCCTGTATAATGTTTTTGATGGTTATTGGTCATGATGGCTTTGAAGTTTTGAATATATTCCGATGGCGAAAAAATAAAGTTGGAAAAGCGCGCGTATTTCGAGCCAATAAAACCCCAGATAATGCGTGTAACCACCAAGATGGTGATAAAGTACCCCAAAAATTCATGCACTTCATCAAAGTCATACGTTTCACTGTAGTGACCAAACTCCACCGTCAAATAAGCTGCGGTAAAACTCAATACCAAACTCCAGTGAAAAAATCGTACAAATAAATCCCAAACCTTTTCTTTCATGCCTTTATATCCTCGTCAAATGTTATCAATTAATTATGCGCGTTCCATGTATTCACCCGTTTCGGTGTTCACGCGCACTTTTGTGCCTGCTTCCAAGTATGGTGGCACCATAATGGATGCGCCTGTTTCCAACACGCCAGGTTTGTATGAGCTGGTTGCTGTTTGCCCTTTAATGGATGCATCACATTCCGTCACCACAAGGTTTACAGACTGTGGAAGCTTCACATTTAATGGGCGCTCTTCATGAAATTCCACTTCCACTTCCATTTCAGGCAACATATACGGAATCGCTGCTTCAAGCATATCTTCTTCCAATGCAATTTGGTCGTAAGTTTCAGTATCCATAAAGTTGTATTGCCCAGCATCAGCATACAAAAATTGCATTTTGCGTTGATTCAATACGATTTTATCAACCTTTTCCGTGGAATTAAAGCGTTTGTTGGTTTTATTGCCTTTTTCAAGGTGGCGCATTTCAAGCTGCATACACGCCACACCTTTACCTGGGGTTACATGGTGCGTTTTCACCACTTTCCACAAGCCACCGTCCCAGTCCAAAATATTGCCCGTGCGGACAGAAGTTACATTGATAAGCATGATTATCTCCTCATTTGGCTTGGCAACCTTCTCAAAAGTTATGCGCATGTTAGGTTTGCCATGATTAAAAAAAAGTGAAGCCTAACTATTCCAACGCAGGACAACAACAGCGCGGAGCAAATGTATGAGTTTAACCCTACAAGAATCATTTGATAGCTTCTTACTTCATCAGCAAAATGATGATGGCAATACCCCTGAATCATTGACCCAACATGAGCGTGTATTCCAGCTATTAAGCGAATATCTCATTTATTATTCCGACCTTTTTCAAGCTGAAGAAGTGGAAGCCCCAAGCTCACCCCAAGAGTGGGAAGCATCTTTAGAAACATTCATTGACCAACTCATGCAGGGCGACCAAGATAATACCCCTTCCTTGGAAGGTTTAGCCTTTGAGCGTCTCGATGGTGAATATTTGCGCGATTTTATTGCATGGCATTTGTTGCGTGACCCAAGCGTTGATTCGCTGATGGTGCAACATGCCGCAGAAACTTTGCTGGCATGGTTGGAATATGCCAAAGCCCAACTTTGGCTTGATAAAGATGTGCTGCAACACTGGCAAGATACCATTCAAGATGCCTTGCCCGATGCCAAACGTGCTGCCATTGCTGCCCATTTGTTATTGTATCATATTCGCCTTGGCGGTGGTGTGTCGCCAAGACTCAGAGGCAAACGCTTTGAAACCTTTAAGGAAGGTCATGCTCGCGTTGCCCAAATCACTGAATCAGAGCTTTGGCTTGCTTTTGATAATGCACCCAAAGCCATGATTGGCCCTATTGCTTTGCCCAAAACGATACTGCAACAATTGCGTGTGGGTGATGTGATTGATATTGAGCTTGGCACGCGTGAAGGCGTGTGGACGATTGTAGATATTGGTCCTGTTTACCCTGCAATTGTGTATGTTGCAGCAGAAGAAATGGCATTGCCGGATAAATTGATATGACAGTCTTTAAAACCACAGATTTATACGATGATTATTTGGAAGATTTACAGGTTGCAGCACCCATCTTTCGTGATTTTGGCGGCAAAACCGCTTTCTCAGGTAAAATCGTCACCCTCAAAGCTGTGGACGACAATTCATTTCTCAAAACATCTTTCGAGCAAGATGGCACAGGCAAAGTATTGGTGGTGGATGCATCAGCATCCATGCGCTGCGCCATGATGGGGGATATGATGGCAGCTTTGGGCGCTACCAACGGTTGGCAAGGGGTGATTATTCACGGTTGCATCCGTGATTCCGTGGATGTGGGTAAAGTCGATATTGGTGTCAAAGCATTGGCGACCACACCACGCAAATCCACCAAACGTAATCAAGGTGTGTTAAACATTCCTCTGCATTTTGCAGATGTCACGTTCAACCCAGGCGAATATGTATATGCCGATGAAGATGGGATTGTATTGAGCAAAACCAAACTCCTCTAAACCCTTTTATCCGAATCATTAATCTTGGTTTATCTCTGAAAGTCCTGCAAACAACCCCCCGCCACTGCGTGTCACCCCTCTCACCAGAGGGGAAT
>CAMZLG010000150.1 GCA_947311495.1 uncultured Zetaproteobacteria bacterium
GCTAGATTACAAAAGCAAAATAATTAAACTATGTTTTTTTATCAAGCTGGGCGTATTAAGTATATTATGTTGTTACTCTACAGGCTTTATCCCTAGATTTTGAAAATAGATAAAAAATAAGGGTAGCTACTAGAGCTACCCTTAAAGACTTAAAAAAAAAATTTAAGCTGATTTACGCTTTTCTAACATATCATGGATAATAGGTGAGAAAATCAATTCCATCGCCAACAACATTTTACTTGATGGCACCACCAAAGTATTACGCCTAGACATGAAAGAGTTGTTCAACATGGATAATAAATATGGGAAATCAATGCCCCACTTCTCAGGTTTACGAATACGGATCACCATTAAACTTTCATCGGGTGTAGGCACATCACGCGCAATAAAAGGGTTGGATGTATCCACCAAAGGTACACGTTGAAAGTTAATGTCTGTATGACTGAACTGCGGTGTAATAAAGTGAACATAATCATGCATACGTGATAAAATATTATCTACAACTGCTTCAGATGAATAACCACGCATTGCAGTATCACGGTGGATTTTTTGAATCCACTCGATGTTTACAACAGGTACAATACCAACCATTAAATCAGCATAAGGGCGTACTTCTTCAACACCACCATGAAGACCTTCATAAAACAACAAGTCAGATCCTTCACCAATATCACGCCAGTCGGTAAATTTGCCTGAATCTACGCCGTATAATTTTGCTTCTTCATCATCGTGGACGTATGTGCGTGATTTACCTTTTCCTGTATCACCGTAGGACTTAAATAGCTCTGCAATTTTATCAAATAAATTGGCTTCATCAGAAAAGTGACTTAAACGTTTTCCAGCAGCCTCAAATTCAACTGATTTTTCTTTAAAGGTTAATCGGTCGAACTTATGAAAACAATCACCTTCTACAATTGCAGGTGTTACATTTTCACGGTGAAAAATGTGCTCCAAAGCAACTTTTGCTGTGCTTGTACCTGCTCCAGAAGAACCAGTTACAGAAATGACAGGATGTTTAACAGACATACATACTCCCTCTTAATATTTATTCAAATAAACTTATTTATCGCTTAGGTGCGACATTATGCAACCAAACAGGCATAAAGACCATGTTTTAAATACGCATAGGCATCAACACATGGCGAGAACGTTCATGGTCAGCTTCTAAAAGTAAAGCAGGGGACAAACTATCTTTAAGTTGGACACGCACTGTCGCCGATTGAATAGCATTTAGCACATCGCGCATATATTTCGCGTTAAAGCCCACCTCAACGTCCAAACCATCATAGGATATAGCCATATCCTCTTCAGCTTGCTCCTGCTCTGTATTATGCGCGACAATGGCTAGTTTATCACTAGCGAAGGATAGTTTTACATCATGGGTGAAATCATTGGCAACGACCATACTTCTACGCAAAGCTTGATCGAGCTGGTTTTTATCAACCACAGCAATGTATGGGTTGTTTTTAGGAATCACATCTTCATAGACTGGATATTTAGCATCAATCACTTTTGATGTGAAACGTTGATTATCAACTTCTACTCTAACTTGCTGTTTTCCAAGGCATAATGTTATATCACCTTCACAGGATTCAGCCAAACGTTTTATTTCCATCACTGCTTTTTTAGGCACAATACATTCTGTTGTCGCTTGTTGTGCTGATAATGATAATTCACTCAAAGCCATGCGATGTCCATCTGTGGTGACAATACGAATACCATGTTCGGATGAGACTTCGAACAAACTACCTGTTAAATATTTACGTGTTTCATCATTGGACATTGCAAAAGCCGTGGATGTAATCATACGACTTAATTCTGCGCTTGAGATATCTATGGATAAATCTGTTTCGTCCGATGGCTCACTTGGAAACTCATCAGCGGCTTTGGTTGCAAGTTTAAATTTTACACCACCACTAACAATATTAAGGAAACCACCGTCAGTTTTAAGTTCAACAGGGGTTTCAGGGTTAAGTTCGCGTACGATTTCAAAAATCTTTTTGGCTTCCACTGTAAAAGAACCAGATTGAACCACTTCAGCATCTTGCTGACTTGAAAAAGTTGATTGCAAATCAGTTGCTGTAAGATTTAAGGATTGTTCTTTTGCTTCAAAGAGAATATTGGCTAGAATGGGATTTGTATTTCTTTTTTCGACAATATTTTGGCAACGTTGAATTTGTTGAAAAAGGGATGTTCGTGAAATTTTTATCTGCATGTTCTATTATTCTCTCTTTCTTTAAATTAAATTATAGTCGTCGTAGGTCTTGTGTATAAAGCGTATAAGCATAACTTCTTTTTATAAAACAAAAGCTTACTCTAAAAATATCTGTGCACACATTGACCGATAAGTTGTGGATAGATTGCGGATAATATGCTTTTTTTTTATTTTTGAAAGATAATAGCTTTAAACCACAAATTATCCACAGTTAACAGGTTTGTTAACCCAATGGTTATACACATGATATTTACCCTTGTTTTAACAGTTTTGTAAGCCTTTGAATTTCTTGATTAAAATCATCATTTGTATTACATTGTTCTTGAATTTTACGATGGGCATAAAGAATGGTGGTGTGGTCTTTTTTATCGAAGTTATCAGCAATTTCTGGCATAGACATTTTTGTAAGTTCTTTGCTTAAATACATTGCAACTTGTCTGGGGAACGCAATATTACGTTTTCGCACTTTCGATTTCATATCTTTGGTGCGAATATTATAATAGTTGGCGACTTGTTTTTGGATGTCTTCAATGGTGATAACTTTGGTTTGCAGTTGCAGTTGGTCGCGTAGCTTATCTTGCGCCAATTCAAGTGTGATGGGTTTTCTCGAGAGCTTGGCATAAGCCGTTAGACGCGTTAACGCACCCTCTAGCTCACGGACATTGCTGGTGATTTTAGATGCCAAAAGAAAATAAATATCTTCATCAAGCTCAACACCTGCCAAGGCTGTTTTACTTTTAAGAATTGCCATACGTGTTTCAAAATTTGGAGGTTGGATATCAGCAACCAATCCCCAATTGAAGCGAGAGCGAAGGCGTTCTGCCAAATGTTTAATGGCAGATGGGTCGCGGTCTGAGGTTAGAATAATTTGTTTTTTTGCTTTATGTAGTGCGTCAAATGTATGGAAAAACTCTTCTTGTGTGCTTTGTTTACCTTCAATAAATTGGATATCATCAATGATTAACACATCAACTTTTCTATATTTATCGCGAAATACGGCTGTTTTTTGGGTGCGAATAGAATCAATCAGTTCGTTGGTAAAGTGTTCACCTGTCCGGTAAGCAATTTTAATATCTTCTTTTTGTGATAATTGATTGGCAATGGCGTTGATCAGGTGGGTCTTACCCAAGCCTACACCACCATGGATATATAAAGGGTTATACTGCTCACCTGGCTGATCGGCAACTGCCAAGCTTGCGGCATGGCAAAACTCATTACTGGAACCGACAACAAAATTTTCAAATGTGAAACGCTCATCAATAAAACCATCAATATTTGAATGTTTGACGGTTGTTTTATTTGAGCTGGGAAACATGTCTAAGGACGTGTCTATTTTATAACCCAGTTGTAAGTGGTCGAGGTTAAGTGATTGTAATATCTTTAAGATTTTAGCTTCGCAATCCGTTTTTAAGCCATCAATAAACATTTGCCCAGGCACAGCCAAACACAGTGTATTATCTTCAAGGCTGGTGGACACAGGCTCAACCCAAGCTCCCATTTTTGCAGGCGGCAGCTGTGTGGCCAGTTGTAGTTTAATGAGTTCCCATATTTTTTGATGATCCATGGCAGAAGCATAACCATGAATTCACTATAATTCATTACTGGTGTTTTTATAGATAAATATTTCATAGACGAAATCAGAGTTACTATTCAGTATGCCGAACGATATGAAGCCAAACCACGCCACAATTTTTGAAGAACAAGCTGAAGTTTTAGCCCATGTTGCGCATGATGGCGAACAATGTATTTTGCGCCTTTTTGCCCCTAAAACAGCTAAGAAAGCCAAGCCGGGGCAATTTGTACACCTTCGAGTTTCGGATGCTCTCCCACTTCGTCGTCCGATTTCCATCATGCTAACTGACCCTGAAAAAGGCACAGTTGATTTGTTGTATAAAATGATTGGCGAAGGTACACGTCAGTTGTCCGAGCGCAAAAAAGGTGAAACCTTGCCTATGTTAGGGCCAATTGGTGTCCCTTTTGATTTATCCGACACTTCCAAACGTTATGTTTTAATTGGCGGCGGTGTTGGTGTGCCACCTATGGTTTTTGTGGCGGACAACTTGATTGGCAAGGCTGATTTGGTGCTGTTTGCAGGCTCGGAAGTGCCCTTTCCTTTTGCCCTCAAACCATCAACAATGATGTTGCCGGGCATTGCAGGAAACACAACTTTAACCATATCTTCACTTGAAGTGCGTGGTATTGCCTGCCGTCTGGCATCCAATGCAGGTTTGTATGGTTGCTATGAAGGGCATGTGCCTGATTTAGCTAGAGATTATGTGATGGCATTAAGCGATGAAGAAAAAGCGCGATGTGTATTGTTATCATGTGGCCCCCACCCTATGCTTCATGCTGTGGCTAAGCTTGGGCGAGATCTTGATATTCCAACACAGTTGAGTTTGGAAGAATATATGGCGTGTGGCATCGGTGGTTGTGCGGGTTGTGTGGTGAAAACGGTTGAAGATGGACAAGAAAAATACAAGCGTGTGTGTGTGGATGGTCCTGTGTTTGATGCAGAGAAACTACCTGAATTTGCTTAAATATTAAAATTGGAACAGGAAGAATCATGAGAAATTTTGTGTTTACATCAGAGTCTGTGGGTGAAGGTCATCCAGACAAAGTCGCAGACCAAATATCTGATAGCGTGTTGGATGCGATTTTAAAGCAAGACCCAACAGCTCGTGTCGCCTGTGAAACTATGGTTAATACAGGCATGGTAATTTTATCAGGTGAAATTACCACATCTGCGATTATTGATTATCAAGAAATTGCACGAAATACCATTAAAGAAATTGGTTATAATTCGTCGGACATGGGTTTTGATTATGCATCGTGTGCGGTGCTGGTGACCATGGACAAACAATCGGTGGATATTGCCGCTGGTGTGAATGAGGGTGAAGGTCTTGATTTGGATCAAGGTGCTGGCGACCAAGGTTTAATGTTTGGTTATGCATCCAATGAAACGGATGTGTTGATGCCTATGCCCGTTCATTTGTCGCATCAACTGATGGCAAAACAAGCGGAAGTGCGTAAAACAGGTGTGTTATCTTATTTGCGTCCTGATGCGAAATCACAAGTCACGGTTCGCTATGAAGACTCTAAACCTGTTGCCATTGATGCAGTGGTGATTTCTACGCAACATACTGCGGATGTTAGCCATGAAGATTTGGTTGAAGGTGTGATGAAGGAAATTGTACACCCAGTGTTGGATAAAACAGGTTTGTTGCATGATGATACTGAATATCACATTAATCCAACAGGTCGTTTTGTGATTGGTGGTCCTGTGGGTGATTGTGGTGTGACAGGTCGTAAAATTATCGTGGATACGTATGGTGGCTTTGGTCATCACGGTGGTGGTGCATTTTCAGGCAAAGACCCGACAAAAGTGGATAGGTCTGCATGTTATATGATGCGTTATGTGGCGAAAAACATTGTGGCTGCAGAGCTTGCCGACAGATGTGAAGTGCAGGTGGCGTATGCCATTGGTGTGGCGCGCCCATTGTCTGTCATGGTGAACACATTTGGCACAGGAAAAGTGGATGAAGCCAAGCTTGCAGAAGCGGTGCGTGAAGTGTTTGACCTCCGCCCTAAAGGTATTGTACAAGCGCTTGATTTGTTGCGCCCGATTTATGCAAAAACAGCGGCTTATGGTCACTTTGGACGTGAACTTCCTGAATTTACTTGGGAAAAAACAGACAAAGTAGATGCTTTGAAGGCGGCTATCGCCAAGTAACGAGGTTAGACTGAGGAGCACTGCGCCGATGTTTTTTGATAAAAACTACATCGTTAGGCTCAGTCGTTTGAATAAAAACAACGGTGCTCATA
>CAMZLG010000151.1 GCA_947311495.1 uncultured Zetaproteobacteria bacterium
ATGATAACATGGCTAAGGGAGAGAGAGTTTGTGATGCAACTTGTTACTATGGTTAAGACTAAATGACAGATATTCAGCCACTGGGTCATGCTTCTCCTGACCGCTATGTGAAAGGTGCGTGGCCAACTGCACTGCTGCAACGCATGGCGTACTGGGTAAGGAAGCTGCACCCTAAACATGGAAGATGCCTTGATATTGGTTGCGGCGAAGGTGCACTGTTGGAAGAGCTTGGCTACCAAGGTTTTGGTGTTGACTTAAACGCTGAGCGCTTGGCACTTGCCCAAGATAAGCATTTGAATGTTATGATGGGTGATGGAACGAGATTGCCTTTTGAGGATAACCAGTTTGACACAGTGATTAGCATGGAAGTGCTGGAACATGTGCCTGACATGCGTTTGATGATGGAAGATGTTTATCGTGTTTTAAATGATGGTGGCTGTTGGATTATTTCTGTGCCCAATGTAACCCTGCGCTCGCGGTATGAAATGTGGCGTGAAAAGCGACCTTATTATTGTGATGCTGATGAACATTACCGAGAAATTACACCTGTTGAAATCCATGGTTTTGAGCATCGATTTATGCTTACTCAAGATTTTAAAGACATGTTTAAACATGCAGGTTTTGAAGTCACACGGCAAGATGGTGTGCGTTACATCTTTCCGCAATGGCTGTCTAGGCTGCCGTGGTTACAAAACCTTTTAGAATCACCCAAGGCGGATAGGTTTTGGTCATGTATGCCCTGGTTTAAAGACTATCCATACTGGATTATTTTGGTGTTGCGAAGGGCATGAGTATGAATGTAAAAATTCTTCAATGGATAACGCATAAGGATTGGATTCGTTTTGGTATGAGAAAGCGAATGGTTCAAAAATGGTGTCAGTCCCGCGACTTAAATATCTCATTCACGCTAGATTATTTTGGATTTAATTATCGCGGGAATTTGAGGGACTATATTGACCGATGTGTGTTCTTTTATGGTGCGTATGAAAAGGCAAACTTACAACTTTTGAAAGATATTTCTTCAAAAGTTGAATCTCCTGTATTTGTGGATATTGGTGCAAATGTAGGACAACATAGCTTATGGATGGCTCAGTTTTGTGATGTTATTCATGCTTTTGAGCCTTGGGGCCCAGTGCGTCATCGGTTAGAGGAAAAAGTTAGGTTAAATAGCTTAAGTCATGTGTATGTGCACGGTGTGGGTCTAGGTGAGAAAGAAGAATCGTTAACTTTTTACGCGCCGCCTGAGAGTGATACTGGCATAGGGTCTTTTATTGAGACACATCATGATTGGAATAAAGATAGTGGACAAATGCTGCCAATAAAAGTTGGAGACCAGTTCTTTGAGGAACATGGGATAAAGCCCAATATTATTAAACTTGATGTTGAAGGATTTGAAAAAAATGTTCTTTGTGGGCTTTCGAATATTTTAACAGAGTGTAAACCAACTATTCTACTGGAGTTCTCCCCTACAACCAGAGAACAATTTTCCTCTTACCAAGACCTTTTGGATATATTTCCTTACCCTGTGACCATTCAAAAGGTGATTGATGAAGGTGGTTGGAAATACAGTTTGAAACCGTTCAACTTTAATGAATGTAGTGATATTCTAATTACTTTTAACGAGATGAGTGAATAAAGTGAGTAAGCTTGGAAGGTATAAGGTACTTGTGGTTGCAAACTTCTCTGCAGATAGTGGCACAGAAAGAATGGCAAGTTCGGTCTTAAAAAGTATGTCTCAAGAGTTTGAGGTTGTTTTAATTGCAGCAGAAACCAAGGGACTGTTTTTCAAATCGATTAGCCAAAATATATCCTCTATTTGTTGTTTGAGTAAAAATAGCAAAAAAGGTGCGTTTTATAGCAATGCATTTAGGATTTGGTTACAAATTTTGTTTTTTAGACCCTGTGCACTCTTAGTCTATAATTACCAGTTAGGTTTGGCGACAGGGTTAGCATTAAGGTTTACGCCAAAGTGGTTTCAACCCAAGAAAAGAATGTTGGCGCATCATATTTCTGTTGAGGCAGTTAAGTCAGATAGAGAAGAAACAGGAAGGATGAAAGCATATTTCCCAATGTTCTCACATCATATAGTTCCTAGTGAAGCCTTGATTCCTGAATTAAAATCAGTTGTGTCTAGCCTATTAATCAAGGTGATACCTAATGGTCTCAACTTTGATGAAGTTCTATTGAAATCTTCTGAATTTAACCCATATATGGATAAGCCAGCTAAGTGGCACTGTGTTTATGTTGGAGGGCTGCGCGAAGATAAACGTATCGATAAGTTACTTGTTTATTTCAGCAAGTTGCCTGAAAGGCGTAATGTACACTTAACCATAGTTGGTGATGGTGATGAAAGAAGCAAGCTAGAGGTGTTGGCTAAAAGTCTAGGTGTACACTCTGAATGTAGTTTTGTGGGGCACATTGAGAATCCATATCCATATGTGGCTTTTGCAGATATTTTGGTGCAAACATCAGACTGGGAAACATTCGGATTAACCATTTTAGAAGCGATGATTCTTAAGACTGTAGTTCTTGCAACTCAAGGGTATAGCTTAGGCTTGCAAGATGTTATTCAGGATGGTGTGAATGGCAGGCTGGTTGCTCATGAAAATGAAATGCTGTTTATTCAAATTTGGAGTGACCTGCTACGTTCAGAAGAAAAAAGAAGAAAGTTGGTCACTCAGGCTTGGAAAGATGCTCAAAAATTTAAAGAAAAATGTATGAGCAGTGGTTATCTAAGCCTGCTGGAATGTAAATGAAACTTGTTTACGTTTGTAAAAACTCATGGTGGGATAAAAGGAAGGCACGAAAGGCTCTGCTCCCATATGCACTTTCAGAACTAGAAAATACTAATGTGATGTTGGTGAATGCAGCCATTCCTTTTTACAAATGTAAGAGCCACCCCCGATTATGGGTTCACCCCGCTACGAAGATGAAGGTTTTTACGCCAAGACGACTGCTTCCCTTGCAACGCTTTTCCCTAGTGAGAAAGGTTAATCAGCTCTTCAGATGGAAGAGTATATTAAAACAAATCGAGAGATGTTCTTTTGAAGAAGTAGGTGCCCCTACAGTATTTATTCTCTCAGATCCTGAAGATATTTACCTGGCCCAGTATGTTAGAGGTGAGGGCTACCTCTGTTACTTTGATTGGACGGAAGACTGGGGGCTGTATAAACAGTTAGTCGGTGAATTTTCCCAGACGAAAGTGGATGTTAATCATATTTTTTTGTATGTTGATGGGACGGTTGTAGTCAGCGAAAAATTAAAAGAAAAGGCGCAAGACTTAGGCTTAGATTACCTGCATTTACAAAACGCAGTTTCTGATCAGTTTGTTCAACAGCTTGAAAGATGTGAAGAAAAGGAAGACCCGATGGAGGGTATTCCTAAACCACGGGCGATTCATGTCGGAAGCTATAATCCAGCATGGATACATTGGGACTGGTTAATTCATGCAGCTAACCAGAATCCTGCTATTTCATTTTGTATGATAGGGGGCGGGGGTGAAGATGATATGCCAGCCGAACTACCCAACAATATCTATTTGTTGGGGCGCATTCAGTATGAAGATATTCCTGCCTACTTGCGCCATTCCCAAGCTTGTATGTTGCTGTATAAGGAAAAAGCAACTGCGGCAGGCGACCCTACAAAACTTTACGAATATTTAGCGACAGGCCTGCCGATTATTGCATCGCCCCATCCAAGGTGCTTGGATTTTCAAGCGTATATATATGTTGCGAGAGATGCAGAAGCATTTAACAACCAATTACATTTAGCGTTGGAAGAACATGGTGATGAACGAGAGAAGCGTGTGCTTGAGTCGAAAAAACACACGTGGAGTATACGCGCTAAACAACTCTTGGCGTGGCTAAAGGGTTGAATTTAATGGTTTCTATCTTGGTTATTTCGCGTGATAGGCGAGACTTATTAAATCGCGTGCTTGATGATTTAAGGCAGCAAGTTTTTGATGGTGAGTTTGAAATTGTAGTGGTGGAAGAAACCGACCATCCACAAGCACCTCAAGGCGTGGTCTATGTGCCGCACCCCATGAAAAACTTAGGTATCGCTTATGCTCGTAATATGTCGGTGCAACATGCTAAGTATGACACATTGGTGTTTATTGATGATGATTGCAGGGTGGATAATGATTGGTTAAGTCAGCTTGTTTCTCCGCTTGAGGATGAGGCTTTTTTGGGCGTGCAAGGTGGGGTGATTGTACCAGAGTATACCAACACGATTGGCTGGGCTGAAAGCTTGCTTGGCTTTCCTGGTGGTGGGGTCAGCCGCGTGTATCAAGCAAATGGTCAGCCACAAGAAACCCATGAAGTGTCCACGCTGAATGCTTGCTACCGCAAACAAGCTGTTGAAGATGCAGGTGGATTTTCTGCCCATGCTCGCTTTGGAGGTGAAGATTATTTGTTGGCAAAGCGTGTTGCCGAGCAAGGCAAGCTGTTGTTTGTGCCGCAAGCTGTGGTCAGGCATGAAGCGCGCGGAAATTTGCCTACGATTTGGCTTTGGTTTGTGCGCCGAGGGCGTGCAGAGTTTGACCTTTGGCGAAGCGGGCTTGCCCCTGATAAATATGGCGTGTGGATGTTGCAAAGCTCACAAGCTTTAAAAATTTTGCCATTTCTCATCCTAGGTTATTGGACTATATTACCGCTGATGATTGTTTTAGCAGCGTTGATAGGTATGAATATGTGGCGTTTTCGCTGGGCGTTGAAGCATCAAGACATTCCATTTGCAGCATGGTTGTGGCTGCCTTGGGTGAGGTTAACCATGGGGTTGGCAACAGACTTTGGGCGATTCAAAGCATGGGTAGCGAAAAGCTAATGCGGGTAGTCTATTTATCGCAGTTTCCCAATATGGTGGGTGGTGGTGAGTATTCGCTGCTTGATTTGATGGGCAACTTGCCGAAAAGTATTGAGCCTGTTTTGGTAACACCAAGTGAAGGTGTGTTTACAGATAAAGCCAAGAAAAAGAATATCCGTCATGTCACATTGCCCATGCCGCCGTTAAAGCAGGCTAGGTTCTCCACGTTTAGCACTTGGCGCAAAGACATCAAGGCTTTGAAACCTGATATTCTTCATGCCAACAATTCACGTGCTGCATTTTATGCGGGTGTTGCGGGCAAACAGCTTGGTATTCCCGTGATATTTCACTGTCGTGTATCCGACCCTGATGGTCTGATGGATACATTGTTGCAACGCTTGGTGGATATGATGATTTGTAACAGTGAAGCGGTTGCGCAGCGGTTTGTAGATTTTCCAAAGCCAGCCCATGTGATTTATAATGGGCTACCCATTACGCCATTTCCTAATTTACCCAATCCTTTGCCAAGTGCTGATCAATTTGTGTTATTTGTCGGGCGGATTACAGCAGAAAAACAACTTGAACATGCCCTGGAAGTGTTTGGTGCTTTAGCCACTCAGGATGAAGGTTTACATTTTGTGGTTGTGGGGGGCGCAGGTCCTGAAGATGAAGGTTATTTGCAAGAAGTGAAAGATATGTTTACCAATCAAGATTGGTTTAAGCGTGTGCATTGGCTTGGTTTTTGCCATGATGTGACCAAGTGGTATGTGCATGCATCCACTTTGATCTTAACATCCAAACATGAAGGTTTTGGACGTGTATTGGTGGAAGCTATGGCGCAAGCGACACCTGTGGTGGCGTATGCTGTGGGCGGCGTACCTGAAGTTTTCGATGATGGTGTTGAGGGTTATTTGATTTCACCAGATGATAAACAAGGCATGATTGAAGCATGTTCAAATATTATCGATGACCATGATTTACGACACCGCTTGGGTCAAGCAGGGCAGCAGCGAGCCATGCAGTTTTCCATTGATAAACATATCGCACAAATGACGGCGGTGTATGAAGATTTAACCGAGAACAACCAATGAGCACATCCATTTTGATTGATGGGCGTGAGTTTGTGCTGGGTCGGCGCACAGGTATTGGTCGCTTTTTAGAAGGTTTGTTGCGGGCGTTGGTTGAGGCACACCCTGATTGGCAGCTCATGATTGTGATGGATGAACCACAAGCCTTACCTGAGTCCTTGCAGGGCAAAGCTGAAGTTCAGAAAGCACCACCATATTTGGAATGGCACTTTCCAACATTGGCAGAGGGTTATGATTTGTTTTTAAGCCCATACCCCAAGCTTCCCGTGCGCAAATTGCCTTGCCCAAGCATTCATACCATTCACGATGTTTTTTATCTCACTCACCCAGCTTACCAAGGCAATGTTTTGAAGCGTTGGGCTGGTTTATGGCGGGTCAAACATGCGCTATCTAAATCTGATTTATCGTGGTTTGACTCCCAAGCTTCGTTGGAAGAAACACAGGGTCTAGCCAGCCAATTTCAGCCATACCAAATCCGATTTCCTGCGATTGAGCCAAGTTTTAAACCCGACAGGCGCATCAAACGCAAAGGTTTCTTTTTGTTTGTTGGCAATGGGCTGCCGCATAAAAATGTTAGGGTACTTTTGCAAGCTATTGAAGGCACGGATGTTCAACTACAATGTGTGGGCATTCGGCAAAGTGTAGCCGATGAATTGTGCGCGATATTTCCATGGGCAAAGCAGCAAGTGGCATTCTTGCAAGATGTGGATGATGTGGCGTTACTGAAATTGTATCGCCAATGTGCGGCATTGCTGCAACCCTCCACCGCGGAAGGTTATGGTTATCCGCCTTTGGAAGCCTTTGCTTGTGGCACACCTGCGATTGTGTCGGATATTCCTGTGCTTAGAGAAACCACTGGAGGGTTTGCGACCTTTTGTGCGCCGCATGATTGGCGGACTTGGCAATATACCTTGCGCAACTTCCAACGCGATGAGCAGCAAGTCAGCCAAGCCCTGGATTGGGCAAAGCAGCATCAAGGCAAACAAGGTTGGGCAGCGCATATTCAAGATATTGAAACTTTGGTGCAAGACTGATGTGTGGATTTGTAAGTGTTTTGGGTAAAACTGATGCTGTAGAACTTAAAGGCATGGCATCGGCTGTGGCAGCGCGTGGCCCTGATGGGAAAGGTGAATATATGTCGGCTGAATTTTCAGCCATGCATCATCGGCTTGCCATTATCGGCCCTGATGCGCGGGGCAACCAACCCATGGAAGTGGATGATGTGGTAGTGGTGTTTAATGGCTGCATTTACAACTACCAAGATTTAAGAACCAAGCTTGAAGCTGATGGCGTGACCTTTCAATCAGATTCAGATACAGAAGTCATTCCGCACTTATATAGCCGCTTTGGCTTGGGTTTGTTTAATTTGCTTGAAGGGATGTTTTCCATTGTCTTGTGGGATAAGCGCGAGCAGCTATGTTTGGTGGCGCGGGATGTGTTTGGTGAAAAGCCATTGTTTGTCTGTGAACAAGGTGGGCGCATTGGTTTTGCATCGTCGCAAAATGCCTTTGAGAAAGGCAAATGGTCGCTCACGCCCAATATCAACAGCGTTTATCAGATTTTAACCCGAATGCGAGCTGAAGCACCGCAAACCAT
>CAMZLG010000152.1 GCA_947311495.1 uncultured Zetaproteobacteria bacterium
ATATTATTGCAGGAATTCCTGGATTAAAAGTTCATGCAAAAGTTGCTTTAGTTACAAGAAAAGTATCTGATAAAGAAAAATCATATGTTTTCGTCATCGTTTAAATATCGGTTGCGACTGCTTTTTGCTAAACCATCAGTTTCACGAACGGTTTCAGCACCAATCACTTCAATACCCATGTACAAATCAGAGACCATGCGCTGAATAATGGTGAGCTGTTGAAAATCTTTTTCACCAAAAATAGCCAAGTGAGGGCGCACAATATTGAATAAAATATTCACTACAGTTACCACACCATCAAAGTGACTGGGGCGGGAAACACCACAAAGATTCTGGCTTAAGTCATTCACGTGTAAACCAACTTGTATGCTACCTTCAGGATAAAGCTGCTCAGGTGTAAATACAAAATCCACACCTTCTGCTTCACAGGCGCTCAAATCTTGTTCCAAAGGTTTGGGGTAGTTATCCAAGTCTTCATTTGCTCCAAATTGGAGCGGGTTGACATAAATGCTGACCACCACGATGTCGGCTAAGCGTTTGGCTTTTTGAATTAAAGATATATGTCCTTCATGCAAGCAGCCCATGGTTGGCACAAGCGCAATTTGTTCTTTATCAAAGCTTGCCAAATGATGTTGAAGTTGTGCGATGTCTGAAATCACTTTCATGATGGGTTTCTCACATCTTTAACCCATGTTGAAATCGCGGATATGGCATCTTGTCTAAGGTTGGCATATGGCTGCACAAATGGAGGTATGGTTTCAGACAAACCCAAAACATCATGCCACACCAAAACTTGAGCATCGCAAATAGCTCCCGCACCAATACCTACGGTGGGAATCGTGATGTTTGTTGTAATCTTTTCCGCTAAATCAGATGGAATATGTTCCAACACGATAGCAACGGCACCCGCTTGAGCGATAGCCAAGGCATCGTCATAAATATGTTGGGATTCTTTTTCGGTTGTGGCGCGTTGTTTAAAGTTGCCAAATTTCTTCACCGATTGCGGCGTAAAACCAACATGCCCAACAACGGCAATACCTGCTTGGCTTAGAAAAGTGATGGTGTCGAGCATGTTTGCCCCACCTTCTAATTTGACAGCATCACAACCTGTTTGCTGCAAAATCTTTACACAACTTGTCAAAGCTTGTTCTTTGGATTGTTGGTAAGAACCAAAAGGTAAATCGCAGACGACCCATGCGTTTTGACGACCACGAACCACAGCAGCAGTGTGCAAAATCATATCATCAAGGGTGACAGGGATGGTGGTGTCATAACCTAAATTGACCATGCCCAATGAATCGCCGACAAGAATTACGTCAACGCCCGCTTCTTCAGCAATGCGCGCTGCACCTGCATCGTATGCGGTGAGCCACACTTGTGGCTGCAGGTTGTTTTTAGCTGCAAGCAATGTTGCAGCGGTTACTTTCTTTTTCATATTGCCCCGTTCCGCTTCGGTCTTGTGTTTAAATCATAAACATGAAAGTACCGTCTTCTGGAGTGATTTATTGCGGCGAAGCTTAACATGGTTGATAAAATAGACAAAATTGTTGCAAAAAAGCACGTCAGCTTAGGAATATGTGACAATTATTACCTTTACCAATCATATTACGTGATTACTATGCGCGAAATTTACGAAAGGAGCAACACAATGAAAAAATTATTATTGATTCCATTATTAGCAACAGTATTTGCTGGACAAGCGGTAGCAGAAGGATGGGGCGGAAATGCTGAGTTGGGTTATGTACAAACAGGCGGTAATGCTGACACAAGCTCATTAAACCTTAAAGGTAAAGCTGTGAAAGATGGCGAAGAGTGGCGCACCACTGCAGAAGCAGGTGCTTTGAAATCAGACAGTGCAGGTACTACAACATCAGAAAAATACAATGCTTCAGTTCAAGAAGATTGGAAATTGTCTGAATCGGGTTATTTGTTCGGTCGTTTGACGTATGAACAAGATAAATTTGGTGGTTACAATAGTCGGACTACGGAAACTATTGGTTATGGTTTTGACATTATGAAATCAGATGAAAAGCAGTGGAATGCAGAAATCGGTGGTGGTGCGCGTCAATCGGAAGACACAACAGGTACAAAAGTGTCCGATACTATCGTGCGTGCTTCAACAGTGTTTAATTGGCAAATTAATAAAGCGACCAAGTTTACACAAGAGCTTAGTACTGAGGGTGGTAAAGAAGGATATATTACCAAGTCTTTGACGGCATTAACCAATCAGTTGGCAGGCAACCTTTCTAGTAAAGTATCATACGCGGTACAAAATAATTCTAAAGCACCAGCAGGAACCAAAGCTTCAGACACTATCTTGTCCGCATCATTGGTGTTTTCTTACTAAGTTTTCAAGATAAAAATATGATAATCAAGGGTGGCTTATGCCGCCCTTTTTTATGCGTGATGTTTAAAACCTTAATTTCTGTGTATCGACAACTTCTTATGCCTTGCTAAGGTTTCATCGCAAGCTAAGGAGGTGGTATGTCGCAGTCATTGTTGCAAGAACTTGCCAAGCTGCTTCCTGCTGTTGCGCTTTTAACCTCGAAAGAATCGCTTACACCTTATGAATGTGATGGTTTATCGGTGTATAAAGGTTTGCCCCTTGCCGTTGTTCTTCCTCAAACCATTGAACAAGCTCAAGCCATCATTCGATTATGCCAACAACAACATACGCCCATCATTGCTAGAGGTGCAGGCACTGGCTTGGCAGGTGGTGCCATGCCAACCCAAGGTGCTGTGGTGTTATCACTGGCAAAATTTAATCAAATTCTAGACATTGATGTGGAGAATCGCACAGCAACGGTGCAACCCGGCGTACGCAACTTGGCAATTTCTGATGCGGTTGCAGGGCATGGTCTTTATTACGCACCCGACCCATCCTCGCAAATCGCCTGTACTATTGGTGGTAATGTGGCAGAAAATTCAGGTGGGGTTCACTGCCTGAAATACGGTTTAACGGTGCATAATGTATTGGGTGTGAAGTTTTTAAGCGTTGATGGTGAGCTTATTGAGCTTGGTGGCAAAGTTTTGGATGATGCAGGTTATGATATTTTGGCTTTATTGCATGGTTCGGAAGGTTTGTTGGGCGTGATGGTTGAAATTACTGTGAAATTATTGCCTAAACCCGAAGTCGCCAAAGTATGCATGGTAATCTTTGATGATATTGAAAAGGCTGGGCAAGCCGTGTGCGATGTGATTGCCGCAGGTATTGTGCCAGCAGGTTTAGAAATGATGGATAAACTTGCCATTGAAGCGGCAGAAGCTTATGCCAAGGCGGGTTATCCGATTGATGCAGAGGCGATTGTATTGTGTGAAGTGGATGGCACAGAAGATGGTGTGGCGGAGTTTATCGACAAAGTAGAAGTCGTATTAAAGCAAAGCGGGGCAGTGGAAACACGGGTATCGCAAAGTGAAGCAGAGCGGATGCAATTTTGGGCAGGGCGCAAGGCAGCATTCCCTGCTGTGGGTAGATTAGCACCCGACTACTATTGCATGGATGGCACGATTCCTAAAGCCAAACTTGCGCAAGTATTGAAACAAATTGCATTGTGGTCGGATGAATTTGGCTTGCCTGTTGCCAATGTGTTTCATGCAGGTGATGGTAATATGCACCCTTTGATTTTGTATGATGCGAATGCAAAAGGCGAGTTGGAAAAAACAGAAGCCTTTGGCAAAAAGATATTGGAATTATGCGTTCAGGTGGGCGGTACTATCACTGGTGAACATGGTGTTGGTGTAGAAAAATTGGATTCCATGTGTGTGCAGTTTGGTAAACTTGAATTGAGTCAATTTTTAGCCATTAAAGATGTGTTTGATGATGAGGGTTTGCTTAACCCAGGTAAGGCTGTACCAACGCTTCACCGCTGTGCAGAGCTTGGGCGAATGCATGTGCACAATGGGCAGTTACCGCACCCTGAATTGGAACGGTTTTGATGGGTAATTTAACGCAACAATTACAAACCCAAATTGAATCGGCATATCAAACTGAAACAGCTTTAAACATTATCGGTGGGGATAGTAAATCGTGGTATGGGCGAGAGCCTGTGGGTGAGCCAGTGCATGTGGGTGAACACCAAGGTATTGTGAATTATATGCCCAGTGAACTGGTGGTGACTGTTCGCGCAGGCACGAAGTTATCCGATATTGCAGATGCCTTGGATCAACACAAACAACGTCTTCCTTTTGATCCACCATATTTTGGCAAATCAGCCACCATTGGTGGTACTGTGGCATGTAATTTCTCTGGCCCCCGCCGCCCTTACGCAGGTTCATGCCGTGATTATGTGTTGGGTTGCACTATGCTCAATGGCAAAGGTGAGATTCTGAAGTTTGGCGGCGAAGTGATGAAGAATGTGGCAGGTTTTGATGTATCTCGTTTGATGGCGGGAAGCCTTGGTACATTAGGTGTGTTGTTGGATGTGTCTTTTAAAATTTTACCACATCGTTTGGCAGAACAAACTGTGGTCATTGATGCAGACTTCAAGCAAGCCATCAAGTTGATGAATCACTGGGCAGGCACACCATTGCCTGTCACTGCCATGTGCGCAGATGGTCAAGCAGTTTACTTTCGTATTTGTGGTGCGCCATCCGCAGTTGAGCGTAGTCAACGTGAGATTGGTGGTAGCATGTATGATGATGGTAAAACCTTTTGGAAAGACTTGAGGGAACACCAGTTACCTTTCTTTAATACGGATAAAATCTTGTACCGCTTGTCTGTACCCGCTGCATCAACATTCACCCACTTAGAAGGTACGGTCGCAAACGACTGGTTTATCGGCTGGGGTGGGGCACAACGCTGGTTAACATCCGATTTACCTTTTGTCGTGATTCAAGATTATGCGAAAAAACTGGGGGGACATGCTCGCATCATGCGTGGCGGCGACAGAACGGAAGAAGTGTTTGCGCCATTATCCCCTGCCTTGATGACATTGCACAAAAAGCTTAAACACAGCTTTGACCCCAAAGGGATTTTGAATCCTGGTCGCATGTATAAGGATTTATAAATGCAAACCAATATCCCCCAATCCATACTTGATACACCCCAAGGTAAGGAAGCCAATGATATTTTGCGCTCTTGTGTGCATTGCGGCTTTTGCTCGGCGACTTGCCCAACCTACCAAGAGCTTGGCGATGAATTGGATGGTCCGCGTGGACGCATTTACTTAATTAAAGATATGTTGGAAGGGGGTGAAGTCACCACGGAAACCCAGCAACATTTGGATAGGTGTTTAACGTGCCGTGCGTGTGAAACCACATGCCCATCAGGCGTTGAATATGCGCATTTGGCAGAGATTGGTAAAGCCATGGTGGAAGAAAAGGTGGGCAGACCTTTGGCGCAGCGATTATTGCGTAAAGCCTTGGTTAAAATCTTACCCAACCGTCCCTTGTTTGCAGGTTTGATGCGTTTAGGTCGTTTGTTTCGCCCAGTATTGCCTAAATCCTTGCAAGCTAAAATCCCCAAAGCAAAAAAAGTGGGTGTTTATCCAAGGCAAGAGCATTTGCGTAAAGTGTTGTTGATTGAAGGCTGCGTGCAGCCAAGCATGTCACCTGAAATTGATGTGAACACCGCGCAAGTATTGGATAAATTGGGCATACAAACCTTGCGGGTGCTGCAATCCCAATGTTGCGGGGCGGTGGAAAATCATTTGAACGCCAAAGCAGCAGGCTTGAAGCGGGTGCGTACCAATATTGATATTTGGTTGCCTTATGTGGAGCTTGGTGTGGAAGCGATATTATCCACAGCCAGCGCATGTGCATTGGAAATCAAGGAATACGCACATTTGCTCAAAGATGACCCTGAATATGCTGAAAAAGCGAAAATCATTTCGGATAAAGCCAAAGATTTGGTGGAAGTTTTGGCGGAAGAAGATTTGAGTGTTTTAAAGCTTAATACATCGAAGAAGATTGCTTTCCACGCGCCATGTACTTTACAACATGGGCAGCAATTGAATGGCTGTGTTGAATCGCTCTTAAAATCTGTGGGTTATGATTTGTCGCCTGTGATGGATGCACATTTGTGTTGCGGTTCGGCAGGGACATATTCGGTGTTGCAACCTGAGTTATCCCAAACCTTACGCGATAACAAAGTGCAGCATTTAGCAGCCCATCAACCTGACATCATCGCCACAGCAAATATCGGATGCTTGCATCATATTCAGGCGGGTACGGATAAACCTGTGCAGCATTGGATTAACCTTCTGAATCATGTTTAAACTTATATCCGATAATATGGCAGTGCTGACCTTGGCTTGTGCCATCACCGCTTTCTTTTATCCGCCTGCATTTATGGTGTTTAAAGATTATTTCTTGTGGCTGTTTGCCATCACCATGTTTGGTGTTGGGCTGGTGTTGCCGCTTGATGAAGCAAAGGTTGCTTTGCGCAAGCCTGCAAGCATTGTGATTGGTGTAGTAAGTCAATTTACTATTATGCCTTTGTTGGGTTTTGCCGCCGCATCGGTGTTGATAGCTTTGGATTATCCCGCTGCCTTGGCGCTTGGGTTTATCATTGTCGGCTGTGCACCGGGGGCGATGGCAAGCAATGTGATGACATATCTTGCAGGCGGTGCAGTTGCCTTTTCTATTGGCATGACCTTGGTTGCGACCACGCTTTCACCATTGCTCACACCCTTACTTATGGATTGGTTGGGCGGGGTTTGGCTACCCATTCCATTTTTGCCCATGATGCAAACGATTTTCCTGATTGTGGTGCTTCCTTTATTTATTGCTATGTTAATTAAACCCAAGCTTAAACCTTGGCATACACAGATTGAAACCATTGCCCCTGCGCTGGCATCAGTTGCCATCATTATCATTTGTAGTTATGCCGTGGCTGCCAATCAAGAGCGCATTGCCCAGCTCTCAGCTTGGGTGGTCGTGCTGGTGGTGTTGGTCAATGCGCTGGGTTATGTGTTTGGATATTGGGTCGCCAAGGTATTTTCATTCGACAGAAGTTATACCATTACCTTGGTGATTGAAATTGGTATGCAAAATGCAGGGCTTGGCGTGGCGCTTGCGCTTAAGCATTTTGAGCCGCAAACAGCATTGCCTGCTGCATTGTTTGCTGTGTGGTGTATTATCACCACCGCAGCATTGACGAAAGTATTGCATTATCAACAATCAAAGGTCTTGAAAACATGAAAAAAATAAATTTTCCTTATATCGCCGTTGTGTTGGGTTTAACCATGATGCCCGTGATTATTTTGGGCAACACGGTGGATTCTCATGGTGCGCGCGCTGTGCCGCTACTTAGTTTGTTGGTGATGAATGAGTTTGCATTTTTTGCGTCCATTGCAGGTGCTTATATTGGTATACAGCAATTACGCGCAGAGGGTTTTTCTTTGGTTTATGGTTTAGTGACCATGTTATGCGTTTCACTGACGGTAGAGTTTACTGTGTTGGGCATGAAGCTTTGGCCGCAATGATGATGCGATAGCCATACACGGCATGAGGGTGCATACCTTGGTTTTCGGGGTATAGTTCCAAGTTCAAATTTATGAGAGGTATAATATGACAACATCATTTCATCCACCACAACGCACATTAATGGGCCCTGGTCCTTCCGATGTGAACCCCCGTATTTTAGAAGCGATGGCAAGACCAACGATTGGTCATCTTGACCCGCTGTTCGTGCAAATGATGGATGAAATGAAGGGTTTGTTGCAATACGCATTTCAAACCAAAAATGAATTAACCATCCCTGTGTCTGCACCGGGTTCTGCGGGTATGGAAACATGTTTTGTGAACCTTGTTGAAGCAGGTGACACTGTCATTGTTTGTCAAAATGGTGTATTTGGCGGACGCATGAAAGAAAATGTGGAGCGATGTGGTGCCACTGCCATTATGGTTGAAGACGATTGGGGCAGAGCATGTGACCCTGCGAAACTGGAAGCAGCCTTAAAAGCGTATCCTGAAGCAACCACTGTTGCCTTTGTTCACGCTGAAACATCAACAGGTGCGACCACTGATGTAAAAGCCATGTGCGACTTGGCACATGCACACGGATGTCTGGCGATTGTTGATGCAGTAACTTCCTTGGGCGGCACAGAGTTACGCGTGGATGAATGGGGCATCGATGCGATTTATTCAGGCACACAAAAATGTTTATCATGCACACCAGGTCTATCACCGGTGTCGTTTAGCCAAGCATCGGTTGAGCGTATTCAAAACCGTAAAACCAAAGTGCAAAGCTGGTTCTTAGACTTGAACCTTGTCATGGGTTATTGGGGTCAAGGTGCCAAGCGCGCTTATCATCATACTGCACCCATCAATGCGCTTTATGCATTGCATGAATCCTTGGTGTTGCTGCAAGATGAAGGCTTGGAAAATGCTTGGGCGCGTCATGCCAAACATCACAACGCACTCAAAGCTGGTTTGGAAGCCTTGGGTTTAACTTTTGTTGTGCCAGAGGCTGACCGTTTGCCGCAATTGAATGCAGTGACGATTCCAGAAGGCGTGGATGATGCACAAGTGCGCGGCATGTTACTCAATGATTATAACCTTGAAATCGGCGCAGGGCTTGGCGTGATGGCGGGTAAAGTTTGGCGCATTGGTTTGATGGGCTATGCATGCCGCAAAGACAATGTGCTTAAATGTGTATCGGCATTGGGTGAAGTGCTGGGTCGTGTTGGTGTGAATGTTGATGGCAAAAAAGCCATGGCAGCAACGCTTGCAGCCTACGGCGAATAAAAAGTATGCGGGGCTGAAGCCCCACTTCCATAGGCTGAATGGGAAGTACGACTTTAGTCGTGCCATTGATTGGAGAATAAATGACTGATTTATTAAAGACACCGTTGTTTGATGCCCACGTGGCATTGGGCGGTAAAATTGTACCGTTTGCAGGTTATGAACTGCCTGTGCAATACAAAGATGGCGCGCTGAAAGAATATACGGCAGTTCGCGATGGCGAAGCAGGTATTTTTGATATTACGCACATGGGTCAAGTGCGTGTGGAAGGCAAAGATGCGCTGGCTTTTCTTCAATATGTGACCACCAATGATGTATCTAAACTTGTGGATGGGCAGGTACAATATTCTGCACTTTTGAGTGAACAAGGCACATTTATTGATGACATCACCACCTATAAAATCAACGATGAAGCGTATTATCTTTGTATCAATGCGGCGAATCGACATAAAGATGTGGCGCATTTGCAAAAAGAGGCGGCAAAATTTGATGTGAGCGTCACCGATGAATCCGATGAAACCACACTATTGGCATTGCAAGGTGCGAAAGCACAGGCGGCATTGCAAACGATTGCTGGGTTTGATTTGGAAACGGTTGGTTATTACAAGTTCGCACGAGGAAAAATCGCCAGTGCGGGCGGCATCATTTCGCGCACAGGTTATACAGGCGAAGATGGGTTTGAGATTTATATTCCCAACAGCATTGCGGTGGAAGTATGGGATGTGTTGCTCGCCCAAGGTGCTGTGCCGATTGGTTTGGCAGCTAGGGATATGTTGCGCACAGAAATGGGTTACGCACTTTATGGGCATGAGATTTCTGATGCTGTGACCCCTGTTGAAGCCAAGTTGATGTGGATTACCAAATTGGATAAAGGCGACTTTATCGGGAAATTTATCGGACAGGAAGCAGTCGAGACGCGCAAGGCTGAAGGCGCGCAAAAACGATTGATTGCACTGAAATTGATAGGTCGCGGTATTCCTCGTGAACATTATAAAGTATTTGTGGATGGGGAATTAAGCGGTGAAGTCACATCGGGTATGCATTCTCCCTTGGCTGGTGGCGGCGTGGCTTTGGCGTATGTCAAACCAGAACATGTGACAGATGGCAACTTAACTGTTGAAATACGCGGTAAACAAATTGAAGCAGAGCGCACAACAACGCCGTTTGTACGCTCGAATGTGAGGAAATAATATGTCAGTACCAACAGACTTAAGATATACCAAAGAACATGAGTGGGTGCGTATTGAAGGTGATACAGCCACATTCGGCATCTCCGACCATGCCCAAGAAGCATTGGGTGACATTGTATTTGTCGAGTTACCCGAAGTTGGGCGCAGCATTGATGCTGGCGAAGCTTACGGTGTGGTGGAATCGGTGAAAGCTGTATCCGATGTATATGCGCCAGTGGCAGGTGAAGTGATTGAAATCAATGAAACTTTGGAGTCTGAAGCGGATTTGGTGAACTCCGACCCTTATGGTGCAGGCTGGATTATCAAAGTGAAAATCAGTGATAATAATGCCGACACAGATTTGATGAACCCAAGCGAATACGAAAGCTTCTTAGACGAATAATTGAAAAGCTCCCTCGCCCTTTTAAGGGTGAGGGTTGGGGTGAGGGTTTGTAAACTGCAAGTCAATCACCCCTCATCCTAGCCTTCTCCCCTCTATGGGAGAAGGGACTTCATGCGAGTGAAACCATGCGATATTTACCCCACACCCAAAATGATAGGCAAACCATGCTGGATAGCATGGGCATGCAAGATATGTCGGCGTTATTTGCCGATGTACCCAGCGAATTTTATTTAAAAGAAGGTGAAATTGGTCTGCCTGATGCTTTATCGGAAGCAGGGATAGTAAAGAAGTTTATCAATGCTGCTGAAAAGAATAGAAATGCAATCAATACCCGCTGTTTTTTGGGTGGAGGTACTTATTATCATTTTGTGCCAGCGGTAGTGGATTATGTGATTTCGCGTGGCGAATTTCTAACCGCATACACACCATACCAACCTGAAATTGCGCAAGGTACATTGCAAGCCTTGTTTGAATATCAAACCATGATTGCACGTTTAACAGGTATGGAAGTGTCTAATGCATCCATGTATGAAGCGGCAACAGCAACCGCAGAAGCTGCACTGATGGCAAGGCGAGTCACCCGCAAAACACGCACGGTGATTGCAGGTTCTGTGAATCCAAGATACCGCGCTGTGACCCAAAACTATTTATCACGTCTTGAGGGTGATTATGTTGAAGTAGACATGGGGATCCTAGGCACAGACTTAAGTAAAGTGATTGCTGAAATTGATGACACAACCGCAAGTGTGATTGTGCAATATCCTGATTTTTATGGTTCGGTGTACGATTTGGTGCCACTTCGTGAGGCATGTGATGCCCATAAATGTTTGATGGTGGTCGCATTCTCTGATGTGAGTGCATTTGGTTTGATTGAAGCGCCGGGTGCTTATGGCGCGGATATTGCCGTGGGCTCGGGTCAGGCATTGGGTATTCCCATGGCATTTGGTGGCCCACACTTGGGTGTGTTTGCCTGCAAACAAAAGTATCTACGGCAGATGCCGGGGCGTGTGTGCGGCTTAACCAAGGATGCGGATGGTAAACGTGGTTTTGTGCTGACATTGTCCACACGCGAACAACATATTCGCCGCGAAAAAGCGACATCCAATATCTGCACCAACCAAGGTTTGATGTGTACAGCAGCAGCCACTTATATGGCGTTGATGGGTGATGAAGGTTTAAAAACTGTGGCGAACCATTCTGCGGCGGCATTGGATTTATTGATTTCTAAATTGCCAAGTCATGTGGTGGCAGCCAGTGGTGCGCACTACAATGAAACCGTATTGACCTTTGAAAGTGGTAAAAAGCGCGATGCCTTTATCGCCGAAGCGCGCAAGCAGGATATATTTGCAGGTATTCCGTTAGAAAAGTTTGATAAAACCATTGAAGCTAAACACTTGTTGGTCGCAACCACGGAAATGATTGAGGAAGATGATGTGAATGCGCTGATTGCAGCGATGGAGGTGGCATCATGAGTCAGCAATATTCATCCGTATCGGGTATGCAACATGAAGAGCCGCTTTTATTTGAACATGCGCATGAAGCGCCTGAGTCCATCAGTTTACCGGGCGTGCAAGCAGATGCGCCTTCGTCCTTAGACGCATTTAAACGCAAAAAAGCAGCCAATATTCCAGGGCTTTCTGAGCCTGAAACGGTTCGCCATTTTGTGCGCCTAAGCCAATGGAACCACGGTATTGAGACTGGGTTTTATCCTTTGGGTTCATGCACCATGAAATATAATCCACGCGTGAATGAGCAAATCGCAAGGCTTCCAGGTTTGGCACATGTTCACCCCGACCAACCTGAAGATTCGGTACAGGGTATTTTGGGTTTGTTACACGAGCTTCAAGGTTGGCTTGCTGAAATTGCAGGGTTTAAGGATGTAACGCTACAACCTGCAGCAGGTGCGCATGGTGAGCTTGCGGGTTTGATGATGATTCGCAAATGTTTGGATGCTAGAGGCGAGGAAAACCGAAAGAAAGTATTGGTTCCTGATTCTGCACACGGCACGAATCCAGCGTCTGCTGCATTGTGTGGCATGTACACGGTTGAAATCAAATCAGGTGCGGATGGGCGCATTGATTTGGAAGAATTGAAAAAACATTTGGATGGTGATGTGGCAGCCTTGATGATGACCAACCCGAACACGGCAGGCACATTTGAAACAGACATCAAAGAAATTTGCCAACTTGTGCATGATGCAGGTGGGCTTGTTTATGGTGACGGTGCCAACTTAAACGCACTTGTTGGTGTGGCGCGTCCGGGTGATATGGGTTTGGATTGCTTGCATATCAATGTACACAAAACATTCTCTACACCGCATGGTGGCGGTGGACCGGGTGCTGGACCAGTAGCTGTAAACGACACACTCAAACCCTTCTTGCCAGTGCCGCGTATTGTTGAAAATGCGGGTGTGTATGCCATTGAAACGGAAGATGAACAATCCATTGGCACGATTCTTAGTACACTTGGGCAAACAGGTGTGTATATGCGCGCCAATGCTTATATTTCTGCCTTTGGCAAACAGCATATCCACAAAATTGCGCAAGATGCTGTGCTTAATGCCAATTATGTTTTGAGCAGGCTTAAAGACAAATATCATGTGCCATTTGAAGGTTTGTGTAAACATGAGTGCCTGCTTACGGATGAATGGCAGAACAAACACGGTGTTAAAACCTTGGATATTGCCAAACGACTCATTGATTTGGGTTTTCATCCCATGACGGTTTATTTTCCACTGATTGTGCATGGTGCGATGTTGATTGAACCGACAGAAACGGAATCCAAAGATACTTTGGATGCGTTCTGCGATGCGATGTTAGAAATCGCTGCGCAGTGTGAAGCAGGGGATACACAAGCTTTGCATGACGCACCGCTCAAACCGATTCGCCGCCGCTTGGATGAAACCCAAGCAGCACGTAAGCCTGTGCTTGTTTGGAGCGAGTAGTTTTCCCTTCATTTCTTTGTCATCAAAGAAACGAAGCAAAGAAAATGCCCTATATATCCCCGCATTTCCAAAACCCATAAGCTAAAGCGGGCGCAAAACAAGCGGTTTTGCTTTATCCCTTCTTTAGCTTTTGTTTTTGGCGGATATATAACAGGGAACTAACCCTTCGGTATTGTTTCGTCATGCCGCATCCCTAATCAAGTTGAGGACTAGCTTTGATGCGGCATCCAGTTGTTGTTGTGGATTCCCGTCTTAAGGTGAATGCCATAGGCAGAGAGAATACCCTGGGGTGGCGCTGGAATGGCGATAAAAAAACTTCGTGTTCTCTGTGTGCTTTGTGGTTCAAAAAAGTTTAGACCCTTTGACTTCGCTCAGGGTGACAGCTGTGTTGTTGGTCTGTCATTTCGACTAAAGCGAAGCGGCATGGAGAAATCTATAAGATGCCTCCACTGTGGTTCAACCATAGCGAAGCATGACAAGTTCAAATCAAAGCGTAAGCTTCGCTGCAATCTATATATAAGAAGGTTCACTTTGGCATGAGAAAATCAAAACAATCAGGTATGAACGTCCAAGAGCGTAAATCCGTCAGCGCATTATCCAGTATTTTTGCCCTAAGAATGATGGGTCTATTTCTCATTCTTCCTGTGTTCTCGACCTATGCCCATGGATTAGATGGTGCGCTTGAGCATCCCGAGTTGGTGGGTATTGCACTTGGTGCGTATGGTTTAACTCAAGCTTTGTTTCAAATTCCATTTGGGATGATGTCGGATAAATTCGGGCGTAAACCTGTGATTGCTGCGGGTATGTTGATTTTCGCTATCGGTAGTGTGATTGCAGGTTTATCTGATGATATTATGGGTGTGTTGTTGGGTCGAATTATTCAAGGCTCAGGTGCTGTGGCTGCGGCGGTGATTGCATTAACTGCAGATTTAACGCGCGAAGAACATCGCACCAAAGCTATGGCGAGCATAGGTATTACGATTGGTTTATCGTTTGCTGTATCCATGGCGATTGCACCAATATTGAATGCTTGGGTGGGGGTGTCAGGAATATTCTTGCTCACAGCAGGTTTCTCGCTTATCTCTATCTTGGTATTATATATGGTTGTGCCCGACCCTGTGAACACGGGGCACCATTCGGACAGTGAAGTCACGCAAGGTATGTTCAAGCAGGTATTGCAGCATGGTGCATTGTTGCGCTTGGATGTGGGCGTATTGATTTTGCACATGAGTTTAACGGCATTGTTTGTGGTGTTGCCATTGATGTTGGTGAATCAAGGTTTGTTGCCGCAAGACGAACAGTGGAAGCTTTATTTGCCCGTAATGCTTTTGGCTTTCGGCTTGATGGTGCCATTGATTATTATCGCGGAAGCCAAGCGCAAAATGAAGAAGGTGTTTTTGCTGTCCATTGCCATGTTGATTGTGGGCTGCTTGCTGTTTGCAACTTTAGACCACTCGATTTGGTGGGTGGCAGGGGCATTACTTATTTTCTTTACAGGTTTTAATACATTGGAAGCAAGCTTGCCTTCGTTGGTATCCAAATATGCACCTGCAGGTGCGAAAGGCACGGCGATTGGCGTGTTTAACACCTCACAATTCTTTGGTGCATTTGTTGGTGGGGTTTTGGGTGGTTTTTTGTATGACCCGATTGTGCATAACTTCTCATCGGTCTTTGTTGTGGTTGCGGTCATGCTTGGGGCTTGGTGGTTGATTGCTTTGTTTATGCCTGAGCCGCCTTATGTTGCAACCATAACACTACGTGTGGATGCTCAAGATGAAGCAGAAGCAAGCCGTGTGCAAACGCAATTGCTTGCTTTGGATGGTGTGGCAGAAGTGAATGTGCTTGTTGCTGAGCAAGCGGCATATTGCAAAATTGATAAAAAAGTCATGGATGAAGAAACCTTAGTGAACAAAGCCGCCGAATTTTCGTAAAACTGATATTCAAAGCTTGCTTCTATCGCAGGAAATATCAGTAGAAAGCCTTATCATCAAAAGCAGGGTAAAAAAAAGTTGACATAGCAAATGCGCATCCCTATGTTTCGCCGCCCTCGCAAGCTGCACCTTAATAAAATAAAGGTGTAAGTAGAGGAAAGTTTTAAGAGGTAACAATGCCAACAATCAATCAATTGATTCGTAAGTCTCGTAAAGACAAGCGAAAAATTAACAAAGTTCCTGCATTGCAAGCATGCCCACAACGTCGTGGTGTTTGTACGCGTGTGTATACAACAACACCGAAGAAGCCTAACTCGGCTTTGCGTAAAGTAGCGCGTGTTCGCCTAACTAATGGTCATGAAGTGACTGCGTATATCCCAGGTGAAGGTCACCGTTTGCAAGAGCATAGTGTTGTATTGATTCGTGGTGGACGTGTAAAAGATTTACCAGGTGTTCGTTATCATGTATTACGTGGTGTGTTGGATACTACGGGCGTTGAAGGTCGTAAACAGGCTCGCTCGAAGTACGGCGCTAAGCGTCCTAAGTAAGAGAGGAATTTGAGAAATGCCACGTAAAGGTCCAGTTACCCGTCGTCCAATTACGCCTGATGCGAAATTCGGAGACAATAAAGTTTCAACAGTTGTAAATGCAATCATGTTGGATGGCAAAAAAGCGAAAGCTGAAGCGATTGTTTATGGTGCAATGGAAATTGCAGCACAAAAAACAGGTGAAGATGCGTTGAATGTTCTTCATCGCGCATTAGAAGCGATTCGTCCATTGGTTGAAGTGAAGTCTCGCCGTGTTGGCGGTGCAACTTACCAAGTGCCAATCGAAGTATCTGATCGTCGTCAGCAGTCTTTGGCTGTGCGTTGGTTGATTGAGTATTCACGCAAGCGTTCTGAGCAAACCATGGCTGAGCGTTTGGGTAATGAGTTTGTTGATGCAATCAATGAGCGTGGTGGCGCATTTAAGAAACGTGATGAAACCCATCGTATGGCAGAAGCCAACAAAGCGTTCTCACATTTCCGCTGGTAAGATTGTAAAAAAAAGCTCGCTTGGCGAGTGATGTTGTAAAAAGTTTGAAGTAAGTTTGAAAATATAAGATTTTAATTGTTCTAAACAGTTTAGGTTAGAAGAGGAGTAGTATCGTGGCAAGAAAGACACCACTAGAGCGCGTACGTAACATTGGTATTATGGCTCACATTGATGCGGGTAAAACCACCATTACAGAACGTATCCTTTTCTACACAGGCGTTTCGCACAAAATCGGTGAAGTTCACGATGGCGCGGCAACCATGGACTGGATGGAACAAGAGCAAGAGCGTGGTATTACTATCACATCTGCGGCTACAACCTGTAGCTGGAATGACCATCATGTAAATATTATTGATACACCGGGTCACGTTGATTTCACGATTGAAGTTGAGCGTTCTTTGCGTGTGCTAGATGGCGCAGTTGGTGTTTTCTGTGCGGTGGGTGGTGTTCAGCCACAATCTGAAACTGTTTGGCGTCAAGCTGACCGTTATAATGTTCCACGTATCGCATTCGTCAACAAAATGGACCGTACAGGTGCTGAGTTTTTCCGCGTTGTTAGTGAAATTGAAAGTCAATTGGGTCACAACGCTGTGCCATTGAATGTACCGATTGGTGCTGAAGATGGCTTTAAAGGCGTGATTGACCTCGTGAGCATGAAGGCATTTGTTTGGAATGATGAAGCTATGGGTTCTGATTATTCTGTCGAAGATATTCCAGCTGAGTTGCAAGACCAAGCTGACGAATATCGCGAAGTATTGATGGATGCAGTATCCATGGTTGATGAGGAGTTGATGGAGCTTCACCTTGAAGGCGAAGAGATTCCATTGCCGCAACTTAAAGCTGCGATTCGTAAAGCAGTTCTAGATATTTCTATTATTCCTGTGCTATGTGGCACAGCATTTAAAAACAAAGGTGTGCAAACCTTGTTGGATGCAGTGACTGATTATATGCCGGCGCCCGTTGATGTGCCTGCAATTAAAGGCTTGAAGATTGATTCAGACGAAGAAGATTCTCGTCCATCGTCTGATGATGCGCCATTTGCATCTTTGGCATTTAAAGTGATGACTGACCCATTTGTTGGTGTTTTAACATTCTTCCGTGTGTATTCAGGTGTGTTAGAATCAGGTTCTTATGTATTGAACTCGGTGAAAAACAAACGTGAGCGTGTGGGCCGTATTTTACAAATGCATGCGAATGACCGCAAAGAAATTAAAGAAGTGCGCGCTGGTGATATTGCTGCAGCTGTTGGTCTTAAAGTGACTACAACGGGCGACACGCTTTGTGACATGGATGACCCAATTGTGCTTGAGCGCATGGAGTTCCCTGAGCCAGTGATTTCGGTGGCGATTGAGCCTAAAACCAAAGCTGACCAAGAGAAAATGGGTGTTGGCCTTGGTAAATTGGCGGCAGAAGATCCGTCTTTCCGTGTTAAAACTGATGAAGAAACAGGTCAAACCATTATTTCAGGTATGGGCGAGCTTCACCTTGAGATTCTTGTGGACCGTATGCGTCGCGAATTCAACGTGGATGCGAACATTGGTAAGCCACAAGTAGCATACCGTGAAACCATTCGTGGTTCTGGTAAGTTTGAAGGTAAATTTGTCCGTCAGTCTGGTGGACGTGGTCAGTTTGGTCATGTTTGGTTAGAAATTGAGCCCTTGGAAGCAGGAGGCGGATTTGAGTTTGAAGATAAAATTACAGGTGGTGTGGTTCCTCGCGAATATATCCCAGCAGTAGGTAAAGGTTGTGAAGAAGCGATGAACAATGGTGTTCTTGCTGGTTTCCCCATGGTTGATATTAAGGCTGCCTTGGTAGATGGCTCTTACCATGATGTGGATTCTAATGAGATGGCATTTAAAGTGGCTGGATCTATGGGCTTCCGTAAAGGTTGTTCGGAATGTCAGCCAGTGATTCTTGAGCCAATGATGAAAGTTGAAGTGACAACACCTGAAGATTATATGGGTGATGTTGTCGGTGATTTGAACCGTCGTCGCGGCAAAATTCAGGGCATGGGTGACCGTGGTATTGCTAAGGTTGTAGATGCTGAAGTTCCATTGTCTGAAATGTTTGGTTATTCCACTGCATTGCGCTCTATGTCGCAAGGTCGTGCAACATACACCATGCAGTTCGTCCATTATGAAGAAGTTCCACGTAACATTACTGAAGAAATTATTGCAAGTGTGAAAGGTTAGGAGATTAGATATGTCTAAGGAAAAGTTTGAACGTAACAAGCCGCATGTGAACATTGGTACAATTGGTCACGTGGATCACGGCAAAACCACATTAACAGCAGCAATCACGAAAGTGTTGGCAGAAGCTGGCGGCGCTGAGTTTAAAGACTACGCTGATATTGATGGTGCACCAGAAGAGCGCGAGCGTGGTATCACAATTTCAACTGCACATGTTGAATATGAAACTGCAACACGTCACTATGCACACGTTGATTGCCCA
>CAMZLG010000153.1 GCA_947311495.1 uncultured Zetaproteobacteria bacterium
ATATGACCTTGCAGGATGTGTTGGCAGAGGCATCCAAGCAATGGAATCAACAGCGCGTGACCATTGCGATTAGCGATGAAACACAAGCCAAGGTAATTGCCTTTATCCATGAGCGGTTTATTGGGCTTGCGGAACGCTTTGCTGTATCCAAAGCGGCAGTGGATGCGGCATTGGGTGCGAATCAGGCGTTGCCATTGTTCAAACATGTGCAAGTTGCCAAATTGCTTACAGGTTTTGCCGATTCAGAAGCTGGGCAAGCGGTGGCCGCTGCTAATAAACGTATTGCCAATATTCTGAAAAAAGCAGGTGATGTTGCAACGGATATTGATGAAACATTGCTGCAAGAAGATGCTGAAAAAGCCTTGTTTGCCGTATTGATGGACGCTGAAATCAACTTCCCTGAAACACCTGATACACAGTTGAAAGTATTGGCTGGTTTAAGAGAACCTGTGGATGCCTTCTTTGATGGTGTGATGGTAATGGCAGATGATGCTGCTATCAAAGCGAATCGCTTGGCATTGTTGGCAAGGTTGCGCGGTTTATTCTTGCGCCTTGCGGATGTTTCAAGGTTGGCGTGATTGGTTGATGATTCAGTAAGCGGGCATAGAAAGCGTTTGAAACAACGCTTTGCCCAGCATGGTTTAAACGGTTTCCATGCGTATGAAGTCTTGGAAATATTGCTGACCTTCGCCATTCCGCGCAAAGATGTGAAACCCATCGCCAAACGGTTGTTGGCGCAATTTGGTACATTGGCAGGGGTGTTTGATGCTCAAGCCCAAGAGTTGCAAAGCGTTGAAGGCTTGGGCAAGGAATCGGCGCAATTCCTCAAACTCATCAAAGCAGCACAAGTGCGTTATCTTGAATCAGATTTGGCGGATAAAACCAAGCTGGACTCACCTGAATCGGTCAAAGCATGGCTGCGCTTAAAGCTTCAAGAAAAAAGCATTGAATACTTTGGCGCATTGTTCACCGACCAACAAAACCAGTGCATTTCCAGCGAAATCTTGTTTGAAGGCACGGTGGATAGAGCCGTGGTTTATCCGCGCACATTAATCAAACGCGCCTTAGAACTGGATGCCAAAGGTATCATCATCTTCCACAATCATCCCGCAGGCACAGCCCAAGCCAGCGAGCAAGATATTGCGTTAACGCGTCAACTGATTGAAGCTTGCAATACCTTGGATATTAAGCTTCTAGACCACTTTTTACTCGCAGGAACGCAAGTGTTATCCTTTCAAGAACAAGGTTGGTGGCCACGATGATTTGCCATGTTTCTTTTAGCCGTGCTTCGCGTAAAAATAACGCATGGCAAAGTTTTTTATGAGAGACTATTTCGCTAGCAGTCCCAGCGAAGACAGCGCACTGATGTATGCCTTGGCAGTAGGCGCTGTGATTTGGTTGGGTTCATACCTTTGGAAGCAATACAATAAAGACAACCGCAAACTCCCACCTTTGGATGAAGCTAAAAGAGACAATAAAAATAATGATTTAGAATGAAGAGTTGGGTTGCTTTAAGAACACGATTTCTTCAGCTGTAGATGTACGATTCAAAATAACATTACGATGCGGGTATCTGCCAAACCTATCAATAATGGCTTTGTGTTTGAGTTCAAATTCATAATTAAATTCAGCACCCGCTTGCGAAAAAAGTTCCACGGCTTGTTCATGAATCAAGGCTGATTCGCTATGCATAAAAGGCATATACATAAAGTTGCGGTATTCGACTTTGAGGCGTTGGTCATCGCCTTGTTTGATGGCTTCCTGAGCGAGTGCGAGGGATAAAGTGTCGGTGGCAAAAGCTAGTGGTGTATCCCGATGAATATTGCGCGAAAATTGATCGAGTACGATGATTTCAGCAAGCCTGCCTTCGGGTGTGTCGCGCCAAGTATAAAGTTCACAAGCACTTGCCTCAGCTAATGTATCTCCAAAGCGGTCAGCGATGGTTTTATCCAGTTCCAAGTCTTTAACAAACCATTGTTGGGGTTCTAATTCATCAAACCAGAATGTGATGACATCTTGATAATTCATAGACGCTCCTTTTTAAGCCTTTGCCAAATGTAACTTGAAATCGCGCCATTTATCCAACCACTGATGCAGGATAACAGCAGTAATGGTGGCAAAAGATAATAAACCTCAGGTTGCTGGATAAACCATGTTTCCACGGTGATAAACTGCCCACTCATGTGAGCAACTGCAGCCAATAGACTGAGGCTGATTAAGCTCATACGCGGAAACATTTTATACAACACCACCAGCACAGTTGCCGCAGTCAGCGCACCTGCAAGGCTGATAAAAAATGTGGGTGTGAATAATGTGCCGATAAAAATACTGCCGATAACTACGCGGGCAATGGCAAGCATAAATGCTGCGCGCGCACCCAGCATCACCAAAGCGAGCAAAGTCATGATGTTTGCCAAGCCCAGCTTAAACCAAGGGCCTAAGCTGGGTAACGTGGCTTCAAAGACATGCAAACCAATCGCCAGCAAGACAAAAGATAACCACACCGCTTTATCTTCCAAAGATTTTAAGCTTGGGCGAGGTGGAATGTTGCGCTTCACATTCTCCGACATATTTATTCCGTCACCGCATCAAAATGTGGTTGTGCTTCATCGCTTGCCCCGCGAATCACCACCATAATATGGTTGGGAACGCAGGCAATCACGCTGCCTGTATGTTTTTTATGCCCTGATAACATGCAATAATGGGTGGTGCAGGGTGATGAAACAAAGTGAATACCATGTTTGGATATTTCAATGTCCGACACACCAATTTCACCCTCAGCAGCCACATGAATCACCTTATCATCGTTGGGTAGGGGGTAGGATGCCAATAATGTTTTGCCATGATACACATACGCTGTGGGTAGACCGTGGCTAAGTGTTTTTTCAATCTGAAACCATAACAAAGCAATGCCAACCAGCAGGGCGATGAGCAATATTCTATCTGTCCAAGTACCTTTGAGGCATTGGCGAAAGCTAACCGTATCCGTTTTGGGGTGGTTGTTTTCTGATGTCATGCGTATATTTCCACATACGCAAGCTAAGTGATGGGGAACGATTTTGGAACATACACGCATTTATCGAGAAGAATTGGCTGATTATTTCCGCAGTGGCAACAAACCACGCGAAGCATGGCGCATTGGCACAGAGCATGAAAAAGTGGGCTATTGCACCCAATCGTTTCGCCCGATTCCTTATTTTGGCGAAAAAAGTATCCAGCATTTGTTGGAGCGATTGGCAGACTGGAATCACGATGAACATTGGCTTGCTGTGCTTGAGAATGGCAACCCGATTGCGTTGAAACACGGCTTAGCATCCATCACCCTTGAACCAGGCGGACAACTTGAGTTATCAGGCGCACCACTCGCCACTATCCATGAAACCCATGATGAAGTGGGCAGACATTTCGACTTGCTGCGTCAGCTCAACAAAGAATTAGAGATTGGCTTTTTAGCGGTTGGTTTTCAACCCAAATGGAAGCGGGGCGATATTCCGTGGATGCCCAAGTCGCGATACAATGTGATGCGCGAATATATGGTGAAAGTGGGCGATAAAGGTTTGGATATGATGCTGCGCACCGCGACCACCCAAGCCAACTTGGATTTTGAATCTGAAGCGGATATGGCAAAGAAAATGCGGGTCGCTTATTGCTTGCAGCCTATGGTCACAGCCATGTTTGCTGCATCGCCATTCAAAGACGGAAAACCATCGGGTTTATTGTCCACTCGCGCAGATTGTTGGCTGGACACCGACCCCAACCGCACAGGCATTCCTGAATGTGTGTTTAAGGATGATTTCGGTTTTGAAGCGTGGACAGAATGGGTGCTTGATGTGCCCATGTATTTTGTGCTTAGGGATGCGGAATATATTGATTGCACAGGCGAATCATTTCGTGATTTCTTGGAAGGTAAGTTGCCCATGTTACCAGGTGAATATCCGACCCATGCCGATTGGGAACTGCATGTCAGCACCACATTCCCCGAGGTGCGCCTCAAACAGTTTATTGAAGTGCGGGGTGCGGATGCAGGGGGTTGGGATTGGATTTCTGCCTTGCCAGCACTTTGGAAAGGTTTGTTGTATGATGAGGCAACACTGAATCAAGCATGGGATTTGGTGAAAGATTGGCAACATGCGGACGTGGTCGAATTGATGGAAAATGTACCTAAAACTGCCCTAAAAACACCATTTTTAGATAAAGATGTGCAGTTTTATGCTGAAATTGTACTAGAAATGGCAAAAGAAGGGTTGAGGAATATCGACATTTGTGATGATAAAGGCAGATGCGAAATGCAATACCTCAAACCGTTGTTTGACGTTATTCAATCAGGCGAAACCCAAGCGGATAAATGGTTGAAACTGTATCATGGTGAGTGGCAGCAAAACATCGACCACCTGTTTAGAGAAGCTTCGCATGAATAAAGGGCTCTGACCCCTTTTTAATATTTTAAAACCTAACGTCGCAAATAACCGGATGCCAAAAGCAGAGTGAGCGATAGCGAATGGCGCTTTTGGCAGTCCGAGTTGATTTGCATTGTTAGCAAGTTATCACTTGAATTCAGGCTTTATAAATTAACCCGATATTTGAAATATACATCCAAATCGCTATCGCCAGTATGATGAAACCCCAATATTGAAGGGGTATCCAAAACATTGAATGTGTGGTCTTCAGTTCAATTCTCTCGTTATTTTCTGGGTCAATAACTATTTTTCCTGTCTTGCTATTGATTTTATAGCCAAGTATAAATACCACTATAGAGGAAATACCCAGCACCAAAGGCATAGCCCAAGTGCTGTTTTTATAAAAACCTTCGCCATAGTAAGAGTCTATCGTTAAGCCTACAGACAATGATATTATCAGTGGAATAAGTAGTGCCAATATTCCCCAGCCTTTCCAAACTATCATTGAGTTACCTCCTATTTTTTATTGTAGAAAAAGCAGAAAAAGGGGTCAGAGCCCTTATGTGTATTTGCATTGTGCTTTCCCCTTCAATATTCCAAAAAGCTTCGCAGAAAAGTTTGCGCTCGTCAAAGTTATTCAAAAGAACGCCTACAAGCGAATAAAATAAGGTATGACGAGTAAAACCACGCCCAAACCCAACAATAAATAGAGGTTAGCAACAAAGTAGGGCAAGACCATCAACGTTATACCTGTGATTAGTGGCACAACAGCTTTTTGCTTTCGCCCGTAAGAGAAAAAGCCGAAACCAATAGAGCCAAACACAAGCCCCCACATCAGCATAGAAGTATTCTGCATGGGTGAAAGCGTAATTCCAATAAGGTGAAAATGCTATACAGCGTGGTTTTAAGGCTGCGAACAGTGAAGCATTAGACAATGCCTGAACTCTTCTGCAAGATGTTGATATGTTTTTACAGTTCAAGACAAGCTTTCAAACATTGATGCAAGCCCTGTTTGCCTCACGGATTTTGGTGGGTTTGATTGTTGGGCTGGTGTATGTGTTATCCATGCCTGCGGGCATTGCGCTATCTTTAAAAGTTGCCATTTTTATGTTGGGATTTTCTGCGATTTGGGCAACCTATCTTATCAATGTTTATACCGACAAAGCAGAGGATGAAGTGAATACCGCAGGGCTTCATGTGTCCATTTCTTTGCCCTTTATTTTGTTTGTATCCCTTGCTCCTTTGCCCCTGATTGTGGATAAAATGGGTTGGCGAGGGGTTGCTTTTTATGTGTTCTTTTGCTTTGTTTGTGCGTTGTATTCGCTGCGTTTACCACTGCTCAATCGCCGCATTAAAGATGTGTTTTTACTGAAAAACATTTATCCCGGTTTTATTGTGGTTTGTGGTATGGTGATGTTGCGAATGATGTTTGGCTTTCCTATATTTTTGATGGACTTGGCACTTATATTTCTGATTTATTTTGGCAATGAAATCCTTTGGGATATTCGGGATATGGATGGGGACACACCAAAATCAACCTTGCCGCAACGCTTGGGGCTTACAGCGACTAAAGCTTTGGTGATTGGTATTTATGTGGTGGTGCTTGTTTTGTATGCCACGCATTGGTCGTATTTAATGTTTGCCGCATGGCTGCCTATTTTGGTTGTGATTGCTGTGACGCTTAAAGTGCAACCCAACCAGAACCCGCTGCTGTTTCACTTGCCAGTGTTGACGTGGGTAGGTTTCTTGGGGCTTTTATTATGCTTATAGGTGCGTTGCTTCCGTTATTGCTGATGTTTTTTGGCGTACATATGGTGACCGTTTTACTGGTTGGGCTTGGGCAAGCGCATTTTATTCATTGTTATGTGTATCAATACCGTGCAGGCAAAATGGATGCTGATTTCTTTGCTAAATGGGTGTTTGGTTTAACCACGGCGGGGGCTGCATGTTTTCTCCTTGGTGATGATGTCATCATCCCTGCGGCATTGATATTTATTTTGCATCAGTTCTTTGATGATATGTATTTATACCGTAAATCAATCAGCCGAACAGATTACGCTCAGCTTGGGTTGGTGCTTACGGCGTGTGCTACCATTGCTTTGTTTGAAGCGGATACCGTTGCACACCAAATCGCCGCAGTCGCTATGTTGTTATCGCTGGGTATTGGTTTGATAGCCAAAGAGCGGCATATCTTTTGGACATTAAGCATACCGTTTGGTCTGCCTCTTTTTTATGTTCTGTGGAACTATCAACAAGGGGACTGGCTGATTCCGTTGGGCATTATCATTATGTCGCATTATTTACGCTGGCTGATTCATGTGTATCAGCATCGTAGCGATACACAAAAACCTGTGTTTTTCACTGAAGCACTTATTTTGAATATGATGTTTGTGTTGTATGCCGTGGCAACTGTTTCTGGGGTATATCATGAAACATTGAGCCAACTGTTGCAGGGGTTATTTTCGCTACAAGCGTTTGTCATTTGGACTATGGCACATATTGCATCCACGATGCGTCCACGGTGGCTTTCAGGCATAAAAAAACCCAGCGCTTAGGCTGGGTTTCAATGTAAGGGTTACGCTTGAGCGGCAGGGTCGGGTTTGCCGCGTTGCCATAGGTAATACATCAATGGCGTGACAAACAGTGTCAAAATCGTTGCGGCAATCGTTCCGAATGCCATGGACACACCCAAACCACCAAACACAGGGTCGGTCATCATGATGGATGTACCTGCAACGACGGCGATTGCTGTCAACAGAATGGGTCGCGCACGAATTGCACCCGCTTCAAGCACGGATGTTTTCAAATCATGCCCTGCTTTGCGGTATTCCAAGATGAAATCAATCAGCAAGGTTGAGTTCCGCACCACGATACCCGCCAGAGCAATCATCCCAATCATGGATGTGGCAGTGAAGGGTTGACCTGTAATCGCATGACCGGGAAAAATTCCAATCATGGTGAGAGCGGTGGGGGCCATGACCAACATGGGCAGAATAAACTGACCATAATATGCCACCATCAACAGATAAATCAGCACCATAGCCACGATAAATGCAGCACCCAAATCACGGAATACATCCAAAGTTAAGCGCATTTCGCCATCCCAAAGCATATGATAACCAAAGGTGTCTTCAGGTGCCGTGTCGGTGAAGCGCATGCCGCCTGTTTTTAATTCAACACCTGCCAGTTTTTGCCCATCAATTTTGCTATCAATATCTAGCAAAGAATAGACCTGTGAACCCTGTTTGGGTTCTGCGGTCACATATACAACCTTATGCCCATCTTTACTCAAGATTGGGTTTTTCACCGTGCTTTCTTCTACAGTTGCAATCGCCGACAATGCCACAGGCCCTTGTGGGGAGCTGACATAAATCTGATTCAAGTTCTCAGCATTTACACGCAATGAACGCGGAAGTTGCACATGCAAGTTGACTGTATGTCGCTCATCTTCGATGTGTAAGGCGCCAAAGTTGTAACCCGATAAGAAGTCACGCAATGCTGTTTCTACCTGCGTGGTTGCAACGCCAATACGCGCGGCTTTTTCTTTGTTCACTTTGATATTGAGCTGGGTTTGGGATGCACCAATGGAATCATCCAAATCTACAATATCATAAGTATCGGCAAAGGTTTTCCGAACTTCTGCGGCAACTTCTTTTTGCTTGGCATAATCAGGGCCATAAATCTCAGCTAATAATGTGGCGCGAACGGGTGGACCTGGTGGGTCTTCCACCAATTTGATGGAAGCAAGTGGGTTTGCTTCAAATACAGGCGCTAACATCTCACGCAACTCCAAAACAATACCTTCTGAACGAATGGAGCGGTGATGTTTATTGCGCAGGTTCACACGAATTTCACCCAAGTTTGGTGCTTCGCGGAATAATGCAGCACCACGTAAAATACCATTAAAATCAATAGGGCCGCCACGACCGACAAAGGTCTCATAGTCTTTAACCATTTCATGCTGGCGCAAAATATGACCAATTTCACGAGCAACGCGGTCGGTTTCTTCAAGCGTGCTTCCTTCAGGTAAATCAATGGTGATGTTAAAGGTGTTTTGATTACCTTTGGGCAGCATTTTAAGTTCCACGGCACCTGGCGTTAATGGACCGTTGATACCTGCAGGGCGTACAAACTGCCATGCAGGTTCTAACATGGATGCGACAAATAAAATGGCAACCACGACCCAGAACAAGAAGCGCACTTTGGCACTTTCTACCAAAGGTTTTGCAAGTTTCATGTATGTCGTATGCACCCAATCTTTGGGGTCTTCATCCTGCTCTTCCATGGTGGGTTCAACCATTTTGTTGGGAAGAAAACGCTGGGCAACCCATGGGGTGAAGGCATAAGCAATGACCAGTGATGCAGCCATAGCAAGCGGTGCATTAAACGGAATCGGTGCCATAAATGGCCCCATCATACCTGTGACAAAACCCATAGGAATAAAGGCTAAAATCACAGCAATGGTTGCCACAATGGTGGGTTTACCCGTTTCATTGGTGGCACGGATAATTAACTTGGCTTTTTCAGCCGTGTTTTTCACACCTTTGTGCAAGTGTCTGTGAATGTTCTCAATCACCACAATGGCATCATCCACCAGCAAACCCAAAGCAAGAATAAGTGAGAACAGGGTGATGCGGTTGATGGTTTGGTCGGCTAGGAAACCAATTGCCAACACGATAAACAAAATCAAAGGGATGTTCATGGTGACAATCGCAGCTTCACGCCAACCAAGGAAGAACAATAAAATTATAATCACTGATACAATGGCGATACCCAAATGTTCTACCAGATAGTTCACGGCGGCATCTGCTTTTTGACCTGAATCGCGGGTGATATCCACGCGCACATTGCTTGGAATGAAATCGCCCTTGAGTTCTTCCAGCTTATCAATGATGCGCTGGGTAACAAACACAGCATTGGTGCCTATTTGTTTTGCCAAAGCGATGGATACTGCATTGGTTTCAGGTTCATCACCGGTTTGTGAGCCAACTTCTGCGGATGGACCATAAGCAATTCTATGCAATTGATTGGCTTCGGATGCACCATCAATAATGGTGGCAACATCTCTAAGGTAAATAGGTTTACTTTGTGCGCTGCCGACAATCAATGCGCCAACTTCTTGTGCATTTTCCAAATAACCTGAGAGCCAGACTTTGCTTACACGGTTGTCACCAATCAATTCGCCAACAGGTCCACCCGTGTTGGCGCTCATCAATACATTGTGCAGTTGATCGAGTGTGATGCCATAACCTGCCATTTTCACAGGGTCAATTTCAATGCGAACCTCATGGTCACGCCCACCGATGATGTCGGCAACGGACACACCCTCAAGTGGTGCAAGCTGTTCGCGGACACGCTCAGCCAACCGCTTGAGTGATAATCCATCCAGCTCAGGTGAGGACAACGTAATCACGGCAGCAGGCACTTCGTTAACATCCATCGGTTTGACCAAAGGTTGGCTTGCACCTGCGGGGATGCGGTTCATATTTTGCATGATGCGGTCATACAACTTCACCATACTTACTTCTTTGTTTGCACCGACTTCAAAGACAACAGTCACTACGCCGACATTGCCCATGGCAGCACCATACGTGTGGTCAACGCCTTCCATTTCGCGCAACACCATTTCCATAGGATGCACAATCAGGTTTTGCACTTCCATGGGGCTTGCGCCATTCATTTGGATAATCACATTGGCAGCAGGCACATCAATTTGTGGATTTTCTTCACGTGGGGTGATGAAAAGGGCAAAAACGCCAATCAATAAAATAAGGATGCTGATAATGGGCGTTAGGTTTGTTTTCATTGAAAACTTGCCCAACTTACCAGCGATGTTTAAGGATTCTTCTTGGGAATTGTGTTGTTCAGACATTGTGTTTACCCGTTATTCGCTTGCACTTTCATGCCTGTTTTGATGGCAGGCTGCCCTGCCCAAACGATGGTGTCGCCATCATGAAGCCCAGCAACCACTTCAACGGTTTCACCTTGGCGAACACCCAAACGAATCAGGCGATATTGTGCTAAGCCTTGGTCATCGACAACATAAACAGCATGTAAACCCGAACGAGAAATAATGGTGTTTTGTGGGATAAACATCGCTTGACGCTCACCCACGCGGAAGCCCGCTTGGGCAAACATACCAGGGTGAATGTCGGCACCGGTTGCTAGCGCAACTTTGACTAAAAACTGATGGGAAACAGGGTCAGCAGCTTGAACCACTTGACGCACCGTACCTTCAAATGTGTGGTGCAAGGCTTCAATCGTGATGTCCACCGTGTCACCCTCATGAATTTTACTTACATAATCTTCAGACACATAAGTGGAAACCAGTAAACTGTTGGGGTCTTCAATCGAAAGAATCGGCGCACCGGGTGAAGCCAAGTCACCAATACTCAAGCGCTTTTCAACCACCACACCATCCACAGGTGAGCGAACTTCCGCATAGCTTAATTGGTTGTTGGCACGCGCCACATTGGCTTTAGCCACGTCATAACGCAACTTTGCCTTGTCCACTTTTTGGCTGCTTATTGCGCCAGAAGCAAGCAGCTCTTTGAAGCGATTTAAGTCTGCCTCAGCATCTTTAAGGTCTGCTTTGGCTTGCAAATAGGCTTGTTTGGCATCGGTTGGGTCGATTTTCACCAACACTTGCCCAGCGGTCACTTTATCACCTTCGCGCACGTTCATGGCTTTGATGTATCCAGAGATACGCGAGCTAATCGATACTTTATGGTCGGAGGCAACAGAGCCGCTGGTGGTATAATGTTCTGCTACCGATGTAGCTTGAACGGTTAACGTTTGTGCTGTTGTGGTTTGCATGGCTGCAGGTGAATGCGCTTCATCATCTGCACATGACGCAAGCAAAGTGGCTAACGCAAGTGTGATAGCGAGTTTTGTGGTTGATGTTGTTGTGTTCATTGAACTACCCCTTCATTTAAAGTTCCTGCAGCCAACATAAGGGCTGCTTTGGCAATCATTAAGTCGTATTTGGCGCGAATCACCATCACTTCTGCTTGGTCTGCACGAACTTGCGCTGCCAATACATCGGATGTGGTTTCCAAGCCTTGTTTTTGACGCAACGCTTTGATGCGCAAGGATTCAGACGTTTGCTTGAATGCTTCTGATTCACTGCTTAATTTTTTCGCTGCTGTTTTAAGGCTACGCCATGCTTGGCGAATTTGGTTGCTGATTTGCTGGCGTTTATCGGCTTGTTGCAGTGATAAGCTGATGCGCTGGGCTTCTGCGGCACGCACATTTGCACTATCACCACCGCCTGCAAACAAGTTCATGCTTACGGTTAAACCAACGGTATTGTTGCCATTTTTTAGTCCGAATGTATCACTGTTCCATTCACGAGCGGCGGTTAAATTCACATGCGGCATATATCCTGAATTGGCTTGGTCGCTTGCGGCGGATGCGGCTTCCTCTTGCTGAATCAAGGCTAATAAATCTGCACGTTGTTGTGGTGCATTGCTCAATAAATCATCCAATGAACTTGCCACATCTTGAATGTGCGGCTCGCTTAAGTCAGACAATGAAGCATCATCCTGCAAACCCAAAACCAAACGGAGACCTTCCAAAGCACTGGCATATTGGTTTTTGGCATCATCCCATGCCAATTGGCTACGCAATAAAAATACATTGGCATCCATGACATCTGAATTGATTGCCATGCCACGTTTTTTTAAAGCCTTGGTATCTTTAAGTCGTTGCTCTGCAGCATGCACGGCCTTTTCTTGGGCTTGGGCTTGCGCCAAGGCTTGGCGGGCTTGCACATAAGCCATAATGGTTTGATAAATCAATTGTTGTGTATAAAAAGTATGATTCAAAGCGGCAGCTTCTGCATTGGCAGATGCCTTGTGACGCGATGCATACAGTGCGCCACCTGAATAAAGTGGCATGGTTAATCCCAAGCGAGATTGGTAATTATTAATATACTCTGGATTGTTTAATGCTGTAGGCGCGAAATCTGCGGCGGATACTTGGGCTTGCAGCAGGCGCATGCCAAACCCATTGAGCGCAGAGTTGGTGCGGTAAACGCCCGTGGAAACATCCAAGCGAGGCAGCAGTTGACCTGTGGCAGCACTGACTTGTGCTTGTGCAGCATCGGCTTGACTGGCAGAAGCGGCAAGCCCACGGTTATGCGTCAACGCATAGGATACGCTGCTTTGAAGCGTGGTAATATCTGATGCCACAGCGTGATTCGCTTGGCTTAACACAGCCACGCTAAACATGGCAGCATACAGAGGTATAAATTTAATGTTGATAGGCATAAATAATATCTATCTCCTTCCAATCTTGTGATATTTTATGCTACAAACGCACAGTTGAAGGCGAAATATAATGTTATTTATTATATTAGCAAGTTCTAATTTATGTAAACGTGTTTTTAACCCAGTAAGGTAACGGTTTCACCATCGCGCTGATGAATATTACCAATGTGATACACTGTTTCACCTGCATCCGTCAGTACTTTCTCCGCTTGCGCAGCCATGTCTTTGGGTAGGATAGCCACAAAACCAATACCCATATTAAAGGTACGATAACGCTCGTTTTTATCTACATCGGCAAACTCTAGAAGATATTCGAATACAGGTGGCACACCCCAAGATGATACATCTACAGTGACAGCTAAATCATCAGCTAGGATACGTTCAAGATTATCAAACATACCACCACCTGTGATGTGTGAAAAACCATGGACTTCAATGCCGCTTTGCATCAAAGCATTGATGGCAGGTACATACAAACGGGTGGGCGCAAGCACTTTATCTATCGCTTTGGAACCATCCGATAAGGTGTCGTTATTCAAGTCAGCTTTGCCCAGTTCCAAAAGTTTGCGCACCATAGAAAACCCATTGGAGTGTGGGCCATTGGATGCAAGACCAAGCACAACATCACTAGCAGCGATGGTTGAGCCGTCTACCATTTTAGGTTTGTCCACAACACCTACGCAAAATCCACCAATATCATAATGACCCGGTGCATACATACCTGGCATTTCAGCCGTTTCGCCGCCAATCAAGGCGCATTCGCATGTTTTACACGCATCAGCAATGCCTTCAACCACGCCAGCTAATGTTTCGCCTTTGAGTGCGCCTGTGGCTAAATAATCCAAGAAAAACAGTGGAGCAGCGCCAAGCGCAGCCAAATCGTTCACACACATGGCAACCGAATCAATACCCGCCACATGTGGCAAATCATACTCTTGGAGCAACAATAATTTTGTGCCGACACCATCTGTGCCTGAAACAAGCACAGGTTCTTCCATGTCTTTGAAGTTGGGCTGAAATAAACCACCAAATCCACCAAGACCAGCCAAAACTTCAGGGCGCATGGTACTGTTTACGGCATTTTTGATGCGACCCACAAAGGCATTACCCGCATCAATATCTACACCGCAATCGGCATAGCTAAGTTGTTCTTTTGGTTCTTGTTTAGACATCTAAATTTCTCACTTTTAGCGCATTGGCTTGGATAAAGTCGCGGCGAGGCTCAACAGCATCACCCATTAAGGTTGAAAATGTTTCGTCAGCAGATACGACATCTTCGAGGGTTACACGAAGGAAGCGGCGATTGACAGGGTCAAGTGTGGTTTCCCAAAGCTGTTCAGGGTTCATTTCGCCCAAGCCTTTGTAGCGTTGAATCTTCAAGCCACGGCGACCTTCTTTATCAATCAAGGTCGACACATCATCGTAGGTGTTGATTTCCCAACGATTATCCCCATCAGCAATATAAGCACCTTTGCCAACCATGGACTGTGCGTTGCTGCAAAGTTTCTGCGCCTCGACAAATTCGACAGTGGATACCAAGTCCATATCCAAGCGTGAAATTTTGGTGCGTCCGTGGTCGCGGCGTTCAAATTGAATCCAGAATGAGCCAAGATCTTCATCTTTATACAAGCGATATTTCAAGGCTTCATCGGCGCGAGATTCGGCTGTGAATGTTTCCATTAACGTATCTAAATGTGTTGTTAAGCGTTCTTTATCACGCATCATCGCGGCAGATAATTTTTTGCCTTCGACCAATAGTTTCAAAACGCGACTATCGACACGCTGTGATAAGCGCAACATCAAAGCATGTAAACGGTTGATGCTTCGGATAAAGGTTTGGAAACGCTCGATGGTCATCCCACCTTTTTTTGCACTTTCATGGTATTCTTTACCATCGCTACCTGATTCAAGCAGGAATTCTTGAAGCTCTGCATCATCCGCAATATACCTGTCCTTTTTGCCGCGAGCGACGCGGTAAAGGGGAGGCTGTGCGATAAACAAATAACCGCGCTCAATCAATTCAGGCATTTGACGGTAGAAGAATGTCAGTAGCAGCGTCAAAATATGCGCACCATCCACATCGGCATCCGTCATAATGACGACTTTATGGTAGCGAAGTTTGGCAATATTAAAGTCTTCCTTGCCAATACCCGTACCTAAAGCTGTGATTAATGTGCCAATTTCTTGGCTGGATAACATTTTATCAAAACGCGCACGTTCCACATTCAAAATCTTACCTTTGAGTGGCAAAATGGCTTGGGTTTTACGATTACGCCCCTGCTTGGCAGAGCCGCCAGCAGAGTCCCCTTCCACAAGGTAAATTTCAGAGTTTGCAGGGTCTTTTTCTTGGCAATCCGCCAACTTACCTGGCAAGTTGGACACATCCAACGCGCCTTTGCGGCGGGTTAAATCGCGGGCTTTTCGTGCTGCATCTCTAGCAATTGCTGCTTCAGCGGCTTTGCCAATAATGGTGTGTGCTTCTTTAGGGTTTTCTTCAAACCATTCGGAAAGCTTTTCATTCACCTTGCTTTCAACAATAGGGCGTACTTCTGAAGATACCAATTTATCTTTGGTTTGCGATGAGAATTTAGGGTCGGGCACTTTCACCGATAATACAGCCGTTAAACCTTCGCGGCAGTCATCACCCGTGAGTGAAACTTTATGTTTTTTCAACAAACCATTGGCAGTTGCATAGCTGTTGATACAGCGGGTTAGTGCTGCTCTTAAACCAGCCAAATGCGCGCCACCATCGCGTTGCGGGATGTTGTTGGTGAAGCAGAATACATTTTCTTGATATGAATCAGTCCACTGCAATGAAAGCTCAACACCCACATCATCTTTCTCAGTTTTGATATCAATGCAAACAGGATGCAAAGGCGTACGCGCTTTGTTCAAATGCTCAACAAATGCGGTGATACCACCTTCATATTTGAACACATGTTTTTGGTCAGTGCGCTCATCAGATAATTCGATATGCACGCCACTGTTTAGGAATGAAAGCTCGCGCAAACGTTTGGTGAGAATATCAAATGACATATTGCGATGTGAAAAGGTTTCTAAACTTGGTAAGAAGCGGACTTCCGTACCCGTACCTTCTGCATCACCAATCACATGGATAGGGGTGACTGTATCACCACGTTCAAAGCGGCATTGATGGATTTTTCCCGCGCGGCGAATGGTTAGTTCCAAATAATCGGACAAGGCATTTACAACCGATACACCCACACCATGCAAACCACCTGAGACTTTGTAGGAATTGCTATCAAACTTACCACCCGCATGAAGCACAGTCATAATCACTTCCGCAGCCGAGCGACCTTCATCAGGGTGCATGTCCACAGGAATACCACGCCCATTATCACGAACAGTGACCGAATCATCCGAGTGAAGAATCACCTCAACCTTGTCGCAGTGACCAGCCAAAGCTTCATCGATGGAGTTATCCACGGCTTCATAGACCATGTGATGCAAGCCTGTACCGTCATCGGTGTCGCCGATATACATGCCTGGGCGTTTGCGCACTGCATCTAGCCCTTTGAGAACCTTAATACTATCCGCGCCGTATGCTGTTTGTTCTTCGCTCATGTGAATACCTCATTGACCATTTCGTTCAAATCTTTCCATCCAAACTCAGATGTTGTGTGTATGCTTTGATGTCTGCCGTGACATTGCTGGGTGCAGTCATCAACACTTGCCCTTGATGTTGTTTTAATCGCTCCATCAAACGCAAAGCGCGGGTGTTGTCCAAAGACTCTAAGCAGTCATCAAGCAATACAATGGGCATCATACGTTTACTTTCTTGCAACACTGCACATTCTGCTAAACGCAATGCAATACCCGATACTTTTTGCTGACCCCGCGACCCACATACACGTATTTCACGGGTATCATAACTGATTTTCAGCCTATCACAATGCGGGCCTTGCGTGACGCGTCCAAGGCGGTGATGTTCCTCACGTTTGGCAGCTAAAGAAGCCAGCCATTCTTCTTTGTTTTCAAAGGGTTGCTTGGTGATTTCGAGTTGAAAGGGTAGGTCTAACCAATGACTTTCTTCTGCCAAATGTTGGTTTAATTTCTCTAAAATAACAGCGCGTTTGGCATTGAGAATGCTTCCATACGCAACAATCTGTTGTTCCCAGCTTTCCAGTTCGCCCGCAGAGCCGCCATGCCTCAGCAACCTTCCCCTCTGCATCAATGCCCGAAGATAACCTTGATAGTGGGCATAGGATGCCGTCTGCGAGGCAATAACCAACCTGTCTAACCACTTGCGCCGTTCACCTGGCGAACCATCAATCAGACGCACACCCTGCGGCGCATCCACAATCAGTGAGACATGTTCAAAAATATCTTTGCGTTTGGCAACTTTGCGCCCTTGAAGCGACATATCCACTTTACCTTTTGCCCCGTCGACACGGATATGCAGCGGGCCATAACGTTTCATGGTGGCTTGAATGTGGAATGACTTTTCATCCCAATGGGTGAGCTGCGGGGCTTTGGCTTGGCGAAATGAACGACCATACGCCAAGATATATGCAGCTTCGAGTATAGTGGTCTTGCCGCTGCCGTTATCACCACTAATCAGATTCAAATGCTCACCACAATCCCAACTGAAATCTTGATGACAGCGAAGGTTGTGGATGTAGATATGTTGAAGTGTTAAGCGCGGGTTAGCCATTACCGCTATGGTAATCAGAGAACTTAAAAAAATACAGGTATTGGGTCTCCCAACAATTTCAGTGTTGTGGTAACCGCCAACTATGCATCTAATGAGTTGACTATAACCAATATTTTGGATAACTGCGTTCTTTTGAAAGGTTGTTGTAAAACAAGGCAGCTAGAACAAGTAAGATAGAGCCTATAAGGGTTGGTATAAAGAGAAACTCCCAGCTTGCGGCAATTAGAAAAACAATGAATGGGTTTGAACCTGCTGGAGGGTGGGGAACCCGTAACAGTTGCATAAAAGAGAGAGCTGTAGCTAAGGAGAGCGCCATGCTCCACCATTCGGGGCTTACAAGGTGGAAAAAGACTAGGCCAATGAAGGTAGAGACAAAGTGGCCACCAATAACATTTCTAGGCTGAGCAAAAGGGGTGTCGGGAAGTATAAATAGAACAAATATAGATGCGCCAAACGAACCTAAGATAAGTGGTTGTTCAGTGTAATAAGCTAAGAAGCCTATCAATGCAGCAGCCAAAAAAGCACCAAGCCAAATAAACCCAATTTGTTGTAGTGGTGGAGCGGAAGGCGTGGGGGCTGATAGACCTTTGAATTTTTTAAAATATGGCATGATGCTTCTCCTTTTATAACAAACGTTAGTTTGTTATAAAGTATAAATTTTTATGGTAATAGTTTTACGATGGTGTCATTTTGAATTGTGAATGGTGTAGGGTCGTTGTATAAGCGCATGAGTAAGATACTTCCTTGAGTTGCGGAGACAATTTGGTTTGCTTGTGCCTTGGCACGCTCTTTTCCTAAGTCAGGTATAAGTATACACTCTAAAGCAGCTTCCCAACTTTGAAAATATGTGATTATTTCATCTTTAAGTAGGGGGTTGGTATTAGATATTTCCAATGCAAAGTTACCTAATAAGCATCCACCATCACTTTTCATAAAATAAGCATTAACTTTTTTAGTGAATAGAATCAGCTTATCTTTTGGGGACAAATCTTGGCGGTAGGCTATTGAAAAAATATCATTCTTAAAATATTCATGAATATATTTCAGGCAGGCTAAAGCTAGTTCTTCTTTACTGTTGAAATGATGATAAATACTACCTTTCATGAGACCACAGGCTTTTCCAATCGTAGCCATGGTCGTGCTGCTATACCCATTCACTTTGAATAGGTGAATACTTACTTTGATAATGGATTTTTTATCTGTCTTAATTATAGGCATAAACTTCCCAAACGTTCGTTTGTCAAAACAATAATGAAGTTAAGTTGTATTGCAAAGATTATTTTTCTATTTAAAAGGGTTCGCGCTCTTGCGGCGGGGTGTCTTGCCGACCTTCTGCCATAAAGCCATCGGGCATGGTGGGTAGGTAAAGCTTGATGTTGATGGATTGCGGAAGCAGTCGGAAATGTTTATCCAATGAATAAATACTGCAATCATGTTGTTTGGCATTTTGGGCAATGATAAGGTCGGGAATACCAATGCCATTAGCACCATTTTTTAAGCATTGGGTTTGAAATGTGATGATTTCTGCCCAATCGATGTTGAGTGGTAAGCGGGTAACGGTGTGTAAAAGTTCAATAACTTTCTCTTGTTTTTTGATTTTCAGATAAGGCACGAGTTCAGCGAGGATGATGTCGTTGATGGCGACAATATTTTTATCAATAAGCCCCTCTAAATCTTCTGCATTATCTCCTGATTTGAAATAATCTATCCAAATGGATGTGTCTATCAAAACACTCATGAATGACGGTTTCTTAAATCATCCAAGTTTATATCCAACGCAACTATACCTCGAAACTGTTTCAGCTCGGACACTTTTGATTTTTGTACCAATTCTTCCAAGGCTTTAACAATCACCGCAGTTTTTGTGCTCGTATGTGTCGCAGACATGGCTTCTTTGATGAGGTTTTCAGGCAAATCCAATGTTGTTCTCATATTTACCTCCATGATTATGCATAGAAGTTTAAATTGCTATGCATCAATTTTCAAGGGCAGAAGCCATTTGTCATTCCGAGCGTAGTCGAGGAATCTCGAAATTCATCTATTCGGTATTTGAGATTTCTCCATTTCGCTTTGCTTCAGTCGAAATGACCAACGTGTTTCGTTAAGCTTAACGAACAGCGAAAGATAATGCTTCGCCGGGGGTGTCACCAATGGTGAAGACGGAATGCCAAACGCAATTGTCTATATCGCGTTGGGGAAGTAAGAGGACATCACCTGCTTGGAGGTGGTGGGCAAAACCTTGGCTTATCATGTGTGTTATGAATGCAGGGCAGCGGTCAACCAGAGCTTCGACGAGTTCATGGTCTGGCTCTTCCATATAGCAGCTTAAATCATCTCGGTTTTGACAGAGTTTGGCTAAGGCTTGTTGTTGCGTTTGTTTAGGTAATACCGATGCGATGGCGGCTTGGTTGTTCTCACTTTGCACAAACGAAGTGATTTCATCCATGAGTTTGGGTTTGCTGGCAGCAAGCCAAAAGGTTGCGCCGCTGAGTTGGGCAAATACTACACCCGCATGACCGCGTTCCACATCATGATGAAATTGTGCGCCGCCATTGGGTGCATTAAAATAGACAATTCTTTCCACAAATGATGGGTTTTTGCCTAAAATGGATGGTAAATGGTCTAAAATGGCGCTGTTTTTCGTAATAATCGCTGATTCTGGAAAAATAACATCGCAAAGTTTGCCTGCCCATTCTTGTTTCAGTGGGTCAGCCGATACATCTTCATAACCTTCCATGCCCCATGAAAAACGAAAGCGAAGGGAGGCATCTTCATCGTGAAAGGATAACCATGATGCTTTGCACCATAACTCTTCAGCTACCACATCATCTTCACCTTTATCGAAAGCATCAAAATAGACTTTCTCAATACCTTGCTCATCATGTTCTTCGGGGGATGCAGCAACAATAAAGAAGTTTTGTTGTATATTGTCTAAATATGACGTTTTCTCTAAAAAAGGCACAAATTCGGCAGTTTTTAATACATTTTGCATTAAAATATGCGATTG
>CAMZLG010000154.1 GCA_947311495.1 uncultured Zetaproteobacteria bacterium
GGGCCATGCATTCAAAAAACATGCGATAATTTTATTTGTATGGATATGATTCAAACCAATGCTATGGTGCAAGGCATTGAAAAGATTGAGGCAAGTAGACATGAGTAATCTTATTAAAATTATGGGTGTAGCGATTTTTGTTTGGGTAACGCAAGCCAACGCTGCCACTGACGACTGCTTCCCCTTTGTGGGTGAGAAATACAAATTCTCTGTAGGTTGGGAGTTTGTTAATGCAGGTTCTGCTGAAATTAGAGTCACCAAAAATGGAATAAATGGTTATAAGGTTCATAATTTTGCACGTACCAATGGTTTTCTCGATTTATTCAAGCGGGTGCGGGATACTATTATTTCAGAAGGTGTTTGTATTGATAAAAAGATGCAAAGCACCTTGTTTACGACTGACCAGTTGGAGCGCAAATATAGAGCGACAAAAGATGTAAAGTTTTTGTATAAAGAAAATAAAGTTTCATATACAAAAAATGGAAAAACGACAATGTTTGATGTGCCCGCTGGATATCTAAATGTGATTGACGCATTTTATTTGACGCGCATGCATCCGCCAACGAAAGGGCACCCCATATCTATTCCGGTGTTTGATTCGGGTGAGAAATATGAGCTTACCGTTAAATATCTAAAACATAAAATGATGAAAACACCGTGGAAGAAGTGGGTGGATGCTATTGTCATTCAGCCAGAAATGAAAACTGAAGGTGTGTTCACCAGCGTCGGAACGATTAAAATATGGCTGACCAACGATGAACGGCATATTCCATTAAAAATTACTGCAAAACTTAAAATCGGACGCGTTGTTGTGGTCCTAGAGGAGTATTCAAAACCATGACTGAAAATAAAAACAAACCCCTAAATCCTTATGAGGATTTCTTTTATCATCACAGACCTCGCTTAACGGGGGTTGCAGCACTCATCGTTATCTTCTTTGCCCAACCCACCTTAGAATCATTATGTCTTGGCTCAATGATTGTGATTTTGGGTGAAATGGGGCGTACTTGGGCTTTGGGTTATATTGATAAGGATGCCGAGCTTGCTACCACAGGCCCTTATGCCTTTACGCGCAACCCATTGTATGTGTTTAACACGACTATGTTTATTGGGTTTTGTGTGATGGGTAATCACCTTATTCCTGCACTGATTGCAGCAGTGATATTCATTTGGATTTACATGGTTGTGATTAAAATTGAAGCTGAACGTATGGTTGATTTGTTTGGTGAAGCTTATACAAAGTGGTCGGAATTTGTGCCATTATTTATTCCTCGCTTAACGCCTTGGAAAGATAGAGCCAAAAAAGCTTATTCGTTCAGTTTGATGTTGGGGCATAAAGAACCCAAGCATTGGTTTGGCACTGTTGTTGGATTATCCATTTTCTACGCTATTTATTACTTTCAACAAGGTTAAACGCTTTGCGTTTGCAACAAACATATAAGTTTATTTTTATTGCGTTGTGGCTGTTCGCGGTAGTACTTGCGTGGCAAAAAACCAATACGCAACCAACATGGTCAGCTATTGTTTGGCAGCCCACTGTTGAAAGCGTATCGAATCAACCGCTTTATCAAGCCCAACTTATCCCCAATGCAGAGCAACATTCCAGCCATAGTGCCAGTGTTGAAGTGTTACCCTCGGGAGACTTGATTTCTTTTTGGTTTGCGGGCTCTAGAGAAGGTGGCAAAGATGTGCAAATTTTCCAAAGCTACTTCAAACAAAATCAACAAACATGGACGGAACCCAAGGGTATATTAAATGTGCCGCAGTTGGCTGAAGATTTAGGACGGTATATCAGCAAGATTGGTAATCCTCTGGTGTTTGTGGATAAACAAAAGGGGATGTGGCTTTATTTTGTGACGGTATCTTATGGCGGTTGGGCAGGTAGCAGTTTAAATCTCATGTTTTCTGATGATTTGGGGCAGTCGTGGGGAAAACCTAAACGCCTTGTAACTTCTCCTTTCATCAATGTGAGCACATTGGTTCGCAATACCATGTTTGGCATGGAAGATAGTAGTATGCTTTTGCCTGTATATCATGAGTTTGCTGCACAATTTCCTGAATTGCTACATCTTTCAGCACAAGGTGAAGTGATAGAGAAGGTGCGTATGTTTGGTCATGGTGGCGGTATTCAACCCTCATTGGTACAAGGCAAAGGCAGAGAAGCTTATGCCTTTATGCGTTCAGGTTCACATACCCAAGATTGGAAGGTGATTCGCCTCAAAAGCCTTGATGAAGGTCAGACATGGCAAGACTTTACCTTGACCGAGCTTCCAAACCCCAATTCAGCGCAAATCGTAGCCAAAGTCGATGACGATTTATGGATTTGGGTGGGGAATCATAACCCTGAGAATAGGCAAGACTTAACGTTAGCTGTCTCTCATGACCTAGAAAAACCGTGGCAAGTCGCGTATCAGTTTGAACATGGTAAACAGAATGAAGCATTTTCATACCCTGCTATCACTCAGGACAAAGATGGTGTGTGGCATTTGCTCTACACCTACAAACGTAAAAACATTAAACATGTGCAGTTTAATCGCGCTTGGCTTCATCAAGTGATGCAACAGGCAGGCATACAATGACGGCAGGCTTGACC
>CAMZLG010000155.1 GCA_947311495.1 uncultured Zetaproteobacteria bacterium
AGTTTGCCTTGTGCAGACTTATTCTTACAATGCGCAGCCTGTTCAGAAACAACAGGCATTTAGGCTCGTAGCTCAGGGGTAGAGCACCACCTTGACATGGTGGGGGTCGGCGGTTCGAAACCGCCCGAGCCTACCATTTTAATAAACAACCAAACCGTTGAGGAGTAGAGCGAATCATGAATATCCAATTGCCAGATGGCTCTACACGAACCTTAGACGATGGCGCAACAGCATTCGACTTAGCGATGAATATTGGTGAAGGTTTGGCAAGGGCTGTCATTGCTGCCAAAGTGAACGATACAGTTTGTGATTTATCTACACCGCTCAATGATGGCGACAATATTGCTCTGATTACTGAAAAATCCGATGAAGCTTTAGAGGTTATTCGACACTCCACTGCCCACCTGTTGGCAATGGCAGTGCAAGAGGTATTTCCAACAGCGCAGGTGACCATTGGTCCTGTGATTGAAGACGGCTTTTACTATGACTTCGCATTTGAACGCGCATTCACCCCTGAAGATTTAACCGTGATTGAAAAGAAAATGAAAGAAATCGCCAAGCGAAAGCTGCCGATTACACGTGAAGTGTGGGCAAGGAATGACGCGATTCAACATTTTGAGAATATTGGTGAAAAATACAAAGCGTTACTGATTGGGCGTATTCCTGAAGGTGAAGAAGTGAGCCTGTATAAACAAGGTGAATGGTCTGACCTTTGCCGTGGCCCGCATGTGCCGAACACATCCAAACTTAAGCATTTTAAATTGATGAAAGTATCAGGTGCGTATTGGGAAGGTAATGCGGACAATGAGCAGCTTTACCGCATTTATGGCACAGCTTGGGCATCTAAAGATGATTTAAAAGCATACTTGCATAGATTGGAAGAAGCGGAGAAGCGCGACCATCGCAAGCTTGCCAAATCATTAGACTTGTTTCACTTGCAAGAAGAAGCGCCAGGTATGATTTTCTGGCACCCCAAAGGTTGGGCAGTGTGGCAAGTCGTGGAAAACGAAATCCGTGATATTATGCAAAATAATGGCTACCAAGAAATCAAAACGCCGCAGGTGGTTGACCGTAAACTTTGGGAAAAGTCAGGGCATTGGGAAAAGTTCCGTGAGGATATGTTTACCACCAGCACAGAAAATCGCGAATATGCGATTAAACCCATGAACTGCCCATGCCATATTCAAGTGTTTAATCAAAACTTGCATTCTTACCGCGATTTGCCACTTCGTTTGGCTGAATTTGGTTCGTGCCACCGCAACGAACCATCAGGTACGCTTCATGGCTTGATGCGCTTGCGTAATTTTGTCCAAGATGACGCGCATATTTTCTGTGCGGAAGAGCAAATTCAAGATGAAGTGGGCGCGTTTATTGATTTGGTTTACAGCACCTACAAAAAGTTTGGTTTTGATGAAGTAATTATCTTCTTGTCTGACCGCCCTGAGAAACGTGTGGGTACGGATGAGCAGTGGGATAAAGCGGAAGCTGCATTACACGATGCGCTTCAAGCCAAAGATATTGAATATGGCTTGAACCCAGGCGAAGGTGCGTTTTACGGACCAAAGATTGAGTTCTCACTCAAAGACTGTTTGGGTCGGGTTTGGCAATGTGGTACGATTCAAGTGGACTTCTCTATGCCTGGCCGCCTTGATGCAGAATATATTGGTGCAGATGATAAAAAACATGTGCCTGTAATGCTGCATCGCGCAATCTTGGGTTCGCTTGAGCGCTTTATTGGCATTTTGATTGAAGAGTTTGAAGGTAAGTTCCCATTTTGGCTTGCACCAACCCAAGCTGTGATTTGTAATATCTCTGAAAATCAGTCGGATTATGTGCAGGAAATAACCGAAAAAATGCAGGCTGCTGGTTTTAGAGTAGAATCGGACTTGCGTAATGAGAAAGTCGGCTATAAGGTGCGCGCCCACACTTTGCAGCGTGTGCCTTTCATTTTGGTGGTTGGCGAGCGCGAAAAAGAGGAAAATACTGTGTCTGTGCGTAATCGAGCTGGTGACAACTTGGGTACGAAAACAGTGGAAGAATGGATTGCTGAGATGCAAAACATGAGCAAACAGTATCTTTGAGTGGGCAATAAAAATGAACAAAGCAACATTGGAAGGAGTTACTTATCGCTAAGAAAGAATTAGCAGTAAACCATGAGATTGAAGCGGCAGAAGTTCGCGTGATTGGACATGATGGTGAGCAAATTGGTGTGTTAAGCCGAAATGAAGCTATCGCAAAAGCAGAAGCAGTTGGTTTGGATTTGATTATGATGTCACCCAATGCCAAACCGCCCGTTTGCAAGATTATGGATTATGGTAAGTACAAGTACGACCAAAGCAAAAAAGCCAATGAAGCAAAGAAAAAGCAGCATGTGATTCAAGTTAAAGAAGTGAAGGTTAGAGCAACAACCGACCAACACGACTTAGATGTCAAGCTGCGTAATGTTCGCAAGTTTTTAGAAGCGGGCAACAAAGTTAAAGTGTCCTTGCGTTTTCGTGGTCGTGAGATGGCGTACACAGGTCAAGGGCGCGAGCAATTGGAACATATTGCAGAAGAAGTAAAGGAATTGGGCAAACCTGAAAAAATGCCTAACATGGAAGGACGGCAAATGATTATGATCATTAATCCGTTGAAGAAATAGAGGTTGGTAAAGTTATGCCTAAAATGAAGACACATAGTGGTGCTGCAAAACGTTTTTCAAAAACTGGAAGCGGTAAATGGAAGCGCAATAAAGCAAATGCGCAACATATTTTGACCAAGAAATCTCCGAAGCGTATTCGTGGTTTCCGTGGTACAACATTGGTTGCAGATGCCGATACAAAAGCCTTGAATCGTTTGATTCCTGGCGCGTAAAGTTAGAGATAGGAGAAAGATATGCCTCGCGTAAAATCAGGTGTACAGGCACATGCCCGTCATAAGAAAGTTGTTAAAGCTGCAAAAGGTTACTACGGTCGTCGTAAGAGCTGTTTCCGTGTAGCCACTCAAGCGGTAGATAAAGGTCGTCAATATGCGTACCGTGACCGTAAAGTTAAAAAACGTGATTTCCGTAGTCTTTGGATTGTTCGCATCAACGCGGCAGCACGTTTGAATGGTTTAAGCTATTCACGTTTCATGTTTGGTTTAACTCAAGCAGGTATCACGCTAGACCGTAAAGTGTTGGCTGATATTGCAGTTCGTGATGCAGAAGCGTTTACGCAGCTTGCAGAAACGGCGAAAGCAAACATTCAATAAACATTCGCCGACTGGTTCGGTGTTCAATTGGAGAATGGCAGAGCCTAAAAAGCTCTGCCATTTTTTGTTTGTGCAAAACTTTTTTGAACCGCAGAGTATGCGGATTGACATAGAGGTTGATACATATGAGCGAAATTGATTCGTTAAAAGCACAGCTACAAGACTTGCAAACCAAAGCACTGGCGTTGTTTGCGGATGCATCAGATTCCAAAGTTTTGCAAGAATTACGCGTGGCGTATTTGGGCAAGAAAGGTGAGTTGACCAGCGTGCTTAAAGGCGTGGGCAAGTTGCCACCTGAAGATAGACCTGTGATTGGTCAGTTTGTGAACGCGACGAAAACGGCGCTGGCAGAGGCTTTGGATAAAGCAGAAGCTTTATTGTCGGTTAAAGAAAAAGAACTTCGCATTGAAGCAGAGCGTATTGATGTGACCTTGTCTGGGCGCACGGCTACGCAAGGTGTGCTTCACCCTGTGCAGCAAGGCTTTGATGAAATGACCGCCATATTTTCGCATATGGGTTTTGATATTGCAGAAGGCCCTGAAGTTGAAGATGAATTTCACAATTTTGATGCGCTAAACATTCCTGCGGAACATCCAGCGCGCGCCAGTCATGATACATTCTTTTTTCATGCAGAAGGCGATGAAGAAGCAAAACTTTTGCGTACACATACTTCCCCTGTACAAATTCGTGCCATGCAAGCTTGTGTGGATGCAGGTGGTGAGCCGCCATTGGCAGTGGTTGCTGCAGGTCGGGTGTATCGCTGTGATTATGATGTCACCCATTCGCCTATGTTTCATCAAGTCGAAGTCTTTAAAGTGGATAAAGATGTCTCTCTCGCCAACCTCAAAGGCGTGTTGCAGCATTTTTTGTCGGCTTATTTTGAGAAAGATGTGCCGATTCGTTTACGCCCACATTATTTCCCGTTTACTGAGCCTTCTGCAGAAGTGGACATTGGTTGTGTGTTTTGTAATCACAAAGGTTGCCGCATTTGTAAAGGCAGCGGTTGGATTGAAGTGTTGGGCAGCGGCATGATTCATCCGAATGTGCTGAAAGCCGTGGGTATTGATAGCACGGTGTATTCAGGGTTTGCTTTTGGACTTGGTGTGGAGCGATTGGTGATGCTTAAACATGGTATTCCTGATTTACGATTATTCTTTGAAAATGACGTGCGCTTCTTGCGCAGAATGGGGTCAAGCACATGAAAATTCCATTATCTTGGTTAAAAGAACATACCCCGTTGACCAAATCTGTGGCTGAAGTTGCAGATGATTTGGTGCGTTTGGGTCATGAAGTTGAAGGCATTGAAACGCCTCGTGCTGGAGTGAAAGGTGTGCGTGTGGGTCAGATTGTTGAGATGGTTTCGCATCCTGATGCCGATAAGTTGAAGCTACTCAAAATCGACTTGGGAGATGTTGAGCATCTTGGTATTGTTTGTGGTGCAAGCAACATGGTTGAAGGCGATAAAGTGCCAGTGGCAACTGTGGGTACATGTTTGCCTAATGGTTTGAAGATTAAAAAAGGTAAAATTCGTGGTGAAGTCAGTTTTGGTATGTGTTGCTCGGAAGCAGAACTTGGTTTGGCTGAAGATGCTGATGGTTTGCTGATTTTACCCAAAGATGCACCTGTGGGCGAAGAGGTCGGCGAATATCTAGAACTTGAAGAAGCTGTGCTTGATTTGGACATCACACCCAATCGAGGTGATTGTATGTCTATGCGTGGCATAGCCAGAGATTTGGCAGCCGATTATGCCTTGCCTTTGATTGAGCCAGGTGATGAGGTTGTGACAACGGATGATAGTGTGGCTGCACCGACTGTTGCGGTTACAGCTAGTGAAGATTGCCCACTTTATACAGCATGTCGCATTGAGCATGTGAAAGTCACGGACTCACCAGATTGGTTACAAGCGCGATTAATTGCAGCGGGTTTGCGTCCTATCAATGGTGTGGTGGATGTCATCAATTATACCATGCTGGATTTGGGACAACCCATGCATGCTTTTGATGCGGACACCTTGGATGGAGAGATTGAAGTACGCTTGGCAAAAGCGGGTGAGCAATTTATCGCTTTGGATGGAAAAGAAGTAGCCCTTCATGTTTCTGATTTGGTGATTGCTGATAGCAAGAAAGTGATTGCGCTTGCAGGTATTATGGGGTCGCAAGCAACAGGTGTGACTGAAAGAACCAGCAATATCATTTTGGAATCTGCAGCCTTTAAACCTGCAAAAATCAGCACAACCCGCCGTACGCAAGCCTTGGTGTCAGATTCATCCATGCGTTTTGAGCGTGGCGTTGACCCTGCCATGATTGCTGTGGCGATGGACCAAGTAGCGCAAATGGTTGAAGGTTTGTTTGGCGGTAAAGTGAGTGTAACCACGAGCGTTGGGGATGCCGATAGCTTGATTAAAGACAAACAGATTCAAGTGAGCATGAAACGCATTGAATCACGTTTGGGTGTGGCTGTGCCTGAATCTGCGGATGCAGTGTTGGAGCGCATGGGTTTTGCGATTGAACGTCATGATGATAGATTGAACTTTAGTGTACCTAGTCATAGGCATGATGTGTCTATTGTTGAAGATATTTCTGAAGAATATGCGCGGGTGATTGGTTTTGACAATATCCCTGCGGTGATGCCAAGTTTGCTCACGATTACACCACGTAAACTGTACAAGGCAGTGGATGCTGCGGTGGCAGGCGGTTTTATACAGGTGATTAATTATGCCTTTATTTCAGTCGATGAGCAGCGTTTGTTTGTTGCCGATGATGGTGAAGATTTGGTGTTGTTTAACCCGATTTCGGAAGCCATGAGCGTGATGCGTCGTTCCATGTTTCCCAGTCTGTTGAACACAGCGAAATACAATATGAACCGTCAGCAAACGGGTGTGAGTTTGGTGGAGCAAGGGCGTGTATATGCAGGTCATATGCGCGAACATACGGAAACCAATATGTTGGCTTGGTTGATGACTGGTGATGTGCAGCAAGATTCGTGGTTTGAAAAAACGCGCAAAGCTGATTTCTTTGACATCAAAGGTGCAGTGGAATTATGGCTGTCAGGTCGCGGTTTAACCGCGCGGTTTATGGCAGATGATAATGTGCAAGGTTTACAAGCTGGGCAGACTGCAAATATTTTTGTGGGCAAATCTGTGGCAGGTGTGATTGGAAAAGTTGATGGTGATGTGGCAAAGCAGTTTGATTTGAGCGATGATGTGTTTGTGGCATCTATCAATTTGGATGTGTTACATGCAGGCAAAAAAGCCAAGTTCCAACCTTTACCTGAATTTCCATCCATTGAGCGCGACTTGGTATTCTTGTTTGATAAATCCACAACATCGGATGCGATTTTGCAAAGCGTGCGTAAGGCGTGTGGTCAGCAGCTTGTGGATGCGCAAATCTTTGACTGGTATGATGGCAAAGGTGTGCCAGAAGGTAAGGTAAGTTTGGGTATTCGCTTTGTATTACAAGATGTTAAGCGTACACTCACCCAAGAAGACTCGGACAAAGCCATGCAGGCTGTGATTGATGTGATGAGTCAGAAGTTTCAAGCAGAGCTTCGAGGATAAAGTATTTTGAGTAAAAAAAAGACAGTTTACGGTAGCCGAAAACCCAGGGCGGGTAAGAAACATTCGGAAGCGAGCGCGAAAGACAGCAAAGAAACCACAGGTTTTTCTTGGCCGTCAGAACCGCCCAAACGCAAAGCTAAGGTTAAAGGTAGTGAAGGACATCAAGGACGTGGCGGTAGCTCTCGCGGTGTTTATGGTCAACGCAAAGAAGATAGACGCAGTAAAGGCAATGATAAAACGTGGATAGGTACGGTATCTGCGCATCCCGATGGTTTTGGGTTTGTAAACGTTGAAGGGCGTGATGAAGATGTGTTTTTATCCGTGGAAGAAATGCGCGATGTGATGCATGGCGATAAGGTTGAGGTGCGCACATTTATGCGCCGTGGTCGCGAAGCAGGGGCTATGGTGCGCATGGTGGAACATGCATCGAGTACCATTACAGGGCAATTTAAGATTGAGCATGGTATTGGTTTTGTGTACCCGCGTTCCAAACGTATGCAGATGAATGTTCTGATTCAGCGGGATGATGCAGGTGGTGCGCATCATGGTGATTGGGTGCGTGTTGAGATTCAACGTGGTACCAACCCGCTTCGTGGCAAAATTTTGGAAGTCATGGGTGATGATTTAACACCAACCAAATTGGTGGATTTGATTGTGACAGAGCAAGGGCTATCACCAACCTTTCCAGATGATGTAGAAGCGGAAAGCAAAGCGATTCCGAGTAAGGTTCGCGTTAAAGATAAACAGGATAGGTTGGATTTAACGCATTTACCTTTTGCCACCATTGATGGGGCAGATGCGCGTGATTTTGATGATGCGATTTGTGTGCAAAAGCGTGGTGATGGTTATGAAGCATGGGTGGCGATTGCTGATGTTGCGCATTATGTGCATGAGGGGTCAGCTTTAGATAAAGAAGCCTTGTCACGAGGCAATTCTTTCTATTTCCCTGACCGCGTGATTCCGATGTTACCCGAAAAATTATCCAATGGTTTATGCTCGCTGAACCCGCATGTGGACAGATTGGCGATGGTGGTGCGAATGCGCTTTGATGCAGGCGGAAAACGCCGTACATCAAGGGTGTATAATGGCTTGATTTATTCGCATGAGCGTTTGACTTATGAGCAAGCCACCGCATGGATTGATAACCAAGATAAAACTGCGGTGACTGAGTCCAAAGTGCGCGATATGCTGGACACAGCTATGGGTTTGTATCAGGTCTTGGAGCGCAATCGAGCCAAACGTGGTGCGTTAGAGATTGATGCGCCTGAAGTTCGCGCTGTGATTGATGGTGATACGATTTCTCATATTGAAGCAAGAGACAGGCATGTATCGCACAAGCTGATTGAAGAGATGATGCTGGCAGCCAACACTGCGGTTGCGGAGTTTTTAGAGGGTAAAAAAGTAACCCAACTTTATCGTGTTCATCCAGCACCAGAGCGTGAAGCGATTGAGAAGTTAAACGCATTCTTGGGCGCATTTGGTTTAAAAATTCGTCTGCATAAAACTGAAGATGTGCGTCCTAAAGACGTGCAACAAGCTTTGGCAGCAGCGGAAGGAAAACCCTTCGCACAAGTGCTGCACAAGCTTGTGCTTCGCTCCATGCAGCAAGCCAAATATACCACCAATAATGTGGGTCATTTTGGGCTTGCTTATGAAAGTTATGGGCATTTTACAAGCCCAATTCGCCGTTATGCGGATTTAACCACACATCGCCGTTTGAAGGCTGTGTTGGCGGGTGAAAAACCATCCAAACAGGATTTGGAAGCTGTGGGTACGCATATCTCAACGCAAGAGCGGATACAACAACGGGCAGAATGGGATACCCAAGCCATGCTTGCTGCTTTGTATCATCACAAAGATATTGGTAAAACGATGGAAGCGGTGGTTTCAGGTGTGACCAAACGTAAAGTGTTCTTGGCATTCAAAGAAACCTTGGCGGAAGCTGCAATGGATGTGGATGAATTGCAGGGAAGTTTTGACCTTGATGATGTGCATCATCGTCTCACCGCTAAGCGAGGTGGTTTTGCAATTGGTTTGGGTGACACGCTTGATGTTGAAATTGAATCAACGGATGCAGTGCGTGGTCAAATAGGTGTGAAACTAGCCAAAACGTAAAAGGTTATATATAATACCACGTTAGAGATAGGGAGATTAGTAGATGTCGGTGCCAGAAACCATACAGCAGTTGCGTTCGGCTCGTGCAACCCATAAAGCGTGGCTTGTTCGTGCTGAGGCTATGGTGAACGGGCTTCCTGTGGATCAAGATCAAGTTCCTGTTGAGGCAACAAGATGCGGGTTTGGAAAATGGTATTATGGAGATGGTCGTCGCCTTCAGGGTTTTTCTGTTTTTAATAAAGTTGAGGCTGTGCATAATGCTTTACATAAAACCTACAGCGATATTTATAAACTTCTATCTGAAGAAGTGTCGGGCATGAATAAGTTGTTTGGGCAAGGCAAGAAATTTAAAAAATCCAATCAACATCAAGCTGGAATGTTATTGCCTCAACTGCATGCACAATATGATGATATTATTTTATTTTTAGATATCTTAGAAAAAGATTATTTGGCAATGAAAGGCAAGCCCAAAAGCAAAAAGGTTATAGAAGAGTTGCAAACTAAGTCCTTTCGGGACGTGTCTAAAATGATGGATGATCTTGAAAAAGATGTGGATAGCTGGCTAAAATAAGCTTTTTTTGACGCGGATATCTTCGCGATGTGTTTAAAATATAATCCAGTGACAAGAATAGATTGATTTGGGTATAGTTCGCCTTTTTTCAAATAGGAGTCTCTATGTTTCACGGTGTCATGACAGCTTTGGTAACGCCCTTTAACAATGGAAGCATTGATGAAGAAGCATTTCGTGCTCACCTTGAGCGCCAAATTGAGGCAGGTGTAGATGGCGTTGTGCCTGCGGGTTCAACAGGTGAAGCCGCAACACTAAGTGTGGCGGAGCATAAAGAAGTGATTCGTATTGCTGTAGAACAGGTGGCAGGTCGTGTGCCTGTGATTGCAGGAACAGGAAGCAATAACACCGCTGAATCCATTGAGTTAACCCAAGCTGCCAAAGCTTTGGGTGCAGATGCCTCGCTGTTGATTTCTCCGTATTATGTAAAACCCACCCAAGAAGGTATTTATCAGCATTATAAAGCGATTGCCGATGCAGTTCATATTCCACAAATTTTGTATAATGTGCCAGGGCGAACAGCTTCAAATATAGAACCTGAAACGGTGGCGCGTTTATCCCATACCTCTAATATTGTGGCGATTAAAGATGCGACTGCAGATATGGCACAACTTACTCGCACTATGATGGCATGTGACAACCGTATTTTATTTTATTCAGGTGATGATGCCAGCGTTTTACCATTTATGACTTTGGGTGGTTCTGGTGTTATTTCAGTGGTATCCAATATTGCGCCCAAAACCATGAAAGCTATGGTGGATGCCGTGGTTTCCAAAGACTTTGAGACTGCAAAAGCTATGCACTTTGCTTTGCAACATTTAACCGATGCTATGTTTGTCGAAAGTAATCCTATTCCTGTAAAAAAAGCATGTGAGCTTATGGGCTGGATGTCTGGTGAGTTGCGCTTACCACTGACTGAGCAGAGTGTAGAAAATACTGCAACGCTTCAACAAGTGATGAATAGCTTCCAATCAGATGTTGAGGCCTTGTCACACTAAACGAATAAAAGACGAATAACCTCATTCTACTCTCTCATTGGAGTAGTTTGGCATTGGCTTTGCTCATAGGGATACATGAATCCCGATATGGTTATCAACTACGGTAAAGAAGCGCTTGAAATGATACTGATGTTATCCATGCCCATGTTGGTGGTGGCATTGGTGGTTGGTGTTGCTATTTCATTGTTTCAAGCGGTCACTCAAATTCAAGAAATGACGCTAACTTTTGTACCCAAAATCATTGCCGTGTTTGTTGCTATGGTGGTTGCAGCACCATGGATGGTGGAAACATTGGTTAGTTATACCCGCCGTTTATTTGAAGCCATTCCAACATTACTTAGTTGATGTTTCCTTTTCCTTCTGAACAAGCCATCCTTGTTGGGACACTCATTTTCTTGCGTATTAGCCTGCTCATGATGTTAATGCCTGTGTTAGGACATAAAATGGTACCTGCTACGGTGAAGGCAGGTCTTGTCGGATTATTGACGCTTTTATTGTTTCCTGTGGTATCTCAACATGTGCCCGTTATTGAAGCTGATGTTGTTCACTTTTCTTTGTTGGCAGTTCAGGAAATGTTGCTGGCAGGGGCTTTAGGTCTGCTTGCGCAACTTATTTTTACAGCTGCCCAGTTTGCAGGGCAGATGATGAGTATGCAAATGGGTATGGCGATGGCGAATATTTTTGACCCTGCCACATCATCCCAATCCGCAATCATTGCACAGTTTGTCGGAATTTTGGCGATTTTGATGTGGTTAGCCAGTGGTGCGCATCATATGTTTATACGCACACTCATTGATTCCTTTTCCATCTTACCACCAGGTTCATCATGGTCTTTTCATGGGTGGACAGTGATAACAGATGCGGCGGCATCCATGTTTATCCTTGCCATTAAACTTATGGCACCTGTATTACTACTTTTGTTTTTTGTTTATGTGGCACTAGGCTTGATTGCAAGGGCTGTGCCTCAAATTCAAGTATTTTTTGTGAGTTTTCCGCTTTCAGTTGGGTTGGGACTTTTGATTTTAGGGCTGTCGTTACCTGCGTTTATGTCATTGATGTTTGATGGTTTTACAGGGCTTGGTGAAACCTTACCTATGTTATTAAGGCGCTTGGCAGGGAAATGATTCACCATGTCTGATGATCAAGATAAATCCCAACAGACTGAAGATGCCAGTGATAAACGGCTGGAAGATGCAAGAAAGAAAGGACAAGTTGCAACCAGTCGAGAGCCTTCAACGGCGATTTCATTTCTTGTTGTCGCATCATTGTCGGTTACAGGTTTAGGGTCATGGCTAGCATCACGCAGTGAGCATTTGCTAACATTTTATTTGTCGCACGAAGCAAAAATTGATATGACACCAGAAGGTATGCAATCATTATTGATTGATTTGTCGATTGATATTGCATTGATGGTGCTTCCTATTGCGCTTCCCATAGTTTTGCTGGGTGTATTGGTGATATTCTTAGTTACAGGCCCTGTATTTACGTTTGAAACATTACAGCCAAAAATGGAAAAGGTTAGTCCTATGAAAGGGTTAGGACGCTTGTTTTCATCAAAATCATTAGCTGAATTTGTGAAGTCTGTGTCCAAGTTATCGATGATTAGTTTTGTCTGTTGGTATGTGGTGTCTGATTTATTTTTACCTGCTATTCATAGTACACGAAAAAGTGTGGATGACATTGTGATGCTTTTGGTGGAAGGCAGCTTATCTATTGTTGGTTTGGTTGCAGGGCTCTATTTTACCATCGCTTTAGCTGATGTGATTTATCAACGCTGGGAACATGCCAAGTCGATGAAGATGTCACAAAAAGAAGTACGCGATGAACATAAAGAATCTGAAGGTGACCCACAACTCAAAGCAAAAGTTCGCCAAATACAAATGGAACAAGCACAAAATCGCATGATGGCGGATGTGCCTAAAGCAGATGTTGTCATTACCAACCCAACCCATTTTGCGGTGGCATTAAAATATGACACTCAAGGTGGCGGTGCGCCGCGTGTTATTGCCAAAGGTAAAGATAAAATTGCTCAAAAAATCAAGGCGTTAGCTAAGGAAAATAGTGTACCAATACGGGAGAATAAACTTTTGGCGCGTTCCTTGTTTAAGGATGTAGAGATTGGTCATGAAATTCCTGAAAAGCTTTTTGAAGCGGTGGCAGTGATTTTGGCAGAAATCTTTAAAGTGAAATAAGGGGAAGCTATGTTGGCAAACGCAACCATGACATTTCAACGTATGAGCAGACACACCGATGTGATGTTGGCTGTGGGTGTATTGGCAGTCATCATGATTATGATGGTGCCATTACCGACATGGGTTATGGATGCTTTATTGGCGCTTAATATTGCAGCAGGCATTTTGATTTTATTAACTGCCTTGTATGTGTTGAAACCTTTGGAATTTTCTATCTTTCCGTCATTGCTTTTATTAACCACATTATTTCGGCTTTCATTGAATGTGGCGACAACCCGTTTGATTTTATTGCATGGTCAGGAAGGAACATCCGCCGCAGGGCAAGTCATTGAAGGGTTTGGGCAGTTTGTGGTTGGTGGCAACACAGTGGTCGGTTTAATTATCTTTATTGTATTGGTTTTGATTAACTTTGTGGTGATTACCAAAGGTTCAACACGAATTGCAGAGGTGGCAGCAAGGTTTACTTTGGATGCTATGCCCGGCAAACAAATGGCGATTGATGCTGATTTGAATGCAGGCATGATTAATGAAGAACAAGCCAAACAGCGTAGGTCTGATGTGGCGCGGGAAGCAGAGTTCTACGGCTCTATGGATGGTGCGGCAAAGTTTGTGCGTGGTGATGCTGTTGCGGGTCTGATTATTACGGCGATTAATTTGATTGCTGGCATTATTATTGGTACGGGTCAACAAGGCATGTCCATGGGTGATGCCATGAATGTGTACAGTATTTTGACGGTGGGTGATGGTTTGGTGTCTCAAATCCCTGCACTGATTATTTCCACAGCTGCAGGTATTGTGATTACGCGCGCAGGCAGTGGCGATACCATGTCAGTTGAAATATCAGATCAATTTACAGCACACCCTAAAGTCCATTTTATTGCTTCAGGCTCGATGCTGTTTCTTGGTTTGGTTCCAGGGCTTCCTTTTCTCCCTTTTATGTTGTTGGCTGGCGGGCTTGGCTTTACAGGCTGGTATTTACAAACTGCGGAAGACGAGAAAATAGCAATTCCTGATTTAGAGGCGGATGTTTTATCATCGTCTGAGCCAGTTGAAGAGCAGCCCATGAATGATTTCCTGGTTGTTGACCCCATTCGTTTGGAAGTGGGTTATGGTCTCATTGATTTGGTTGAGGGCTCTAATGAAGGAAACCTTCTTGAACGTTTGCAAACCGTTCGTCGTCAAATTGCTCAAGAAATTGGTTTTGTGCTCCCACCTGTGCATATCAAAGATAATTTACAGTTGGGTGTGGGTGATTATCGTGTATTGGTGCGTGGTGCAGAAGTTGGGCGCAGCGAAATTCGTCCAAGAAACCTCATGGCACTGGAAGGTCAAATATCAGGTGCGCCTGTGGAAGGTATTGCGACACAAGAGCCAGCATTTGGCTTGCCTGCCCTATGGATTACTCAAGATAAGCGGCAACAAGCAGAGCTTTCAGGTTATACGGTTGTCGAGCCAGTGACGGTTGTGGTTACGCATATCACGGAAATCCTTCGTGCGCATGCAGCTGAAATGTTAGATAGGGCGCAAACACGCGAACTTGTGGATATGTTAATGGAACGCTACCCCAAAGTTATTGAAGATATTGTGCCTACCCAAGTATCCTATGGTTTACTGCAAAATGTATTGCAGCGTTTGCTATCTGAATGGGTCCCTATCCGAGACTTATTATTGATTGTAGAAACCCTTGCTGATGGGTTGAATGAACAGTTAGAATTCCAAGGTTTGGTTGAAAAGGTTAGGCAAAAATTAGGACGGAGCATTGTTCAAGCCCATTTGAATGAACACCAAGAATTGTCGGTGTTTACGATTGACTCTGCGCTCGAACAAACCATGACAGAGCGTTTGAATCAATCCGCAACGGGTCATTTGCCATTACCCCTAGAGTTTAATCAGTGGCAACGTTTATTAACACGGTTTACAGATATTGTGTCGAGCCAACAGGTAGACACACCTGTGCTTTTAACCACACCACAGCTTCGACCCCATATCGCTATGGCATTGGGCAAAGTGATGCCTCGTGTCGCGGTTTTATCTGTGGCAGAGATACCAGCGCGTATCCATATTCAAACTTTAGCTAAATTAGGCTTGCATGATGCAAATTAAATCGTTTTCAGCACCAAGATTACATGAGGCTTTGGCATTGGTGCGCCAAGATATGGGCCCCGATGCTGTGATTTTAGATAGGACTGAATCCAAGCTTGAATCAGGCGAGTCGGTTTGGAATGTGCATGCAGCACTTGATTTTGAGGAGATGCCACGCACTGAAATCATTAAAGATTCACCCGTATCAAACCTAGAGGCATCCATGCAAAGGCTTGAGAAAATAGCAACGAGTTTAGGTAACCGAGACGCTGAAGATTATCGAAATGCCATGCCCAATAAAACAATACGTGATGCTTTTAATCATTTATTGGGTTTAGGGGTATCAGCTGTTAATGCTTTTGAGTTGGCAGAAGATTATGCCAAACAAGCGGCAATCAATATGCCAACATTGGTATGGTCAACACCGCTTAATCTTAAAAAGAAAAAGGAAGTGTTATTATTTTCGGGTGCGAGTGGTGCAGGGAAAACACTGTTGATTGCAAAGTTGGCAACCTATTACAGCCTCAAAGGTGTATCTGTGGCATTGATGAGCACTGACACAAATCGTATGGGTGGCACTGCTGTATTATCTTCATATGCAGCTATTTTAGGCGTTCCATTTTCTGTGTTACATCAGCAAGAAGATATTGGACAAGCACGACAAGAATCAAAATCGGCACAACTTGTGCTTATTGATACGGAAGGTTGGAACAATAGGCATGCTTCAGGCTTGCGCCAGCAAATGTTGCTTTGGGATGATTTGTCTTGCACACGAAAGATTTTACTGATGTCTGCGAGCATGGATGAGTCGGATGGTTTAGCGATGTTAACACGCGCAAGTGGCTTAGGTTTTACGGATATTGCGTTTAGTAAGCTCGATGAAACATCCAAGCCTGGGAAAATTGTGAACTGGGCTGAGGCATCAAGAATGCCAATGTCATATTGTAGTTTTGGTCCTGAAGTGCCTGATCAAATGGGTTGGTTAACGCCCAAGGCATTAACGGCGATACTTATAAAGCAGTATAAGCAGCAATTGGATGAACAAGAGCTAGAAAAACAGAATAAGGAGATGATTGCATGAGTGTTGGAAAAGAAATGCCGCGTGTCATTGCCATGAGTAGCGGAAAAGGTGGTGTTGGCAAAACATTTTTCTCAGTTCATCTGGCGGCTTATGCAGCGTCCAAGGGTAAGCGCGTTTTATTGATGGATGCAGATTTGGGTCTCGCCAATGTTGATGTGATGTTAGGCGTATCTGCAAATGGTTCAGTGTTGGACATGGTGCATGGTGAAAAAACTTTGCAGCAGTTGATTGTGTCTTCAGGTGAAGGTTTTGATGTTTTACCCGGTGGCAGCGGTTTATATGAGTTAACTGCACTGGATGCAGGGCAACAGCAAGTGATGATGGATGAGATGCGTAGTGTCTCAGGCAATTATGATTTGGTATTGATTGATGTGGCAGCAGGCATTGGTGATAATGTCTTATACTTCGTATCAGCTGCTGAAACAGCATTGGTGGTGCTTACACCTGAGCCGACATCTTTAACGGATGCTTATGCGCTGATTAAAGTGTTATCGCGGCAACGCGGGGTCAAGCGCTTCATGGTGGTTGTGAATCAGGCTGAAGCTTTTGATGCACAAGTGACGTTCCGTCGGTTGGTTTCTGTTGCGGATAGGTATTTGGATGTTCACCTGGATTATGTGGGGCATTTACCGTATGCACCTGAAGTGCGCAAAACGATTCAGAGTCAAACCTTACTCAAAGATGAAGATTCCCCACAAACCAAACAGGCATTGGATGTTGTGCTTGAGAGCATTTTATCACGACCTAGAGATATTCATCGCCACGGTGGCTTACAGTTTTTTTGGGAACACAGTTTAAATGAAGGTTTATCCGTACAAGCGGAATAAAAGGAGTTTAGGATGAATGTATATTATTCGTTAGCTACAGGCGCAGTTGCAGGGGCATGTTTGGCATTTGCTGTTTGTATTATTAAAGATTTAACCATTGCAGACACGCTTTATCGTATGTTTATTGTGGGCATTGGTGGCGCATGGATTGGATTCTTATTGTCGTGGTTGAATATGATTTTACCGCGTTTGGATAAGCATCAAAATCAACAGCGTGAACATCATATATGAGTCTAGCTCAATATGATGCGCATGCATCATTGCAAGATCCTGAAGCTTTGCTTAAGGAATACTTGCCTATGATTAAATACCACGCAGACCAGCTCATGCGTAGGACACCAGCATCCATTGAATTGGATGATATGATTGATGCGGGGGTGTTGGGTTTGCTTGATGGCGCACAGCGATTTGATACCAGTAAAGATGTGTTGTTTAAAACATTTGCTGCCTACCGTGTGCGTGGTGCGATGATAGATTATCTTAGAGCATTTGATTGGATGCCTAGAGGTTTGCGTGACACATCAAAAGCATTGCAAGGTGCGTTTCATGTGTTGGAGCAGCGCTTTGGGCGACCGGCTGAAGAAAAAGAAATTGCTGAATTTTTAGAGATGGATATTGAAACGTATCGGCAAAAGCTTGATCAAGTGCGCTCGATGTCTGTGGTATATTTTGATGACTTGCCCACAGTGTCCAACAGTGAAGATGAGCTGCATATTTTAGACATGATTGAAGGGGATGCTTCGTTAATGCCAGAGCATCAAACGGCGATGGGTCAGTTTGTTGAAAAGCTAGCACTGGCGATTGAAAATCTACCAAAAAAAGAAGCCATACTCTTGAGCTTGTATTACTACGAAGAATTAACCATGAAAGAGGTCGCTTTGGTTCTCGGTTTAACAGAATCGCGTGTTTCCCAAGTCCACAGTCAAATGGTGATGCGTTTGCGCAGCCAATTAAGTTTGTCAAAAGACGGGCAATCCACGGTTAGAAAGAGGAGTGTATGATGAGTGAATGGATGAATACAGAAATATTGGGTTTGGTGTTTGATGTGGTGTTGGTGATAGCAGTTTTTGGTTTATGTGGTTTATGGCTTCAACAAGGCAAGCAGCGGAAAAAAGTTGAGCATATGTTGCAACAAGCAGCAAAAGACTTGCAGGCAGCAACAACGTTGCTTGACCAAGTGATGATGCAGATGCCAAAACAACAGACCCAAAGTATACCACAAAGCAAAGACGTGCATACGCCAACCAAAAAACCATCACTTACACCTCGTGAGCAAGCATATATTCAGCAAAATATTCAGAAGTTACAAACGCCTAAACTTAAACGTAAAATGTCTGCAAAACCGAAACAAGAAGATAATATTGCAGCAAAGATTATGCGCTTGCATCGGGAGGGTTTGGATATTAAAGGGATTGCCAAGCGGTTGAGCTTGCCCGTTGCACAAGTGCGTTTGATGTTACTTTTACAAACATCCAAAGCTTGAGGAAGAACTAAATATGATTCCCTTTCTGAATGCGAGTTTGCCTGCATTAATGCAGCTAGGTCGCGCAGAAAGCAGTATGAGTTTACCATGGGCTAATGGAAGTTTGTTATCAGGGCGACTTATACCAGCAAGTGATGGTGCAGGTGTATTGTTGTTGCTAGGACAATACCGTCTAAAAGCTGAAGTTCCGCCCAATGTAGCTATGGGTAAAGTTTGGTTGGAATTGGTGCAAGGTGAAAAACCGTTGCAATTTCGTTTGTTATCTGAGCAACAAGCACAGTTTTTTGTCATAGATTTATTGCAAAAACATCAAAAGAAATTATTGCCGAATCATCCCGTGTTACAAGATGCAGCACAGCAAAAGCTTGAAGGATTCAAGTTTCCCACTGAAGCTATGCCTTATGCCGTGGAACAACATTATCATCGCTTGCACCTTATTCATCCTGAAGATGGGCAGAGCCACGGTTATCTCCAACAAGATACAAGACCTGATGGGTTTATCTTGTATGGGCGATTGGATTTGCAGCAAATAGGGCAGGTGGCATTTTCGCTAAGTGGTTCAAATCAAGGTGTTTGGCACATCAATATCCACCTGCAAAACAAACAAACAAACTATGCATTTGAACATCAGTTTCATGCTTGGTTACAAGAAAAAGAAGCGCAGTATGATATTGCTTTTGAAGGTTGTGTGCGGGATGGCATTCCAGAAAACATGGGTAGCACTACGCATTATCAAGTTTAAGGTAGGGTAGAATTTCATGCCACATTTTATCCAAAACGTGCTGTTGATTTTGCATAAACAGTGCAGCTTGGGCATGAAGTTCATGAAGCTCGTCAGGGTTGCCCAATAAGCGTGATATAACTGCTTCTAACGCTTGCTTATCTTGAACAATAATCGCAGCACCCTGCTTCTTCATATCATCATAAATGGTTTTGAAGTTTTGCACATATCGACCTGAAACCACACCGCGCCCACACACCGCAGGCTCTAGTGGATTGTGCCCACCAATGTTGACCAAACTTCCACCAATAAACACCACATCAGCAATGGTATATAATGATACAAGCACACCCATAGCATCAATGAGTACCACATCTTCATGTCCAGTCCGTTCATCTGCATAACGTGTGTAGCTAAATCCCCGCTCATCTAATAATTGGGCAACGGACGCAAAACGTTCAGGGTGACGCGGCACAATCACGGTTAATAGATTCGCTTGTTTCTGTTTCCAAGCGGATAAGGCATCTAAAATTTGCGCTTCTTCATCGTCATGGGTGCTAGCGATAATCAAGATTGGGCGTTTGCCAGTGGGGTCAATCAAGTGGCGGACTTGGGTCGCATCCACATCAGGTGTTTGCACGGCAAATTTTAAATTGCCCACGGTTTTAATCTTGTGTTTGGCAACACCCATGGCTTCCAAACGTTCGGCATCAACCGCGCTTTGCGCAAGGAATAATGACACAGGGTTTAACCAACGCGACCAAAGTTTGCGAGTTTTGTAATACTTGGGAAATGAGCGGTCGGATATGCGCGTATTCACACCCACAACAGGTACGTTTTGTTTTTTGCAGGCTTTGAGCATACCCGGCCAAAATTCGGTTTCATTTAATAAAAGTAGGCTGGGTTGCAAATGTTTAACGAAACGCGACATCAAAAAAGGTAAATCCCAAGGGAGCCAACTTTTGCTGATGTTATCTTTAAATAATCGTTCGGCATGAGCGTAACCTGTGCGTGTAACCACGGTTAAATGAACAGGTTTTCCAACACTCAAAAGTTTATCAATGAGTGGGGCTACCGATGCGACCTCACCCATGGAACAGGCGTGAACCCAAACCGTGTCTTTTTGTACAGAAGGACGCTGAAACGTCATATGTTGTTGCCACTTGGAGGCTCGCATACTAT
>CAMZLG010000156.1 GCA_947311495.1 uncultured Zetaproteobacteria bacterium
CCAGAACAAGAGATGCTTTTAGACATTACTACCCAAGTAGTTTTGGATATTAGCGACAAGACTTTCCTGAGCCTCAGCCTTTTGCTCCAACACCCAAAGCGGTTTGGTGCTGCCCCAAAGTGGTAAAAGTTTTACCGCATCTTTACCTGTGGTCACAATGGTTTGATTGCCTTTCATAAGCTTAGCCACATCATCTTGAAAGTATGCATGATGGTCATCAAAGATTTCATGGTTCACCACTTCAAACCCCAGAGCTTCCAAATCATTGCGTACGCGCCGTGGTCTTGCCACCGAAGTCACCAACGTCACCTTACTGTCGATACCAAGCGGCATATCCCACACACCCATCCAATCCACAATACCTGCAACTTTTGCCGACCAATCCCATTCTTTAGCATCGGTTAGCGGTTCAAACGCACCATGCCCTGTGCGTACCACAATATTCGCCCGAGCAAGCGAAGAAACAGGCTCACGCAAAGGCCCTGCGGGCAACAAATAACCATTACCCACCCCTTCTTTCGGCACAAGCACAATATCACACACCCTATGCAACTGGCGATATTGAAAACCATCATCCAAAATCAACACATCGCCATACTCGGCTGCCATTTCAGCGCCTTTGATGCGGTCGCGCCCTGCAATCACTGGGCAACCACTTAATCTATATAATAAGACAGCTTCATCACCGACTTCTCTAGCCTTGGAATATGGCGAAACCACATGCGGCTCTTGATTGTTTGCGCCATCTCCACGCGAAAGCAATACAGGGTTAAACCCTTGCGCTTTCAGCTCGCCTGAAAGCCAGACTACAAATGGTGTCTTACCACTGCCACCGACTGTAATGTTGCCTACTGAAATCATAGGAATGGATGGACAAATTTGGGTTTGGAAGCGTTTGTTTTGGTCGTACCGCATCACTTTAGAATACACACGAGACAACAAACGCAGCCCAATATTGGGTTTGCGGCGTTTGCTCCACCAAATATGTTCAAACCATTGTTGCATAGCTGCACTTTGCTTGGCTTCAAAAGTAATTGCAATGGTAATGCTTTTTTGAACCGCAAAGGACGCAGAGTTACGCAAAGTTATTAAGGCTTGTCATGTCGCACCCCAGGGTGTTCTCTCTGCCTTCGGCATTCACCTTAAGCGTAGTCGAGGTATCTCTGAGACTTCTCCACGCTGGTCGAAGTGACAGCATTTCCCTTTGTTAAGCTGCGCCGAAGGCTTGCTGAAAAAAAAGGGATAAGCGAAAAAACTTTTCGCCCCGTTTTAATAGCATAGCGAAGGATACAAGCAGCTTTTAAAGGGCGACTTTTTCGCTTCGTTTTTTGTTCGCACAAAAAATGAAGACTACACATCGCTTTAACAATGGATTCCCGCCTTCCCCCAGGGGATACTCTCTGGCTTCGCCATTCACCTAACCGAGGGAATGACGGTTCTTGATTGTTTTCGTGACCATCAACATAAAAAGCAGTAAGTTTCACTCCATGCACAACGATTGGAAAGCTGATATTCAAACATTATTAAACAACACCCGCATTGCTTTTTTAAGTACGCAAGGCGACAAATCGCCTGAAACCAGCATGTGTCCTTACGCCGTGTTTCAAGGGGATATTGTGTTGCACTTATCAGGGCTTGCCAAACACAGCAAAAACTTAACCAACAGCAACCAAACAGGACTGATGATTTGCACACCTGAAACACCTGATAACTCTCCGCTTGCACTACCTCGCTTAAGTTTTACGGGTCATATCGAACCTGTACCCGAAGCTGAACAAGATGATTACCAAAAGGCTTATTTGCAAAACATCCCTGATGCGCAGGCCTTATTTTCATTTCCAGACTTTACGCTCTACCGATTTAAGGTCGATACTGTGTTTTGGGTGGGTGGCTTTGGCAAAGCACGGCAAATTCCTTTAGAAGCATGGAAATCTATATGTTAAATTTATTATTATCCCAAGTCGAAAGCATCGCCAAAGAAGCGGGGCAATCTATTTTGTTGCCCGCCTTTCAAAGCCAACTATCTATCGAAACACAAAAAAGCGATGGTTCTGTGGTCACAGAAACCGATGAAAAAGCCCAAGCCTTTATTCAAAAAGCATTGCAAAAGCTCGACCCAAGCATTGGCTTCTTAGGCGAAGAAATGAGCGAAGAAGAACAACTCAAAGCATTGCATGATGGTGGCAAGTTTTGGTGCGTTGACCCCCTTGATGGTACGGGAAACTTTACCACACCCATGCCTTTGTTTGCCGTATCCATTGCCTTAATCGAGCTTGGAAAACCCACGATTGCCTGCATTTATGATCCGATTCGTGATGAAATGTTTTCCAGTATCAAAGGAAGTGGGTTATTTATTAATGGCGAAGTTTACATCCCCATCCCCATCCAAAAGGCACTCAAACAAAGTGTCGGGTTTGCCGATTTCAAACGTCTCAAACCTGCGCTTGCCACCGAACTTGCGACCAAAAAACACTACCGCAGCCAGCGCAACCTTGGCACATGCGCCCTCGAATGGGCTTGGCTTGCCGCAGGTCGCTCACAATTTATTGTGCATGGTGGGCAAAAGCTTTGGGATTATGCTGCAGGTTTATTGCTTGCTGAAGAAGCAGATTGCGTTGTTACTGATTTTTCCGGAAACCACCCTTTTGCCGAGGCGCGTTTGAGTTGTCCCATCCTTGCCACCACCAACACATCACTCAATCAAGCTTGGTTATGTTTGGTTGACGAAAATAACTAATATCCTACGCTTGCCACCTGTGAAAAATGATAACCCCCTAAACCAAGCCATCAAATTATGCACCGATGATATGAAGCGCGTGAATGATTGCATTCACGATAACCTTCAATCGGACATCGCCATGATTCCTGCCATTGGGCACTATATTATTAATAGTGGTGGCAAACGTTTGCGCCCATTGCTGTGCCTTTTGATTGCCAAAATGTTTGATTATAGGGGTGATAGACATATCCCACTCGCTGTTGTGGTTGAATTTATCCACACCGCATCCTTATTGCATGATGATGTGGTGGATTCATCCGACTTTAGACGCAGCAACCCTTCTGCCAACGCGGTGTGGGGCAATCAAGCCAGTGTCTTGGTGGGCGATTATTTATTTTCTCGCTCCTTTCAAATGTTGGTCAAAGATGATGACATGGGCATGTTAAAACTGATGTCTGATGTTACCAATGCTTTGGCTGAAGGCGAAGTGCTTCAATTATCCCGAACATTCCATTTGGAAATGACCGAGGATGAGTGTCTTGAAGTGATTGAACGTAAAACCGCCATCCTATTTTCTGCCGCAGCAGAAGTGGGTGCGCATGTGAGCGGGCAATCGGCGCAAACCATCAAAGATATGGCGGAATACGGCATGTGTTTGGGTGTTGCCTTTCAACTCATGGATGATGCTTTGGATTATTTATCCGATGCAGAAGCTGCAGGCAAACCTGTGGGTCATGATTTGGAAGAAGGCAAGATTACATTACCACTTATTCACGCCATGAACCAAGACGATGAACTTCGTACGCGTGTGCAAACCATTGCTGAACGTGATGAAAATCCATACCACGACGGTGACCGAGAGTGGGTTCGTGATAAGGTTTTATTACACAAGGGTACTGATTACGCTATCCAAAAAGCGCAAGTGTATGCCGCTCGCGCCATTAAATTATTACCTGATGTGGAGAATCAACACATCAAACAGCTATTGTGTGACCTAGCTAACTTTTCTGCACAAAGATTGTATTAAACTTGCTGAAACAAAATTTCTCGTCTAATGTTTTAGCCGATATACAAACTTAGGGAGTTTAAACATGGGAATTGATACACAATGGTTGGAAGAATACTTTTTTAAACAAGGTTTATCTGACAAACAAAAAGATTTGATTAATCAGCACATTCAAGCATCTGACTACGCCAAAGGTGATGTGATTGTTGCCCAAGGCAATCCCGGCGATGCGGTGTATGTGATTCATTCAGGTGCAGCGCATATCGACTGCGACTGTAATGGAGAAAACATCCGTGTTGGTACATCAAAACCCGGTGACTTGGTGGGCGAAATGAGCTTTCTCACGCAAGATGATGCCAGTGCCACCGTTACAGCGCGTGAAGATACTGTGATTTATAAATTGTCACGCTCTGCCTTCACTGACCTGATGCGTGAAGACCCTGACTTGGTATATGCAATTTTTGCACACCTATTAACACATACAGCCAATGTGATTCGCCAAATGAATGCTGAAAAAGCATCGATTCAACATTATATGGCAGGCAACCGCCTTTAATCTTTAATTGGTTTAACAAACATTAACAAAGCCAAGCATAACATCTGCTTGGCTTTTTTGTTTGTGGCGTTAAGTTCTTGTCATGAATCATGAATTTGATGCCATTCGCAGGCTTTTTCAGCAACGTGTTCCATTTACACACCAAACCACCACTGTACACAATGGTGATGATGCATCCGTTCATGATATTCCTGAAGGTTTTGAAATGGTTATCAGCACGGATACTGCTGTCCAAGCCATACATTGGCCTGTTGATATGCCTTTAAATATTGCAGGTGCTCGCGCAGTTAATGCTGCGCTTTCCGACCTTGCCGCCATGGGTGCAATGCCTGCTTGGATTTGGTTGGCCATCTCAGCGAAAGATAAACAATCCTTAGCTCAAATGAGTGATGGTATTGTGCAAACATGCCTAGCACACAATATTGAACTTGCAGGCGGCGACACAACGCGCTCAGCTACCAATGCCATCAATGTAACCGTTGGCGGACTTATCCCTAAAGGTAGCGCCATGACCCGCACATCAGCCAAACGGGATGATGAGATTTGGTTGCTTGGTGAGCTTGGTTTGTCTGCTGCAGGTCTAAAACAATGGCAATCTGGTGACATCAACGGTAAATTTGTGCCTCACTTCCAAACCATAAAACCTCAACTCAAACAAGGCATACAATTGCGTGAATTGGGTGTTCAATGTTGTTTGGATGTTAGCGATGGTTTACTGCAAGATACAGGTCACCTTTGCCACGGTTCAAACCTAAGCTTTGAGATTGAAGTAACCAAGCTTCAAACACTTCAAAGTTATCAGCAGCTTCCCCCTCTGTTCGGCGAGGAAAAAAGCTTGGAAATGATGCTTAATGGTGGTGAAGATTACGCCTTATTATTTACAGCAAAACCTTCTCTTCACAGTAAACTTCTCAACATCGGGGCGCACCATATCGGTCAGTGTGTTTCAGGAGATAGTGTGCACTTAAAAAATAAGGGGCAAATCATAGACTATACGATGAATGGGTTTGATCATTTTGCCTAAATCAATCTTTTGGATACTCAAGTGGCTCGCCGCAGGACTCGGTAGTGGTTGGTTGCCCAAAGCACCCGGCACTTGGGGCAGTTTGTTTGCGCTCTTGCCTGCTTGGTTTATCCTGAACACATGGGGGCTTGATATTTTATGGCTGGCAACACTTCTGGTCACCTTATTGGGTTTTCTTGTCTGTTACTTTGTTTTGCCAGAATTGGTCAAGCTGGGGCAAAGTCATGACCCGGGCTGGATAGTTATTGATGAATGGGTAGGGCTTTGGCTGAATATCGCCATACTTCTCGCATTCTTCCCATACCAACCTTTGGAAATCATTCTACCACTCGCATTTGTCTTGTTTCGCGGCTTTGACATCATCAAGCCTTTTCCCATCAAAAGCGTGGAAACTTGGGGTGCACATTGGTTTTCTATCATGAATGATGACTTGGTTGCAGGATTGATGGGTGCTGCAGTGGGTTTATTGTTGTTGCAGGTGTTCGCATGAATGAAGCAGAACAACTGATTAACTATTTAAAACAGCAAGGGTGGCAAATTCGCTGTGTGGAATCATGCACAGCTGGCGGGCTCACCGCTGCTATTGGCGCAGTCTCGGGTGCTTCAGAAGTCTTAGATAGAAGCTGGGTGACATACTCCAATCAAGCCAAACATGAAGAAGTGCATGTACCACTCGAAACGCTAGAAACATTTGGTGCCGTAAGCCAAGAAGTCGTGATGGCTATGGTCAACGGTGCTGTTCAAGGTTGTGAGCAACACACACTATCTCTATCGGTAAGCGGCATCGCAGGCCCCGATGGTGGTACAAAAGATAAACCCGTAGGCACAGTTTGGATAGGGCTTAAAACCCCAAATAAAGAAGCGATTGCGCAATGTTTTCACTTCCAAGGAAGCCGCCAAAAAATCCAACAAAAAGCCATCAACGCAGCGCTTGCTATGCCTTTGCAAGCTTAAGCGTTATCTTTCGACTAAATCATAAATTGGTGCAGGAGTGTGTATGCGTTGGTCAGGGGTAGTTCTTCATGATAATGCTTATTTCCCAAGAAAAAAAATTACTGTGGTTGGTTCAGGTAATGTTGGCGCAACCGCAGCATTTTTAGCTGCCTACAAAGAACTGGGTGATATTGTGTTACTCGATGTTGTGGATGGCATTCCGCAGGGCAAAGCTTTAGATATGTATGAAGCATCACCCATCCTTGGCTATGATGTGAATGTAAAAGGCACACAAGATTATGCCGACACTGCGGACTCCGATTTGGTAATTATCACCGCAGGCATTGCTAGGCGACCAGGCATGAGCCGCGATGATTTATTGGCAACCAACGTTAAAATTGTTGCGGATGTTACCGCCAAAATTGTCGAACACTCTCCCCACTGCATCATCATCGTGGTAACCAACCCACTGGATGCCATGGTTTACACCGCCAAACAGGTTTCAGGCTTTTGTCGTAAACGTATTATTGGCATGGCAGGTGTATTGGATTCAGCGCGAATGCGTTCTTTTATTGCCCAACAACTGGATGTTTCCATCGCTGATGTATCAGCACTCGTCTTGGGTGGACATGGTGACACCATGGTTCCACTTGCCCGTTACTCCACCGTTGGCGGCGTACCCCTTTCTGAAATGTTAAGCCAAGAAGACATCAATAAAATTAGCGAGCGTACAGCCCAAGGTGGTGCGGAAATTGTTGAACTTTTAAAAACAGGTTCTGCATTTTATGCGCCAGGTGCTGCCATTGTTGAAATGTCGGAAGCCATTTTAAAAGACCAGAACCGTATTCTTCCCTGTGCTGCATGGCTTGAAGGCGAATATGGCATTGATGGTTATTTTATGGGCGTGCCTTGCAAACTTGGTGGTGGCGGCATGGAAGGCGTGGTTGAATTGGACTTAAATGAATCCGAAAAAGAAGCCATGCAAGCATCGCTAACATCTGTGCAAGCCGCTAAAGAAGATGTGGACAGGTTGTTAGGAGAGCAAGCGTGAATATTCATGAATACCAAGCCAAAGAACTACTTTCATCCTTCGGCATTAGCATACCCAAAGGACAAGTTATCTTTGAGGCAAATCAAGCTAAGGAAGCTACAGAAAAGCTTGGCAGCTCACTTTGGGTAGTTAAAGCGCAAATTCATGCAGGTGGTCGCGGAAAAGCTGGCGGGGTTAAAGTTTGCAAAACCGTGAGTGAAGTGCAGCAAGCCACAGACAACCTTATGGGTAGCACATTGGTCACACACCAAACAGGTGAAGCCGGTAAAGTGGTACGTCGCGTTTATATCGAAGCAGGCATAGATATAGCGCATGAATATTATCTCAGCCTTTTGGTGGATAGAGAAAATGAAGGCATAAGTTTTGTTCTCTCACCTGATGGCGGCATGGATATTGAAGCTGTGGCTGCCAACACACCTGAACGCATTCTTAACGTCTCTATAGATAGCGCATCAGGATTGTCTGGATTCCATATTCGCAAAATGATTTTCTTTTTGGGTTTAACCGGTGATGTTGCCAAACAATTTAGCCAACTTGTCACCAAACTTTATACCATGTTTCAACAAACCGATGCTAGCCTATTGGAGCTTAACCCCTTAGTGCTTACACAACAGGATAAGTTTATAGCACTCGATGCCAAGTTTAGCGTGGATGATAATGCGCTTTACCGCCAAAAAGATATTTTGGCATACCGTGACTTGGATGAAGAAGATGCAAAAGAAGTCGAGGCATCCAAACATCAGCTCAACTATATCGCCCTTGATGGCAGCATCGGCTGCATGGTCAACGGTGCCGGGCTTGCTATGGCAACCATGGATATTATTCAGCTTAAAGGTCAAAAGCCTGCCAACTTCTTGGATGTTGGTGGCGGTGTAACTGTGGAAACGGTGTGTGAAGCATTCAAATTATTGTTTGATGATGCCCATGTCAAAGCTGTATTGGTGAATATCTTTGGCGGCATTGTCCGTTGTGACATTATTGCCCAAGGTTTGCTTGAAGCCGTAAAAACACATCCCATGCAAGTGCCTGTGGTCATGCGTTTGGTGGGAACCAATGAAAAAGAAGGGCAACAACTGGTTGCTGATGCAGGGCTTGATGTACGCTGGGCAAAAGACTTGGATGAAGCAGCAACCTTGGCTGCGGAGGCGGTATAATGGCTGTATTACTGGATAAAAATACGCGCGTGATTTGCCAAGGTTTCACAGGCAAACAAGGCACATTCCACTCTGAACAAATGATAGCTTATGGCACAAACTTTGTCGGTGGCGTGACCCCAAATAAAGGCGGCACAACTCACTTGGATTTACCCGTGTTCAACACTGTTGAAGATGCTGTACTCCACGTAGGTGCAGAAGCCTCCGTGATTTACGTGCCTGCCCCCTTTGCTGCGGATGCCATTTTGGAAGCGGCTGATGCAGGTATCAAATTGATTGTTTGTATCACCGAAGGCATTCCTGTTACCGACATGCTCAAAGTTAAAGCCTATTTGCGAGGTAAAGACAGGATACTTATCGGCCCCAACTGCCCTGGTATCATCACCCCAGGACAAGCCAAGATTGGCATCATGCCAGCACACATCCATTTGCCTGGACGCATTGGTGTAATCTCTCGCTCTGGCACGTTAACTTACGAAGCCGTCGAGCAACTCACCCAAACAGGGCTTGGGCAAAGCACATGTATTGGCATTGGTGGCGACCCTATTCATGGTATGACCTTCACCGATTGCCTCAAGTTATTTGAAGCCGATACACAAACGCAAGGTATCATTATGATTGGGGAGATTGGTGGCTCTGAAGAAGAAGAAGCAGCTGAATATATCAAAACCCATGTCTCTAAACCTGTGGTTGCCTTTATTGCGGGTGCAACCGCACCTGCTGGTAAACGTATGGGGCATGCTGGTGCAATTATCTCTGGTGGCAAAGGCACTGCGGATGCAAAATACACAGCATTAGAAGCTGCTGGTGTCCATATTGAGCATAATCCAACCTTACTTGGTCAACGTATGCTTGCACTTGTTGGATAGAAATACAGACAAAGCACTTTTCCGATTGCATTCATTATATCTGTGGCTATATTGCGCCCCTCAACGGAAGGGTGACAGAGCTGGCCGAATGTACCGGTCTTGAAAACCGGCGTAGGGCAACCTACCGTGGGTTCGAATCCCACCCCTTCCGCCAGCTTAACGCTCCGCTGATTATTCAGCGGAGCAGCAAGCAAGGAGAGGTGGCTGAGTGGCTGAAAGCGCGCCCCTGCTAAGGGTGTATAGAGTAAAATCTATCGAGGGTTCGAATCCCTCTCTCTCCGCCATGCTTGCTAAAGTATTATTGGTTTTAAGTTTAAGCATGTTTTTAACCGCATGCGAAAACGAAAAAAGCAAAGAGATTGAATGGCAATTGCCGTTAAGTGTGCCTGATGATCCGCACGCTGCAACGGCTGGCAATGCGCTTCCTGAGTGGGCAACCGCAACGGAAGGAAAAGCTACAATTGTCTTTTTGCAAAAGTCTACAGCTCGTATTTTACCTGTAGAAGTAAGCAAAGGTAGTATGAATTATTTGGGCAACTGGAGCATTGAATTGCTTGGTTTAGCCAAAGGATTACGGGTTAAAGGTCATGCTTTGATTGATGATGAAAGTGTAGCCAACCCAGCCGCTTTTGTTCGACTTTCCCTTCAAGGAAAAGTATTGTACGAAGGTTGGTTGTACCAAGATTTTCCTGAATTATTTGGCATGGATAATTCGGACTGGAAAGTCTGGGTGAAAGACGTTACTATGCCGCCGTCTTCGCAAGAAGATGGCAATAGTAATACAACAAAAGGCTCCCTTAGCTCAGCTGGATAGAGTATCTGACTACGAATCAGAGGGCCGGGCGTTCGAATCGCTCAGGGAGCACCATATAAATCAAGCACTTACAGCAATGTAAGTGCTTTTTTTGTGACCTGAATCACACATAATACAATGCAAATCAATAGGTGTGGTGTGTCTAGTTCAAGCATTTTATCTTCAAATCTATGTAAACCATTGACAATGAAAGCATTATGCTTTTTTATTCGATATGTTTAAGTAAGCTTAATAATCGAATTAATATGAATTAAAGGATGGAAATGATAAACAAGCCACTGACATCTAAGCACCTTTGTCTTTTACTGGTTTTACTTGGTACCACTTTGGCTGCGTGTCGCACTACCGTTCCTCAACCATCCAAAGCACTTAGTGAAAATAATCAAACTTTGCAGTACAAACTTAACAACACAGCCCCTCTTCGCGCCTTAGATGCTCATGCTATCCAATTCATAGACCTGAACCATGATGGCAACTTAGACCTCATGGTGGGCAGCAACAATGACATCACAGGCTCACACATGGAATGGGGTGATGGCACGGGCAACTGGAAAAAAGAAACTGGGCCTTCAACCTCTATTCAACCTTTATCTTTTGCAGTCGCAGACTTTAATCACAACAACAACCCCAATATTTTGATTGGCGGAGATGGCGAGCAGAAAGGTTTGCAAATTTGGGAGTTTAATTCTGAATTAAAGCAATGGAAACTGCTATCCACACCAACAACGGAAGGTTCATTTTCATCCGTTAAGTTTGTTGATATCAATCATGATAACTGGGTTGATATTGTCGCAACACGTTTCGATAGCCTTGAGGGTGGTGTGTTCGTAGCACTAAATAATGCTAAAGGCGGGTGGATTTATACAATAAGTCCTTCAGTCAAAGGTATATTTACCGACTTGGCAGTCGAAGACATCAATGGTGATGGCAACCTTGATATTATCGCCACGCGCCGTGGTGGTTTGGGTGCTCAGGAATATGATGATGAGGTTTGGAGCCAAACTGGCGGCGTAAATATTTGGTATGGCGATGGCAATGCGCATTGGAAACCGCAAGAGCTTGCTGCAAACTCTGATGCTGAATCACTTAGTATTGCTGATATTGATGGTGATGGTGACCTTGATATTATTGCGGGGCTTTACTTAAAAGGTATTACGTACTGGCTTAACAGCAGCAGCAGTTGGGAAAAAGAAAAGCTACTCGAAAACGGAACTTGGTCTGCAGTTCGTGTTGGTGATATTAATGGTAACGGCATGCCTGAACTCGTCGCCGCATCAAATGTTGGGCAAGGTTTACGTGTTTGGCACATAAGTGGCGGAAGCTTTTCCCAAGATACATCATTGGTTCCTAGTTTTGGCCATTACTTTGCGCTTGATTTGGGCGACATTCGCAGTGATGGGACGCTCGCCATTGCAGCCAGCAATGCCAACTCTGGCGTAGAAATTTGGTCGTCTCAAAAAACTGAACCGCTACCAACTCAACACTTCAAAGGTACTATGATTGGCGCGAAACTAACCATTCCATTTGATACGAAAATTGCAGCATTGTCTTCGGACGCAAACGTAATGATTGGGCAGTGGTTAAACACTTTAAACACTGCACCTGAAAATTTATATATAACCTTATCCGCTACATCCTATGAACATATTCACTCCGACCTATACCCAAGCGCCTCTGATTTATCACGCGCTCGCGCTGAAAAAATAAAAAAACAGCTTGTTGCCAATGGCACACAACCTAAAAATATAGCCATCCAAATAGTAGAACCAGAAACAAAGTTACTCTTAGGCTCTACGAATAACACTGGTTTCGTCAGCCTTCAAGCGCAACAATTAAACAATGCACATTTACCAACATCAGTTCCTAGCGATAAAAATCTTGAGCTATATAATATTCAAGAAAACAAAGTTTTTAAAACTATTGATGGTATTGCCGAATATAAAGTAAGTGCTGGCGATGAACTCCAGTTTACTTTTTGGCGTGGCGCCAAGCCTGACAAACAAAAGGTAACTGTTCAAATTGATGGCTCAGTGTCCTTACCCTACCAAGCAGCCTTGAATGTTTCCAATAAAACTCCACGTGAAATTGATACACTCATCACAAACATTTTAAAACGTTACGAACGTCATCCACGTGTTGATGTCACTGTACTCAAAGCGCAAAGTAAACATGCGAGTCTTTTTGGTGAAGTGAACAGTTTATCCCGCCAACCTACAGGCCCTGGAACTTATCGATTAAGCGGTAAGGAAACCATTGTTGATTTTATCTCTCGTGCAGGTGGTCCCTCAAAAGAAGCAAACTTAAATGCTGTTCAAATCATCAGAAATGGTAAAACCATACTCGTTAATATTAACCGTGCTATTCAGCAAGGTGATGTCACTGAAAATATTATTATTGATGATACAGACACGGTATACATTCCATCTTTTGCTCAATCCAAACGCCAGGTCTATGTATTGGGAGAGGTCAACAAGGTTGGTATTGTTGAGTTTAGCGATAACATCAATTTCTTAGATGCTCTTTCTAAATCTGGAGGGTTAACCCCTGATGCATATTTGCCTGATATTCGTGTGTTACGTGCCAATAGAAATCAACCAGAAATTCTAGCTGTAGATTTCGAGCGTTTTATGGAAAAAGGTGATTTAAGCCAGAATTTAGCATTAATGGATAAGGACATTCTCATTATCCCTTCTCGTCCTATTGCAAATTGGAATAAGTATATTGCTGATATTTCACCTACAATTACGCTGTTGCTTCAACCTGTAAGTATTGCACAACAAATCCTTACACTTAAAGTGTTATCGGGGCAAATACAATAATGGCAACCCAAACAAACGAAGGATATGAACTTAACTTGGCTGAATATTGGCAGATTGTTTCTCGCCGTCGCTGGATTATAATCTTTTGTGCGCTCGCAATGGGCTTCTTTAGTGGTTTATTAACTTGGGTTAAGCAACCTCCTGCAGTTTTTAGCTCGGCAGCTGCTATTAAAATCGAATCATCTATCAATGTTGCAGACCTTCTTCTGCTAGGTGGCACAGCACGTCAATACACCGATATAAAAACTCAATTGGCTATTATTGAATCTTATGCGGTTATGGAGCGTGTCGCTCAGCGTTTGGGTATCATTTCTGGCGACTTAAGTTCCGAAGAAATTCGAAACAGTTCTGACTTGATGGATGATGTCTTATCCATCAAAGATAATATTAATGTGTACCAAGATGAAGAATCAGGGCTCATCGAAATTGTCGCTTCCTCCACAAGCCCTTTATTTGCCAAAAACCTTGCACAAGCCGTAGCAGATGAATTTAAGGCTTTTAATGTGGAAGATAAAAATAGAAAAGTTTTTGAAGCGAAAAAGTTTATTCAGCAGCAATTAATCATCGTTCGTGGTCGTCTTAAAAATGCCGAAGAAAGCATTGGGGCTTACCGTAAAAAACATCATTTGGATGTATCAAATACTGACCCTGAACTTATGGCTCGAATCACCTCCGATTTGGAACTGGAATTCAGAACAGCAACTGCCCATTTGAACGACTTACGGTTTGCTATTGCTCCCCTACGCAAACGTATCAACAACAGTAATTGGGATTTCCAAGCCGTCACTATTTCTGGCAAAGTAAGTGATTATTTTGATTCGTTAAATAAACGTTTGGTTGACATGGCACTAAAACGAACTGAGCTCATCACCAACTACACGGACGAACACCCACAAATTCAAGAGCTCCAAAAACAGGCTGAGGATATTTTGTCATCCATGGTTGATGAGTTAGGTAAACAAATCCAACTGACACAACGCCGAATTTCTGCGACTTTAACAAATATAGAAAAAACAAAAGAGCGCTTCCAAGGGCTTCCTCAACAGACATTAGAAATACAACGTATGCAGCGCACTGTTCGCATCAATGAAGAGCTTTTTGATTTGTTGGAAAAAAAATACCAAGAGGTATTGATTAAGGAAGCAGAGAAAGTTCAGGCTGTATCATTGGTTCGCCCTGCGATGTTACCAAGCAGCCGTATTAATCCTGTAAACCCCTCACAAAGCGCACTTGCCGGGCTTATTCTTGGCTTGGTTCTTGGCTTAATCATTGCACTTATTCTTGAAGCAATGGACTCATCCGTCGGCACTATTGAAGAGGTTGAAAGCTATCTTGGCACACCCGTTGTTGGGTTTGTACCCCAATTGGAGCATGATGAAGCTATAGACTTGTTTAAAGATGTAGACGGTCTTGCAACAAGCGGTCATCAGTTGGAGCGGCAAATTCGTTTAATCAGTCATTTCGCCCCGCCTTCGACCATTGCTGAAGCATACCGCAGTTTGCGTACAAACCTTTTATTTTCTCAGGAAGGGACACACCAAGTTATTCTGATTACAAGCTCCACAGTGAAAGAAGGTAAGAGTACCATTGCTGCAAACTTATCCATTGCACTTGCCCAACAAGGTGGGCGCATACTCTTGATTGATGCTGACATGCGCAAACCTATGCAACACCATACATTTGGTATCAAACGCGACCCTGGTCTTAGTGAATGTTTGCTTGGTCAATACCGTTGGCAAGATGCAGTGAAGCGTTTCTCCGATGTCATGTTGGGTGATATGGGCATTGACCAAGCCTTACTCACACCCGGATTGGATCAATTGGAAGTGCTCACATGCGGTATTGTTCATGCTAGCCCACCTGATTTACTTGCGGCCCCAGCCATGGATACCATTTTGAAAGAAGTCCGAGAAGAATATGATATGGTGATTATTGATATGCCACCTCTGCTTCACACCACAGATGCAACAGTGTTGGCATCCAAAGTTGACGGTGTATTACTCGTTTACCATATAGGTTCAGTAGTTCGGGGTGCACTCAAACGTGTTCAAAGCAATATTGAGTCTGTTGGTGGTAAAGTCGTGGGTATTGTACTTAATGGTGTGCGTGGCGAATTATCCCCTGATTATGCAACTTATAAGATGAATCGCTATTATACATACGCTTATGGCTCAGATGAGAAGTTGCGTGGTAATCAAGTTCAACAGTTCTTTATCAAAATGAAACGCAGAATTTTTTCATTGTGGCAGCGTAAGCGTTCGAGCTCTAGCCAAGATTAAGTATGGAAGAAAACCATTATCAATTTATGCGTCGCAAGCAACGAAGACAGCGTATTATTGTAATATCTTTAGTGTGTATACTTCTGTCTGCTGTTGCTGTGTCTATGCGTGATTGCAATCAAAATATTAATGAACCCTTGGATAAAAGTTACAGACCTGTTGATATAATATCCCCATCAACCAAGTGAGCTTCTTCTGAATATTAAAAATATACGCGTACCTATTCCGCCGACAATCTTATTAACCTTTGTATTGTCCACGTTATTGTTATTCGCCACATCACTTATTGCACCTGAACTTGTCAAAGGACCTATCCTTCTACTTGCAGGGTTGATGATTGTTATTATTACCTTCTCTAGTATTGAGCTTGCTTTGTACTTCCTTATTCTTGCCACATTACTTTCACCAGAACTCACGCTTGGTGGTAACCCCACACATGGTGATTTAGTTACAGGTAGAGTTAATACAACCGAATCACGTGGCATTACAGTTCGCCTTGATGATATTATGCTTACCCTGATTAGTATCACATGGATTTTCCGCATTGCTATTCGTAATGAAATAAGTTTACTGCGGTATACGCCGATTAACCAAGCTGCGGGTTTATACTGGTTTGCCGCAGCCTTCAGCACATTAATAGCCTTCTTCCAAGGTAATGTTGGCATGTATGGTCTTTTCTTTGTACTTAAATACCTTGAATACTTTATATTATTCTACCTTGTGGTGAATCATATTCATGATACTACCATTATTAAACGTCTACTTATCGTTATGATTGCAACCTGTTTAATCGCCTCCCTTTTTGGCATAGCTCAAATACCACAAGGTATTCGTGTGTCTGCACCTTTTGAAGGTGAGCAAGGTGAACCAAATACCTTCGGTGGTTATCTCATGTTTATGTTTAGTATTTTACTTGGTATTTTATTGCATACAGCAAACAACAAACAACGTTACAAACTTTTATTCATGCTTGCTGTTATTTTAGTACCCTTTCTATTTACAGAATCGAGAAGCTCATATCTAGCCTTTGCTGCTACAATCTTGTGTTTTATTTTCTTTTCCCCACGAAAGAAACTACTTATTTTTATGTGCTTAGGTGGGCTTGCACTCGCACCTGTCGTCATTCCTAAAAGTGTAGTGACGCGTATCATGTTCACATTTAACCAAGCTGAACAAGAAGGGCAGCTTGCACTTGGTAGTGTGAAATTTGATACCTCAACCACTGAGCGGCTAAAATCATGGGAAAAAGTATTAACCAAGTCTTTTCCCAATCATCCTTTTTTGGGTGTTGGTGTAACTGGTGGTGGTTTCTTAGATGCCATGTATCCACGCGTACTGCTTGAAACAGGCATGGTTGGTTTGCTACTATTCGTCTGGTTTCTTAGACGTATTTGGGTGCTTCTCCGCAAACGAAGTCGTGACCTTAAAGACCCCATCATGCGAGGTGTAGCACTTGGCGCATTGTGCGGTTATGGTGGTTTATTGGTTCATGCTATTGGTGCCAACACATTCATTATTGTACGCATCATGGAACCTTTTATGATTATTTTAGGACTTGTTCTCGCCATGCATATGGTTGAATCAGAACAAAAAGAAGAAGAAAGACCTTTAGAAACACATCATTGATTGAGAATATCTTCAACCACAAATTGAATATGTTCACCACCTCTGTAATCATCTTGTTGTAGCTTACCAATAAGGGAAACACAAACACCTGCTTCTATACCTTCAAACAATTGTGTACCACGAAAAGCAACCGCAGGCATAAACCTAACACCATCGCTAAGCTGCAGTCGGATCACCCCACCTTTTAATTTCTTTAAATCAACAATACTAACATCATGTAAAAGCCATAAACACGAAGCATTGCCCTGCCCCGTAGGTTCAAAGCGTGTAAGGCGTCTCGCCAAACCAATATGTAATGCAGCTAAACTTAACACCCCATCAATGTCCAATGTTTGCTGATGATTTTTCCCTTCTTGCTGTTTTTGGATGGCGGTATCAAATGCCACCACAAAATCAGACCAAGCACCATCTTTAATCGAACCACCACCAGCACCTGCATGACCTCCAAACCCTTGCAAATATGCCGCACAATCATTTAATAAGTTACCAATATGAAACCCTTTCACGCCACGCAGCGATACTCTGATAATGTTCTCACCATCAACAAAACCAACAGCCGCAGGTTTTCCGTATTGCCTTGCCAACCGCCCCGCTGCAAGCCCCACCACACCGGCATGCCATGTTTTATCATACACAGCCAATACATTGGGTGATACTGATAGTTTTAACTTCGCTTCAGCTTCTTTGTATGTTGTTGCTTCAACCTTACGACGATCTTGATTATACCCATCCAAGACTTGGGCAAGCAATTGCGCTTGTATCTCATCCTGACAACACAACAACTTCATTGCATCTTCGCCATGTTGCATACGTCCTGCTGCATTAATACGGGGCGCAAGATAAAAACCAATGGTATCCACTGAAATCTTTTGTCGATTCACTTTAGCGATGTTTAATAACGCTGACATACCCACAGATGGGGAGGTTTTAAGTTGTTTTAAACCATGCTGCACCAAAATCCGATTCACCCCTTGTAGCTTCATCACATCAGCAACCGTTGCCATCGCCACTCTATCCAGCAACTGCCGTAAATCATAAGCAGGCTTTTGACCTTCATCTGCCAAAAGCTTCCACACTGCCATCAATAAAAAAAAAGCGACCCCTGTGCCACACAAAACCCTATTTGCAAAACCACAATCAGCACGCGCAGGATTGAGTAGAGCAAATGCATTGGGAAGTCTCTCACTTGGCAAATGGTGGTCTGTAATGATTAAATCAAAACCCAATTCACTTGCCCGCCTGCAAGCCTCAAAACATGTTGTGCCTGTATCTACGCTCAAACCAAGCTTGGCACCCTGCGCAAACGCATCTTGCACCACATCAACCCCAATACCATGCCCATCATCAGCACGATGTGGTATCGAATACGAAACATCTGTGCCCACAGCGCGTAATGCTTCCACAAGAATACAGGTGCCACTAACACCATCACAATCAAAGTCGCCAAAGACATGAATCTTTTCTTTCTCTTGAATGGCTTGCAGCAAACGTGTTGCTGCTCTTTTCATATCCTGCATCAAAAATGGTTCGGGTAAATCGGATAATGCTGGTGCGAAGAATGAGTCAGTCTCGCTTAACCCCCGCGCTTTGAGTACACCTTGCCATGCTTGAAGTGGGTCTTGCGCAAACAAGGGTTCATGACGCCAAGTAATCACTTTACCTTTGCGCGTTACCTTTCCCTGCCATATATCTTCAGTATGATTGGTCAAACCGTTGCCACCAAGGTTGCTCGGCAAGGTGCGGAATAACCTTCAATGGTTTTGCTGCTATCATTGGGGTCTAAATAGTCGGCTAAGGATTCAAATTGCATCCAGTTGGTCACCCGTTGCTCGTCAACACTGGTGATATTCACATCCACACAGCGAATATCCTTAAAACCTAAACGCTCCAACCAAAGTGTAAGCATGGCAACCGAGGGAATAAACCAGACATTGCGCATTTTAGCATACCGAGCTTTGGGCATGAGACAAGTTTGCGCATCGCCTTCAACCACCAATGTCTCCAACACCATCTCACCACCATCACGAAGCAAGTCTTTGATACGCATCAAATGACTTAACGGCTCTTTACGATGGTATAAAATACCCATAGAAAACACCGTATCAAAGCTATGCATCTTTTCTGGCATCTCATCAATACCAGTCGGTAAGAAAAAAGCATGTGCATGTGGTTGATAACGTTTTATCGTAGCAAAATGAAAAGCAAACAATGCAGAAGTATCAATACCTAAAGCTAATTCAGCACCAGCCTCAAGCATGCGCCATAAGTGATAACCTGAACCACAACCAATATCCAAAACTTTGCGTCCTTGTAGTGAGGCAATATAGGGGCTAACTCGATTCCACTTCCAATCTGAGCGCCATTCAGTGTCAATATCCACACCAAAGACTTGGAATGGGCCTTTACGCCACGGGCGAAGTTGTTGTAGTGCTTGTTCAACCTCATCTTGCGCTATTTGTGTTTCAGTCTCACTGCCCACACTAACCGTGTCAGCATAAGAAAAAGTCTGCGGTTTCTCAGTCGGTAAGACTTCTAAAGCATTTGCCCACCGCTTAAAGTCACCATGGTCACATATTTTTTGCCAACCCTTATTATATAACTCAAGAATCTGCTTTTGATGATTTTCCACATCAAAATCCAGCCATACTTTAGCAAGGCTTACTTGCTCATGTTTAATATAATCTTGGATGAAAAAGGGTGCTTGCTTCATAGGTATCGAAATCTAAATGAATTGGGCTTGAATAAAAACAAAAAAGGGCTTGTGCGTAATGCACAAGCCCTTCCAACATAAAACAAGATATATGAATTACTTCACTATCAATTCAACACGACGGTTTTTCGCTTTTCCTGCACGCGTTTTATTATCTGCGATAGGATAAGCTTCCCCATAACCTTTTGCTGATACACGTGAAGCATCAATACCATGTGATATTAAATAATCTTTTACCGTGTTTGCACGCAAACCCGACAAATATTCATTATAAGATGCCTTACCACCACTATCAGTATGTGCAGCAACTTCAACTTTGATACTTGGACGCGCTTTCAAAATTTCAACCGCACTGTTCAATGTGTCTTTCGATGATGCAGTCAGTGTCGCTTTATTGCTGTCAAAGTTAATACCTTTGAGGTCAATGACTTCTGAATCTGTATAACCACGTGATGGCTTGACAACAACTGGGGTTGCAACGGGTACAGGCTTAGGTTTTACCACTGGAGCAGGTTTTTTCTTAGGTTTTGGTTTTGCAGGTGTTTTGCTAGCATCACACTTTGCTTTGGCAGCTTGTACTGCTTTTAAACCACTTGCGATTAAATCATCAGCTTCGCTCATGTTATAGCCACCATGTTCATCAATCTCATGAGCGGCATATAACTCTTTCGCTTCTGCTTTTGCTAGTTCTGCTGGCGCACATTTCTCGCCACCGGCTTGTTTCACTTCATTAATCGAAGAATGTAACTCAGAAAGCTCACTTTTTTGCGTTGACGGCAAATGCCCCGCACAAGAAGCAAGTGAAGTACATACTGTTAAGAGTAGTAATTTTTTCATTATTTATCTCCTGCCATACTTGCATGTTTTTCTGCTTCCGACATAAAAGCATTTGCTACAGATACTTCATGTTGACCTTTTTCTTCTTCGGCGATGGATACCAACTCACGCGCCATTTCAGCATGATAATCGTGCTTTCCATTGATACTTGAAGCCACTGCTTCCGCCCTACTCTCAATATCAGCTAAAGCAATATTAGCACTTGAAAACATAGCAACTAAAAATAATAATTTTTTCATACTTTTCCTCCCTTTTTTATTCAATAAAGCTTCTCATTTAAAAGCGAAGCCAAGCTTATTCAACTACATCCATTTGTAACGGTGCGTAAAATCACCTGTTTTTATCATATAGGCAAAATCCTTAGCCTCAAATACGCCTATACCCTACAAAGCGAAGCAACATTACGTCGATACATACCTTATGACTGTCGCGAGCGGTCTTAATAAAGGCAACAGGAGATGACGATGTTCAATACTTCATTTAAAATTTTAGCTTCTTTAACACTTTCCCTATGTTTGGTTAGCCCAAGCTTGGCTTGGGAGCAACATACGCTTCCTTCATCATATATTGATAGCAACACACCTCACTATGGTGGAAACAAAGCGCCCTTAGCACTTTCTTCTTCTCATATCCAAATTATTAAACCGCAAACGGATGGTTTCTCACTTTGGAACTCAAACAACGATGGCGTGAGCTGGACTTCAACACAGGTTTCAAATAACCCTGCATTCACACATATGTATTTAGCATCCTCAGATTTAATTTTGGGCTGGGGTGAAACACAAGTGCCTACGTTGTTTCACCGCACTTTATCTTCTAGCAGTTGGTCTGCTTCAAACTTTGCATGGCCGCTCGCAAACTGGAACATCATTGATGTAAGCAGCTCAACTGCTGGAGATATCGTTATTTTAGCAACCACACCTTCAAACCATAAATTGGTTGAAGGTGAATTATTTTTTATTCGCGGTAATCAACAAGGTTGGTCAAACCCAATTCAGTTAAGCGCACCCCATAGTTTAGTTGGTGATGCATCATTGGTAGTACATGATTCAAGTTTAATCAGTGCTGTTTGGAGTGAGCGCAACCATAATTCTTGGCATATCCTTTCGCGCAATAGTTATGATACTACCACTTGGTCTAGCACACAGACGATTGTCGAATATATTGCAGCACCTTATTTTCAAGAAGCAGCCATACAACTTGATGCAGATGCTTTAAACCAAAGTGAAATAGCTTTGGCATACACAGGATGGTATATGCAAGCGCACAGCCAAGTATGGAGCAAAGCATTTGATACAATTTCGGGGCAGACAACACAACCTAACGACTTACTGCCCGATGCAGGTGACATGGTTTATCAGCCCTCACTTGTTACACTTGCAAATAATACATGGGCTGTAGCTTGGCAACAAACCATCGGTATTGATTCAGAAATTTTCATGGCACAACATCAAGCTGATGGCACATGGTCTACATCCGTAAATGTATCCGCAGACCCTAACCATATGGATAGAGACCCTCATATTGCACAAGGTTCATCACAAACACTAAACATTGCATTTACCCGTCGTATCCAAGCAGACATACAAGAAGTTTATATTTTTACCGAAGGTGATATTCATGACAGTAGTCTTGATAGTGATGGTGATGGCATTCCTGATAGCCAAGAACTAGGCTTTGATTTAAATCATGACGGCATAGATGATGCATTTTCATCTCGCGTTGCAACATGGATGTCACAACATGGTCGTTATGCTTTGGTTGTGCAAGGCAGCGGTGAGCTTCGTCAAGTTCAGGCCCCCTCGCTCAAAAATGCAAACATTGAACAACCCACCACCTATCATGTTTCAAGCAATCTCTTCTCCTTTCAAATTCATGCCTTACAACAAGGTGAAACCACACCCGTACATATTATCACACCCGGTACCTTGGATAAAAACACAACATGGCTCAAACTTAATCCCAATGCACAGTGGTCAGATAGCGTAAAAAACACAGTATTTCATGATGACTCAGGTAAAGGTTTGATTGTTTATCTAACCGATGGTGGCGCAGGTGATGAAGATGGTATGGCAGATGGTATCATTATCGACCCTGCTGTATTGGCAACGCAAGAAATATCACCCGCTAATATTAATATTAATGAAACAAACATAACCAGTGCTGCGCAACCATGCCTAGCCCCTACAGGTCAAAACCCATGGCTCTTGAGCATGTTCTCTATCTTTATGATTGGCATCACTATTGCTAATAAACGTAATCAGGAAAAAGTTATATAGTCATGTGAAGGAGAAGTCATGTTGTGAAAGCATTAAACTTTATCAAGCAGGTTTCTTTTCGCATCATGTCTTCTCACACCACCATGCAAGTGCTTGCTACAACTTCACTTACCTTAATTCTCACGATTATTTTTAATGCATCAGTGGTCACAGAACACATTCACTTTAAAACCAAAACGCTTTTTCTTTCCACCCAAACCATTGAACTTGATATTATGACAGCAATCCTAAGTTCTGATAAAGGCTGGAATAACCAAAGTATTTCACAACAGCATATCAATCATGCCTTGCAAGAAACCAAGAAACTACGCCAGGGTATATTAAAAGAAAGGTGGCTAAGTCATTCCCTAAATAATGCTGAAACACAACAAAGTATCACATCAATTCAAAAACATTTACATCAGATAAATCAACAACTTCAATCATTAAATAACAAGCCTCTATCTGGTATTATTCAAAGCATAAAAGAACAAAATGCGGTCATACAAAAGCAAACACATCAACTTAAAGGCATCATAAACGCATCCATAGAAAATGATTTATCCCGCTTAAGTTTGTTCCGAGCTTCCGTGGCCTTGCTTATTCTGTTCACCATCATTGGCACCAGTATTTTTCTTCGTTTCATTGAAAACCGTCAGCAAAAACATGAGGAAAAAGAATCATTGCTTGCCGAATTCCCTGAGGAAAATCCTACACCTGTCCTTTTTATAGACCACAATATGAAGCTTGCGTATTGCAATCATGCTGCTGAAATCCTTTTACCGAAATTGGGCTTATCTATTGATGCTCCCATCAATAAAACATGGGTGGGTTATTGCGAAAAAGCAATCCAACAGCCCTTAGGTTACCATCATCAAGTTGAGGTATTATCTTCCAGTTATAGCTTGTTTTTTAAGCGTAGCGCTGAAAGCCATGTCCATGTCTATATACATGACGCGACTGAACTTCGTAATGTTCAACGTGAGCAAAAAATGCTCGCTGATATTATTGAAAAAACATCTGATGTTGTAAGCATTGCAAAGCCTGATGGCACATTTATATATATGAACCAAGCAGGGCGTGTACTGCTTGGCGTTGAACCCAATCTTAATATTTCTGGATACAATATGTTTGATTTTCATTCACAAGAAGAATGCCAGCGTATTGCTAGCGATATTATCCCCTTTGCTTTAGAACAGGGGAAATGGGATGGAGAAGCTGTGTATATTCAAGCTGATGGTGATGAGTGCCCAGCATCAAGTGTGTTACTGGCAACATATGACAATGATGGGCAACCAAGCCATTTTTCTATCATTTCCCGAAGCCTAAAAGAACAACGAGAAATGCAAGCCAAACTTGAACATAATCAACGACTCGAGAGCTTAGGTGTATTGGCAGGTGGTATTGCGCATGACTTTAATAATCTTCTCACCGTCATTATGGGCAATGCATCACTTGCAAGCTCTCGCTTTAATGAAACGCATCCTGCTAATAAGTTTATTCACCATATTACAAGTGCTGGAAAAAAAGCAGCGCAATTATGCAATCAAATGTTAGCCTATTCAGGAAAAGGTTCGTTTATTGTTAAACCTACTCATTTATGCAAACTCGTCTCTGAAATGACCCAACTTTTAGAGGTATCTATCAGTAAAGATGTTAATATGGTCTATCAGCTAAGCGATGATATTCCCTTTATCCTTGCCGATGTTGCCCAACTTCAACAGGTCATTCTAAATCTTATCACCAATGCCAATGATGCTATGGAGGGTAAACGCGGAAGCATTCATATTGATGTTAAAGCATTCTGGGCAGATGAAATATATCTGAAGAACGCATATGTTCCTAATACGCTTGCGCAAGGTGAATACGTGATGCTGCGGGTCAGCGATGAAGGCTGTGGTATGCCAAAGGATATTATAGAGCGTATATTTGAGCCATTTTTTACCACCAAGCTTACAGGTCATGGATTAGGCATGAGCGCGGTTTTAGGCATTATCCAAGGGCATAATGGCACACTTTACATTCAATCTGAGCCCAATAAAGGTACTGTATTTAGTATACTTTTCCCAATTGTTGATGCCCCAAGTGTGAGCGAAAATAAAACCAATCTATTAACGCTTAACAGCAGCAGCCAACAGCAAGGTATACTTGTGGTTGATGATGATGCAACGATTCGAGGAACTTCATGTGAAATATTAAATGATCTTGGGTTTACAACTTGTTTTGAAGCAGCTGACGGTGTAGAAGCCGTTGAACAATATCAATTACACCAAACAGAAATTCAACTTGTTTTATTGGATATGACCATGCCAAGGCTTGATGGACAAGGCGCTTTGTACCAACTTAGACAAATCAACCCTAACCTGCCTATTATTTTATGTTCTGGTTACAGCGAACGTGATATTCGGCAACGGTTTGAACACGACGACCTTGTCAGTTTTATCCAAAAACCCTATACACCAAGTATACTTCAAGAACACATTGAAAAAACACTCCAGCTTAGAAGTGAAATAAATGCTTAACATAGGACAAAAAAATAACCTACTATTTCTAGTAGGTTATATAAAACAAGCTAACTTTTATGTGTTAGGTATTTATCACCATGGTAGACATTAAAACGGAATATCATCATCCACAGGTGCTGAATTAAAATCAGGTTGGTCAGCAAATGGGTCATTTTGTTTGGCTGGTGCTTGTTGAGTCCGTTGCTGTTGCCCACCGCCCTGTTGATAACCACCCGAAGATTGACCGCCACCATCATTGCGTCCACCAATCAAATCAAGTTTATCCACAGACACTTCTACTGATGTGCGTTTTACGCCTTCTTTATCATCATATTCACGCACACGAAGTTCGCCAGAAATCGCAACCTGAGTGCCTTGTTTCAAATACTGCGGCAAACCGCCTTCTGCACGTTTTCCAAACAATGATGCGCGAATCCAGTTGGTGCCTTTGTTATCACCAAAACCATAATCCACAGCTACGGTAAACGAACAAATCGCCATGCCGCCTTGTGTAAAGCGTTGCTCACAATCCCGCGCCAAACGCCCTGTAAAACTATATACATTCATACCCTTCTCCTCTTCCTGTTACGTTCTATATTCTGCATTTATTTCAATATATTCATGAGTCAAATCACCCGTCCACACCCTTGCACTTGATTTACCCAAACCAATATCAACGCGCAAAGTAAATTCCTGTTTGGCAAACACTGCCATACCCAACGCATCATGATAATCAGGATGCAAGTTACCATCTTTAAGAATCACCACATCATCGGCTTGAATACTTACCTTTTCAGGTTGAGTCGGTGCATCACTGTTACCAATCGCCATGATAATCCTGCCCCAGTTGGCATCTGAACCCGCAAATGCCGTTTTCACCAAAGGAGAAACGGCAATGGTACGCCCCAAAGTACGGGCTTGTTCTTCATCTTCTGCACTTGAGACTTCAATAGTCACAAACTTGGTCACACCTTCACCATCACGCACAATCAATTGCGCCAATTCAATCGCAACCTCTTCTAAAGCTTGTTCAAATGCAGAGGTATCTTCAAGTTCGTCATAACCAAGCCCTAAACCTGATGATAATAAATAAACCGTATCATTGGTGGATGTATCACCGTCCACGCTGATGCTATTAAAGGAGACATTCGCCACTTTGGATAATATACGCTGCAACGCATCGGCGGGAATCGGTGCATCAGTCGCAATAAATCCAAGCATAGTCGCCATATTTGGATGAATCATACCACTACCTTTAGATACGCCTGTGATGGTATACGTTTTACCCGCCACCTCAAATTGCTTTGAGGCATGTTTGGCAAATGTATCCGTAGTACGAATCGCTTCAGCAGCCTGAATCCAGTTATCTTCCGCCAATGAATCTTTGGCTTCGCCAATCGTTGCACGAATCCGTTCAATCGGAAAGGGTTCACCAATCACACCTGTGGATGCAGATAACACTTGATGCGGTTCGACATCTGCGGCATTTGCACCCAATTCAATCAGCTGCTGCGACCATACCCGCTCCATTTCACCCACACCTGCATTGGCATTACCCGCATTGGCAATAATCGCGCGGACTTCGGTGGCATGTTCACGCACGGTTAACTCGCCCAAGTCCACGCAAGCTGCCCGAAAGCTGTTTTGCGTAAACACGGCAGCCGCTTGTGCTGGCACATCAGCAACAATCAGGGTTAAATCTTGACGTTTTCCCTTTAAATCAGCCGATTTCACACCACACGATGCAGAACCCACCCGAAAACCCGGCACTGGCAAAGGTTTTTCCAAAGGTTTAGATAACACAGGCATAATTAACGTTTTTTACCATGACATTGTTTATATTTCTTACCTGAACCACATGGGCATGGGTCATTACGCCCCACTTTCTCCCCTTTGCGTTGATACGTTTCAACCACAGGCTCAGGTTCTTTGGCTTGCACATTATATGTAATGCGCTCGGGTTCTGGTTCAGGCTCAGGTTCTTGCACTTCAACACGGAATAAAGATGCAATCGTTTGTGTGCGCAAACGCTCAAGCATATTGCTAAACAACGAAAATGATTCATGTTTATATTCTTGAATTGGATTTTTCTGGGCATAACCACGCAAACCCACACTTTGACGCAAATGGTCCATCGCCAACAAGTGGTCTTTCCACAAATTATCCAACACTTGTAAAAGAAGCCATTTGGCAAACCCACGCATCTGCTCTTCGCCCGCTGAAGCTTCTTTGGCTTGCAAATGTTCCTTTAATGTTTCAACAAGTTTGGCATGCATATCATCAGCATGTTCCACATCTTCATCATCTGCCCAAACCAGCACATCCGCTTGCACACTCAACTCTTCTAAAAGCGCTTGTTGCAGACCTTCAATATCCCAATTGCTTGGAGAGGCAGACAAATATTTCTCAACAAGTTTGTCCACATAATCCAGCATCATATCTTCAATCACATCTTGCACATCTTCAGATTCAAGCAATTCACGACGTTGCGCATAAATCACTTCGCGCTGCTGGTTCATCACATCATCATATTCAAGCAATTGTTTACGAATATCGAAGTTGCGCCCCTCGACTTTCTTCTGCGAATTAGCAATCGCTTTACTCACCCAAGGATGTTCAATGACTTCACCTTTGTTAAAGCCCATTTTAGTGAGCATGGCTTGCATTTTTTCACCACCAAAAATACGCATCAAGTCATCTTCAAGTGATAAGTAAAAACGTGTGGAACCAGGGTCACCCTGACGACCAGAACGACCACGCAACTGATTATCAATGCGGCGCGACTCATGGCGCTCTGTGCCAATAATATGCAAGCCGCCAAGCGCAACCACTTCATCATGTTCCGCTTTGCATTGCGCCTTTATTTCTTCAGCTTTTTTAGCACGCTCTTCTTCACTTAGTTTTTCAGGAAGTTGTGCAACCAGCATATCAGGGTTACCACCCAACATAATGTCCGTACCACGACCAGCCATATTGGTGGCAATGGTAATCGCACCTTTTCGCCCAGCTTGAGATACAATTTCAGCTTCACGTTCATGGTGTTTAGCATTCAACACTTCATGTTTGATGCCTTCTTTTTTTAAGATTTCAGATAACATTTCAGACTTATCAATCGATGTTGTGCCCACCAATACTGGTGCGCCTGTCTCTGCTGTGCCAACAATATCCTTGATGATAGCATCATATTTATCTTCTTGATCGCGATAAATCAGATCACCCAAGTCCTTACGAATCATATCACGATTGGTGGGTACAATCACCACTTCCAAATCATAGATTTTTTTGAATTCTTCAGCTTCAGTATCTGCTGTACCTGTCATACCCGACAAGGTGTCATACATGCGGAAGAAATTTTGGAATGTAATCGATGACAGCGTTTGGTTTTCAGCCTGAATAGTCACAGCTTCTTTGGCTTCCAAAGCCTGATGTTGCCCGTCTGAATAACGGCGACCCGCCATCATCCGACCTGTAAACTCATCAATAATCACCACTTCGTCATCACGCACGATATAATCTTTTTCACGTGTGAATAAGGTGTGCGCCCGCAAACATTGGGTTGCGGCATGCAATAAATTAATATTTTCAGGGTCGTACAAACTTCCATCTTTAAGCTCACCTGCTTCGCGGTAAAGCGCTTCGATATGTTCCATACCTTTCTCAGTGTAGGACACATTTTTATCCGATTCATCCAAGTCATAATCATCTTTATCCAACTTGCGAATCAAAGTGTCCGTCAAGGTGTATAATTCGCCCGCTTGCTCGGTAGGACCAGAAATAATCAGCGGTGTCCGCGCTTCATCAATCAGAATCGAATCCACTTCATCCACAATAGCAAAGTTGTAGCCGCGTTGCACCAGCTCTTCCACTGCAAATGCCATGTTGTCGCGCAAATAATCAAAACCAAACTCATTGTTGGTTCCGTAAGTAATGTCGGATGCATAAGCAGCTTTTCTGTCTGCATGTTCCATATTACTCACTATCACGCCTGTGGTTAAACCAAGAAAGCTATACAATTTATCCATGGTTTCTGCATCGCGTGACGCAAGGTAGTCATTCACCGTCACCACATGCGCGCCTTTGCCTGTCAAAGCATGCAAATACACGGGTAGTGTCGCAGTTAAGGTTTTACCCTCACCCGTTTTCATTTCAGCAATTTTACCTTGGTGTAAGATAATGCCACCCAAGACTTGCGAGTCGAAGTGGCGCATGCCCATCACTCTGCTTGATGCCTCACGCACTACGGCAAAGGCTTCAGGCAGCAAGGCTGATAAATGTTCACCATCTGCAATGCGTTTGCGAAATTCATCCGTTTTTGCACGAAGTTCTTCATCGCTCAATTTCTCAATTTCTTCTGCAAAACCATTCACTTGCCGAACAATCGGATACAAGCTTTTTAACACCCGCTGATTGCGGTTACCAAAGACTTTGGTTAATAACTTTAACATGGATTCCCCTAACTCAAGATGTAACAATTCAAATTTGCACGCAAGATAACGTGCCTTGCACATAAAATCATGTGATTTTTAGTCTATGCTAACCTCGCAATCAAACCGAGTCATTTTCTAACCCACAAATGCCTATCACTCGAACATGCGCACCACCTTCCACATTTAAAGGTTTGTTCGATTCAACAACCTCAATCGGCAACAATGCAATACCTTGATAAACACCGTCACTGTTTTGAGCAAGGCTGGTGATTTCACCAACTTTAACCGTGGTCAACACCGCACATGGTACGTCCACTTTTTCATCCACTTGAACACGGTATAATTTCTTTTTAATGCCGCCCCGCCATTGCATTCGACTGGTCACTTCCTGCCCCACATAACAACCCTTATCAAAGCTCACACCTTGCCGTTCAATCAGGTTAGCATTGAGTGGATGAAGCTTCACATCCCAGTCTACACCAAGCTTAGGAATACCACATAAAATACGCCCCTGCTCCATCATCAATTCATCCACATTGCTTTGTAGTGGTACATTTGCACCCATCAACCATACACCATCAAATACTGATTCAGGCATACGCAAGGCGAATATATTATCGTGGTTGGTTGATGCCAAGTATACAGATGTTGGGCAAGGTTGGAATTTTATTTGTAATTTGATTTAATTTTTTATCTACGATGGTATTCATATCGTTATTTAAATCTTCTGC
>CAMZLG010000157.1 GCA_947311495.1 uncultured Zetaproteobacteria bacterium
GGTCTGTTACACTGATGTCACCCTTGGCATCTTTGCACATACGATGGGCATAGGATTGTTTGCCTGCAACAATACCTGCAAAGGAAAAGTCCAACACATCATCACCCAATCGCGCCACAATCCAACGGATGGGGCGAATAAAACTATCGCCTCGGCTCTCGCCATCTTGCCATTGCATTTGTTTGGGGCTTGGCAACCCGCGCAAGATTGCAGGCATGGCTTCGGCAATAATCTCAGCCGTTGTGCGCCCTTTCACGGTGATGGTTGCTTTCATATATTTGGCTTTACCATCACCTTTGTCGGTAAATTCAAAGTCAGACACACTTAAACCCGATTTACGGGCAAATCCTTCTGCAGCTTTGGTTGGTTCGCCATCTTTAAGCGCGATATTTTCTGGCGGCCCCCAAATCACTTGCTCGCGGTCAGCTTGCATGGTTGGGCAGTCAGTGACGTGAATAAGCAAACGGCGCGGGGTCACACCCAAACGCATGTCAGAGACTTCAAGATTGGTATCGTTAAACAATTTCATCAATGCATCTTTCAATGCGTTACCCATGCGCGGCGCAACACCTGCTGGGATTTCTTCCACACCAATTTCAATCAATAGCGGTTTCAAATTACTCATGATTCTACCCCCGCATACCCTTGGGCAACGGTGCGCGATAATCCACGAACCCGACCAATAAAGCGTTGCCGCTCAGCCACCGAAATCGCCCCCCGTGCATCCAACAAGTTAAACGCATGAGACGCTTTGATGACTTCTTCGTAGGCAGGTAAAAACAAGTTATTTTCCGCCAGCTTTTTGCAATCGCCTTCAGCTTGGTCAAATTGCTGTTGTAAAAATTCGATATTGGCATGTTCAAAGTTATACGCTGAAAATTCCTGCTCATTGCGTAAAAACACTTCGCCATAAGTCACTTGTTTACCATCAGGTTGCTCCACCCAAATCAGGTCATACACATTTTCCACGCCTTGGATATACATCGCCAAGCGCTCTAAGCCGTAAGTAATTTCACCTGGTGTGCGCGGTAATTCAACGCCTCCCACCTGCTGAAAATAGGTAAACTGGGTTACTTCCATGCCGTTAAGCCAGACTTCCCAACCCAAACCCCATGCGCCAAGTGTTGGGGATTCCCAATCATCTTCAACAAAACGAATATCGTGAACATCGGTATCAATACCGATTTCGCGCAAGGATGCCAAATACAAATCCAAAATATCATCGGGTGCAGGTTTGAGAATCACCTGAAATTGGTAATAATGTTGTAAACGGTTGGGGTTTTCACCATACCGCCCATCGGTCGGGCGGCGGCATGGCTGCACATAAGCAGTGCGCCAATCTTTATCATCCAACACCCTCAAAAAAGTAGATGGATGGAATGTGCCAGCACCCATAGAGCTATCATAAGGCTGCTGAACCACACAGCCCTGCTTTGCCCAAAAGTGTTGCAATGTCAGCAATAAATCTTGAAATGTCACGGTAAAAACTCCGATGCCTAGCCTAAAACAATTATCTTTCTTGCTCGAACTATATCGACATCAGTTTTTTCGTCATTACAAACTTGAAAGTCTTGAAAAGGCTTCCTAGTATAAAAAAGGGGGAGCAACGCCCCCTCTCTCACTTTTCATGCTGCTTATTTCAAAAACTTACTTGCCATATCCATTAAACCACCCAGTCCACCACTTGCCATATCCATTAATGAACCATTATCACTTCCTTGATCAACCATAGATGGTAAGGCTTCAGACAAACTATCCAAAGCAGTATCTTCATCAACATTAAGTTTTTGAGCAAACGAAGCAATTTGATCTTGTGAAAAAACCTCTTTTAATTGTTCTGCAGATACTGGGGCATTTTCGCCATCACCCAGCCATGACGCAGCAATATCAGTTAGGTCTGAACTTGTATCACTGCTTTGCATTTTTGAAACAAGCCCCATGACATCAAAACTACTGTCTCCATCACTACCAGCCATTAAGCCACTTAACGCATCTGTTAAAGATGACTTATCCATCCCCCCAAATTTATCCATTAATGCTTGTGTTCCAATTTTTAATAAGTCCATCACTTCCCTCTCTTCATTTAATATTGTTTTACAATGCAACACCATAATCAATACAAACAAAGAGCTTAAGGATAAAACGCACAAGTCAGAACAGGAGTCAGGAAGCGAGCCTATCATTAAATTAAGTATGCCTAGCGCATAATCAGGTTCTATTTAAACATGTTGTTACCTTCCACAATAACCATGAATCTTTTCAGAACTAAGTGGTGATATAATGATAGACCTTGCATCTGACTCTCTATTGTGAAAATGTCATGGTTAAAAATACCCTACTCCTCCAAAGAGCATTAGAACTGCTATAACACCTCCGCAATCACGACAAGGAAAGGGGTCAGGAAAGGGGTCAGAGCCCTTTTAGCCAATAAACGAGGGGCTGACTGAGCCCCTCACTTCATCAAGCAATAATCGGTAAAATGAGTTCCAATGGGCGTGCAATCACAGCTTTTAAATCATTGGCAACAATGGGTCGTTCAATCATTTTCGGGTGCTGCACCATCAAGGCAATCATTTCTTCTCGGCTTAAATCTTTGTCTTGGATGTATTCCTTGTATTCCGCTTCACCTTTGCGCATCAAGTCTTGCGGCTGCATACCAAGCTTATCGAGCACAGTGATTAGCTCTTCAACCGTGGGTGGGTTTTTCAGGTAATCAATCACCTCATGTTCCACACCTTTTTCTTCTAATAAGTTCAACGCAGCGCGTGATTTGCTGCACCTTGGGTTATGATAAATTTGAATAGCCATCTTAGTGACCGCAGCCGCCTTCGCCGTGAATGTGACCATGCTCCAATTCTTCTTCGGTTGCATCACGAATACTCATCACTTGCACCACGAAGTTTAGCGTTTGCCCTGCAAGCGGGTGGTTGCCATCTACGGTGACTGTTGTCTCGTCCACTTCAATCACGGTTACTAAATCTATGCCGTTTTCTGTTTCAGCTTCAAAGCGCATACCCACTTCAATCTCACCATCAAATTGAAACACTTCCCTAGGCACAGCTTGAGTTAGGTTATCATCGCGCTCGCCATAACCTTCTTCAGGAGTAATCGAAACTGTGATATTCGCGCCCACTTTTTTGCCTTCTAAATGTTTTTCAAGACCAGGTACCAAGCTTTCTGTGCCTTGGATATATGCCAATGGTGCTTGCCCAAATGATGAGTCCACAGTCTCACCGTCTTTATTGGTCAATGTGTAATGAATTTCTACGGCTTTATTTGCTGCGATTGTTTGTTCTGCTGACATCAAGTGTCTCCTTGGTTTCGGCTATGTTTAAACAGCAAATATTGCTCATATTCCTGCATATCCATCTTACCTAAAATAAATAATTCATGGTCGGCACATGTATCGGCATCGGGCGAAACACCTTCTTGCTTATAATGCGCTTCGGCTTGCTTGCGGCGGCTTGCTGCTTCCGCATCCGACACACCATTTTCGCGTTGCATGGCATCATCTCGCCATGCTTCTGCCGTTTTATACTTGCCAACCATATCGCAATACAGCCACGGTCGTATAAATTGTCAATTCAGCGGCTTGGATGGGTGCTTAAAACGGAATGACCTTGCCATCAAAGGCAACAAATTGCCCCAGCGCATAATCATTAACCCGACTTATCACATCCGTCATACCCGCCACCGATGTTGGCACATCAATCAATCCCGATTGGTGCGTCATGTCCGTGGTCACCCAACCGGGGTGAAGCGTAATCACAGAAACACCCAGCGGCTTTAAATCAATCGCCATAGACTTGGAAATAATGATTAAACCCGCCTTAGCAGCACGATAAGCATACGTGCCACCACTTCCATTATCATCGCTCGAACCCATCTTAGAGCTGATATTCGCAATCGTTCCACCAGCTTGGATGATGCGCTCTTTAAGCTGCTGCACCACCCGCAAAGGTCCTGCACAATCGATATTAAACACATCCAACATGGCCTCTGAAGTGATGCTATCCAAATCCTGCCCACCATACGGGCCATAGATACCTGCGTTGTTAATCAGCAAGTCTATGCTTTCAGGGAAGTCTAAAGTGTTCGCATCAAAATCTTGGCTAACATCCAACTGCACCGTATGTAGTTTATCGCTCTGTATATCTGTTAAACCATCAAGGTTACTGCGATAACACGCCCAAACGTCATCACCCTGACTTAAATAATGCTGCACAAAACCCAAGCCAAGCCCACGATTTGCACCTGTAATCACGACATTCATTCGTTATCTCCTCGATATTGTAGTGCTTCGGCGATATGTGCCGCCTGCACTTTGGGCTCACCTGCCAAATCAGCAATGGTTCGCGCCACTTTTAAGATGCGATGATAACTTCTTGCCGATAAACCAAAGCGGTTGAGCGCCGTGGTGAGAAGTTTACTTCCTTCTTCATCAGGTTTGGCATGTTCTTCCAAAGCCGTGGGTAAAAGTCGTGCATTAACAATACCTTCGCCTTGGCGTGCATATTGAATGTTTCTAGCTTGAACCACCCTTTTCCGCACTTCTGCCGATGATTCTCCAGCCTGCATATTGGTCAACGCATCATGCTCCACTGGTGGCACATGAATGCGAATATCAAACCTATCCAACAGCGGACCAGAAATACGCCCAATATACCGCGCCACCTGCCCTGCCGCACACCGACAAGGTTTGGTTGGATGCCCCAAATAACCGCACGGACACGGATTCATCGCACCAATCAACTGAAACTCAGCGGGAAATGTTAAAGTGTCTGCGGCACGAGCAATGGATACTGTGCCGCTCTCCAAAGGTTGACGAAGAACCTCTAAAACAGGTCGTTTAAACTCTGGTAGTTCATCCATGAACAACGCGCCGTGAAGGCTTTTCGAGACTTCGCCCGGTTTTGGAATCTGACCCCCGCCAATCATGGCGACATCCGATGCCGAATGATGCGGGGAGCGAAAAGGTGGAACAGATGACATGGGAGAGCGGTTCGATATATCGCCTGAAATACTGTAAACCCTTGCTACGGCAAGGCGTTGTTCATCAGTGAGTGGCGGCAAAATACTGGGCAAACGCGAAGCCAACATACTTTTCCCTGAACCAGGTGGCCCGCTCATCAACATATGATGCCCACCTGCTGCGGCAATTTCTAAGGCGCGTCTTGCTTGTTGCTGTCCACGCACGTCTTTGAGATCGAGTTTGTTTTCAACTTGCGTTTCATGGTTGGTGTCGGACACGTAAACGGACAACTCACGTTTGCCCTGAATATGTGCAGCGACCTCCAACAAGTTACTCGCTGCAATCACTTCAATACCTTGTACCACTGCTGCTTCTTCAGCATTGGCAAGCGGTACAATGATTTGTTTAATCCCTTGGCTTTGTGCAAAAATGGTGAGTGGTAACACACCCGCCACAGGGTTTAAGCGACCATCCAGAGCCAGTTCACCCACCATAAAAGGTAACGTACTTTGGTTTTCCACATAAATCTGACCTGATGCAAGCAATAAACCCACAGCAACAGGCAAATCAAAATGAGAGCCATCTTTGCGTTTGTCCGCAGGGGCGAGGTTGACCGTGATATGTCTTAACGGAAATTCAAAGTTGGAATTTAAAAGGGCTGCACGCACCCTATCTCTGGCTTCGCGCACCGCCGCATCGGGCAAACCCACCAAACTCCACGATGGCATACCCCGCGATAAATCCACCTCAACATCAACAGCTTCAGCTTCAAGCCCTCGAAGTGATGCGCTGGCAAGCCTTGCTAGCATGGATTATTTGCTGTTTAGCTGTTCTTCAAGCTGGGTGATACGCGCTTCCATGACTTGCAAATCTTCGCGCGCTTTTTTGAGCATGGCTTCTTGCACTTCCATGCGCTCATGCGTCACCACATCAAAGTGCGCCAATGCGCCTTCGACTATGTTTTGAATTTGGGCTTCTGCACCCATTTTTACACCACCAAGCATTTTGATGCCTGATGCGATTCTTTCTGAAATGTCGTCCAATACTTTTGCATCTACTGCCATCATTAACTCCTAATTTTACTTATTCTTCAAATCACCCATGAGGTAATTTATCTTCAAATTGTAGGCGAAAGCCGACATGTTATAGCAGCGCTATACATGAGGCTGCCAACGCTCAAGTTGGTGATAAATTGCTCATGCTCCCCATCGAATGTTTGTGCCATCATCTACCTTTAGATGGTCTAAAATCCTGCCCACCATAAAATCCACCAAATCATCAATCGTTTTCGGCTCATGATAAAAGCCTGGCATAGCTGGAATGATACACACACCCATTTTTGATAGGTTATACATATGCCCCAAATGAATTTCAGATAGCGGTGTTTCACGCGGCACAAGAATCAAGTTCTTGCGCTCTTTCATCATCACATCAGTTGCCCGTTCAATCAAATTGCTTGATGCACCCGTAGCGATTCGAGCCAAAGAGCCCATAGAACAAGGCACAACCACCATATCCTGCATGTCTGCCGAACCTGATGCCACAGGTGACATCCAATCTTTGTTGCCCCAGCAGGTTAAATACTTGGCATCCACACCCATAAAGTCCGCAATTTCTTTTGCCATATCATCAAGGTTTGCGGTTAATTTAAAATTCGACTCTTTATCCAACACCACCCGTGCCGCATCGGAAATCAACAAGTGTAGTTGAATCTCTTGCTTGGCTAGACGCTCAATCAATCGCAAGGCATACGGTGCGCCCGATGCGCCTGTCATGGCGATAATGATGGGATTATGTTTTTGTTTGCTCATTTATAACCCCTTACAAACTAAAGCTTTCGCCGAAATATAAGCGGCGTGCATCTTCATTGTTTACAATATCTTCGGCTGAACCTTGCACCAAAATTTCACCCGCTGTCATCAAATAAGCTCTATCACAAATACTCAAGGTTTCGCGCACATTATGGTCGGTAATTAAAATGCCATACCCTTTATCACGCAAGTCACTAATGATACCTTGAATATCTTCCACAGCAATCGGGTCAACGCCTGCAAAGGGTTCATCCAGCAACACAAATTTCGGCTTGGTCACCAAACAGCGGGCAATTTCTGTGCGCCGCCGCTGTCCACCCGATAAGGTGTATGCCTTTTGCTCTTGCACTTCTTCAAGCCCAAAATCTGCAAGCAATGCATCCAACTCTTCATGCATTTGCTCATTGGGCATGTCCAATGTTTCAAAAATGGCTAATAAATTCTCGCGCACCGTAAGTTTACGAAACACACTGGCTTCTTGCGGCAAATAACCAATGCCTTTGCGGGCTCGCATATACATCGGCATTTCAACAATGGATTCACCATCTAATGTCACATCCCCACCATCAGCTTCCACAAGCCCGCAAACCATATAAAAAGAGGTGGTTTTACCTGCTCCATTCGCACCCAACAAACCCACACACTCACCCGAAAACACCTCAAGGCTTACATCATGCACCACGGTTTTGTGCCCATAGACCTTTTTCAGGTTGGATGCTTGGAGATGCGCACGGTCTGTGTTGCTAAGTTCACTCACTGCACATCCTCATCAAAGGTGAAGCGCACTTGCTTGCCTGAATCACCACCCACCACTTTGGTGTCCTTGGTTTTGGTATTGTAGGTGATATGTTCACCTTCCACTGTGCCCTGTTGGGATGTCATGTGTGCATTTCCTTTCATCACCAAAACATTGGATGTGGTGGTAAACAAAGCATAATCGGATTTACCTTTGCTGTCGGGCGTATCAATATCTACTTTACCAATCGCTTCAGCTTGTTTTAACACCCGTTTACCTGTTGTCTTATTATCTTGATACCAAACACGCACTTTTTCGGCTTTGAGGGTCATATCTTCGCGCTTAACCACCACATGCCCATAAAAGTCTGCCTGTTGTTTGCCTTGCACCAATTCAAACCGATCTGCATCCACTGTCATCGCAGCCAACGCCCAGCTAGGCAGCAACAATAAAATTAACCATACGCTCAATTTCATACTTATTCCTCTATACGCATATGCACGCCTTGCATCACCTGCAATTTGCCTGCTTCACGAAAAACATGCAAATCTTTGCCTGTCACAGTAATGCCGTTCTGCGTTAAAACAAAATCATGCGGAACAATAAGTTCACCTGTTTTTTGTACATAATTCATCTGCGCACTACTTAACTTCCAACTTTGATAATCTACAACAACATGACCCAACAAATGAACCACCTGCTTTGTTTTATAATACTTCCCTTGCTGGGCTTGAATAGGCATGGCTTCACCATTGCTTAGCACCATCGTTAAAAGAGGGGATTCCAACTCAACCTCGCCACCTTTATCTTGTGCTGTATCTGCTTTTAACCGCCAAACCAGCTGATCACCATCATATTCAGTCATATCAGCGTTGGTCACTTTTGTACCTGTTTGTAACATTGCCACATCCACAATTTGTTTGATGTCTTGCTTGGAAGTGAGCATCAAAAACCCAGTGTAAAGTACGCTACCCACACTTAAGCTTACAAACATCCATTTGAGAAAGCGTAACACAGTTTAACGCTTACCAACCACAGTCTTTAGGTGAAACATCATAAGCATCTTCGACAACACTTTTCCAAGCATCATTGGCTAAAATAAGCCCTTCACATAACTGGCGCACAGCACCTAAACCGCCCTTACAATCAGAAACCCATTCTGCTTTTTTGAGCACACTTGCATGCGCATTGACGGGCGCAGTTTTAAGTCGGCATTGCATCATAGCAGGCAAATCAATCACATCATCACCCATGTAAGCACAATCTTTAGGCTCAATACCTGCTTGCGCACATAAATCTTTCAGCCCGTCAGCTTTACGAAGACTGCCTTGAATCAAGTACTGAATACCTAAATCGGATGCTCTATGTGCCACAACTTTAGATTTGCGCCCTGTTAAAATGGCGACTTCAATGCCAGCGCGTTGCACCATCTTAATGCCATGCCCATCACACACATTAAAGTTTTTAATTTCCTCGCCGTTATCCGTCATGGTCACATGCCCTTCGGTTAACACACCATCCACATCCAAGACCAACATTTTGATACCTTTGGCTTTATTTAATGGAAAACTCTGATAAGCACTCATGCAATACCTGCCTGTAATAAATCATGAAGATGAACAATGCCTTGAAGCGCACCAGCATCGTTGGTCACAAACAAAACGGTAACCTTCTTTTCTTCCATCAAACGCACCGCTTCACTTGCAAGATGGTTTTTAACAATCGTTTGCGGTGAAGTATGCATCAACTTAGCAACGGGCTGCTGCATATCCCACTCACCCTGTTGTAAAATACGTCTTAAATCACCATCAGTTAGGCATCCTTCAAGTTTACCATCACTGCCAACGCCCGTGATACCAAAACGAAAACTACTCATGGTATAAATCGCATCCGTTAAACTTGTATCCGCTGTAACCATTGGTACTTTATTACCAGTATGCATCACATCAGCAACAGTTAACAAACGCCGACCTAAACTTCCAGCGGGGTGAACTCTAGCAAAATCTTCGGGTTGAATGCCCCTGTGTTTGAGCACCACCACTGCCAGTGCATCTCCCAGTGCAAGCGTTGCTGTGGTGGATGCTGTGGGTGCTAAATTCATGGGGCACGCTTCTTGGGTGACAGGAATATGCAGTAAATAATCTGCGTGTTTGGCTAAGGTTGAAGCCGCACCACCTGTCATGGCAATGATGGGTGCGCCCAAGCGCTTAATCGTGGGCAACAAGCCGCACACTTCATCGGTTTCACCACTATGCGACAATGCCAACACAGCATCATCCGCCGTAATCATACCCAAATCACCATGCTGCGCTTCAGCGGCATGAACAAAAAATGCAGGTGTGCCAGTGGATGCAAAGGTTGCTGCAATTTTTCGCGCAATAATGCCCGACTTACCCATACCGATAATCACCAACTTACCTTTGAGATTTAAAATCAAACTGGCAGCATCAAGAAAATCTTGCCCCAATGCTTGTTTTTGTTCCTCAAGCGCTTTCATTTCAATATCTAATACTGTGGTGGCTTGCTCAATCCAGTCTTTACCATTTTCACTATTCATATTCACACGTTATCCCCATGTGCCAGACTGGTCAAACGTTGCCATCAAACGCAACATTTCTTTGGCTTTAAGACGAAATGCACTTAACTCATCTTTGCAAACAGGTTTTGCCGGATTATGTTTCACTTTCAGTGGGTTCACGGCTCTGCCTCGCGAACGAAATTCAAAATGTAGATGTGGGCCTGTTGCTAAGCCCGACATGCCAACATACCCAATCACATCACCTTGTTTGACATATTTTCCTTTGCGCATACCTCTGGCATATCGGCTCATATGTGCGTAAGCAGTGCTATGAATACCGTTGTTGTGACGGATTTCGATAAACCTGCCGTAACCACCTTTCCATCCCTTGTAAACTATTTTACCATCGCCGATAGCGTGGATGGGTGTGCCTGTTTTTGCAGCATAGTCAACACCCCTATGTGCTCGTGTGTAGCCCAAAACAGGATGCATACGAGAGGTTCTAAAGCGTGAAGAAATACGCGAATATTTCACAGGTGATTTTAAATAAGTTTTGCGTAAGTTTCTGCCTTGGTCGTCATAATATTCAACCTCACCCTTTTGATTTTCATAACGGATCCCCGTGAACACACGCCCTCTGTTGATAAAACTAGCGGCAAGTATGGTGTAACCCACTTGTTTACCTTCATCATCAAACTTTTCTTCAAACATGACTTTAAAGGAATCGCCTTTTCTTAAATCACGCGCAAAATCAATGTCCCACGCAAACATGTCTACCAATTTCAAAATTAAGTTATCAGCAAGCCCTGCTTTAGAGGCATCCCAAAACAAACTGTCTTGGATTGTCGCAGACACCACGTCTACCCGCGATACCACTTTACGTTTTATCATCTCAGCTTGCCAAATTTGACCTTCAACCAGGCGTAAGCTAAGCACCTGACTCGCATCAACTTGGTAACTGACAAGCACTTCATGATCGGTTGCGCTGCGTGTGAATTTATGACCAATATGTATGTTTTTTAAAGGATACACAGGTTTTGCTGCCGCAATGATGTTGGCTGATTCTGCGCTGGGGAAACCCAAACGACCTAGGATAACGCCTGCTGTATCACCAGACTTCACCTGTTCCGCCTGTTGCGTGTTTGCACTGCTCACTTCTGGCGTAATCCACTCTTGATGTTGCATCACTTGTTCAGGCATACCCTTGGTTTGTACCGCTGCAAGAATAAGTAGCGGCACACTAAAAAGTATGGCAAGCACAATCATCAATGCTTTTAAATATTGCGTCATAAGGTAATAAGAATGTGTTTAGCGCAAACGTTGAAGAATTGTATTCAATTCTTGTTTATTGTTATAACTCAACTTCAAAACACCCGACCCATCTTTTTTGGGATTTAAAGCAACACCCACACCTAAACTTCGCCCTAACTCTTCTTCTAAAGCGAGCACATCTGCAGCCACAGCTTTATCTTTTGTTTTAACGGGTGCTAAAGCTTTCTTAGCTTCTTTTTCCATCTGCCTTGCGCTCCAACCTTTTTCCACACAAAGCTTCGCTAGGTTCACAGCATGTTTGCCATCAAGCCCAACCAAGGGTCGTGCATGACCCATGTTTATTTGACGCTGCTCTAACATCTGTTGTATTTGTGCAGGAAGCTGTAAAAGTCTAATTAAATTAGATACTTGAACCCTAGATACACCCACGCTTTCTGCCACCTGTTGTTGGGTATAATTAAATTCATCCATCAATCTTCGATATGCGCGCGCAGATTCAACTGCGGTTAAATCATCACGTTGTTCATTTTCTACAATCGCCAATTCAAGCGCCTGCAAGTCATCCACTTTACGCACAACGGCTGGAATATCTTTAAGTTTTGCAGCTTGCGATGCGCGCCAACGTCGCTCACCCGCAATCAACTCGTAACCATCACCAAAGGGGCGAATTAACACAGGCATCAACACACCATCTCGGCGTATCGACTCTGTTAACGCGGTTAGTTCATCTTGGTCAAAGTGTGTGCGCGGCTGAAAGCTATTGGGTTTAATCTTGGCAATGGGAATCAGGGTTGCTTGTGCCAGCACTTCTGGTGTTGGTTTGTCGCCCAACAACGCATTTAAACCTCGCCCCAAAGCTTGCCGTTTTTTCTGTGGTGTTTTCATACTTGTCCCCTTCCTTTAGGCCGCAATCGCTTCACGCTGCATCAGCTCTTGTGCCATTTGCAAATAGGCTTGCGCCCCTTTTGACCGTAAATCATGGTACATCACTGGCAAACCATAACTTGGCGCTTCTGATAAGCGAACATTTCGTGGAATAACGGACTCGTATACTTGCGCACCAAAATATTCTCGGACATCTTTTTCAACTTGAATAGACAAGTTGTTGCGCCTATCCACCATGGTTAACAAAATACCTTCAACCTCTAATGCCGTGTTGAGGTTGGCACGAACGCGACGAATTGTATCCATAAGCTGGCTCAAACCCTCCATGGCATAAAACTCTGTTTGAAGTGTAATCAAAACCCTATCGGAAGCTGTTAAAGCATTAATGGTTAACATATTTAGTGCAGGCGGGCAGTCAATAATGATATAATCAAAACATTCTCCCTGATAAGCCGCCAAGTGTTCAAAAAGTACATGCTCTCGATTCTCTTGATTCACCAGCTCTACCTCAGCGCCAGATAAATCTATCGTTGCAGGTACAAGGTACAAACCCTCACACTCTGTTTCCATGATTGCATTTCTAAGCTCCCCTCCTTTTGCCAACAAATCATACATGCCGATAGTGACAGTGTCTTTATCCACGCCTAAACCCGACGTTGTATTACCTTGCGGGTCTAAATCTAAAACCAACACCCTTTTATCCATCGCTGCTAAAGAAGCTGCTAAATTGATGCTTGTCGTTGTTTTTCCCACACCACCTTTTTGGTTGGCTATTGCAAAAACAGGTCCTATATTTTTATGTTTCACGTGAAACACCTCCATTATCTATCCTGTTTTTCTGGTAACAAACAATCCGCTGTTGACCTTGTTGATGAAAGTCTTCTTGCAACACCCAGCCTTCCACATCAGGTAAACCTGCCTCGTTAGGTATGGGTAAAACAGCCAAACCACCTTCAACAATATGTTTGTCACACAAGGTAATAAGCGTGCTTACTTCAGAGACAGCACGTGCAGTACACACGGTTGCGCCCAATGGGTCCAAATCATTAATGTCTGCATCATGTGCCACACCATTTAACTTTAACTTACGAAGCACATGTCGCATAAACTCTGTGCGTTTCATTCTGCGTTCAACCAAAATGCCACGAATATCTGGGCGATGAATCAACAATGGAATACCCGGCACACCCATACCACTTCCAATATCCAATACTGTTGCACCTTGAGGTATCCATTTTTCAAGTAAAACAGACGGTGTAATAAACGTCTTATAAAACACGTTCACATCTTTGATGGATGTTAAGTTTAAAACCTTACGAAACTTCATCACTTCATCGCAATATTGCACTTGCACTTTATCCATCTGCTTTAGCTCTAACCTTGGATGCTGATTTCAGCCATATCATCATACAGCTCATGGCAGCAGGGGTAACCCCTGAAATCCGTGATGCTTGACCCAAATTCAAGGGTTTTGCATCAGTTAGCTTTTGCCTTACCTCTGTACTTAAGCCCATCACTTTTGAATAATCCATTTGCTCAGGAATACGTATAGATTCCAAGTTGGAAAACTTATCCACTTCCAGCTGTTGTTTATCCAGGTAACCATCATAATGCAATAAGGCTTTCACAGAGCCTAGGTCTCGAGCATTTAAATCTCCCAAGTTCAGCAATGGAATAACCCTATCCACATCAACGTCTGGGCGATGACAATATGCCGAAACAGACATACCCTGCTTGGGCAAAGGAAGGTCATACTCATCCAGTTTACTTTTCCACACTTTACCCGAGCCAATCACCATGCTTTCTAATATATCTTTGGCTTCTTCCATCAAGTGAATCCGGTTTTCTATCTTCGCTTTCCAACCGTCATTCAACAAACCCATACGCATGGCGTGACCTGATAAACGAATATCAGCATTGTCTTCGCGTAACTGCAGTCGAAACTCAGCGCGTGATGTAAACATTCGGTAAGGTTCACTTACACCTTTATGCACAAGGTCATCAACCATCACACCGATATAAGATTCAGCACGCGTTGGCACCCACGAATCTAAATTTAAAGCAAGTGCTGCAGCATTAATACCCGCCAACAAACCTTGCGCTGCAGCTTCTTCATAACCTGTTGTACCATTGATTTGCCCGGCATGAAATAGACCAGCAACCTTCTTACATTCCAATGTGGTCTTAAGTTCTGTTGGGTCAACATAGTCATACTCAATCGCATAACCAGGACGAATGATATTGACCTGTTCCAATCCTTGTATCGAGCGCAAAAACTTCCACTGCACATCAATCGGTAGGGAGGTTGATATACCATTGGGATACACCTCTGCATGATCACTACCCTCGGGTTCCAAAAATATTTGATGGCTATCTTTATCAGAAAACCGAACCACCTTATCTTCAATACTAGGGCAATAACGCGGCCCCTTGCTTTCAATTTGACCAGAAAACATCGGTGACCGTTCAAGATTTTCACGAATAATATCGTGTGTCTTTTTATTGGTTCGCGCTATGGCGCAGTTATCCTGATATTGATTCACTTGCGCATTTAAAATAGAGAATGGTGTTGCGTTCACATCTCCCGGCTGTTGTTCTAAACTATCCCAATCAATGGTTCGCTTATCCAAACGCGGTGGTGTGCCCGTCTTTAAACGACCTAAACGAAGCTCTTTTTGATACAACTCTTGCGTCAAACCTTCAATCGCAGCATCACCCAAACGACCGGCTGGAAAACGGTTGTCACCAATATGAATCAGTCCGCCCAAAAATGTTCCTGTTGTTAAGATAACTGTGGGTGCTTCATGCTGGACACCAAAGTTATCCAATACCCCACACACTTCACCTGTGCTGGTAAAGCAAATATCATTAATGGAACCTTGATACACGTGTAAATTATATTGACTATCCAGAAGGTGGCGCATGGCAATATGGTATAACCGCCTATCACACTGCGCGCGGGTGGCTTGTACAGCAGGACCTTTACGCTGGTTTAAGATGCGATATTGAATAGCAGCTTTATCTGCTGCCACACCCATGATTCCGCCCAAAGCATCCACTTCTTTGACCAAGTGACCTTTGCCCACACCACCAATGGCGGGGTTGCATGACATCTTGGCAATGGTGTCTAAGTTTTGGGTGATAAGCCTAACCTTAGCCCCGCGACGCGCAGCTGCAGCCGCAGCTTCACACCCCGCATGACCAGCACCAATCACCAACACATCAACTTTTCCATCGGGATGTTTCACGTGAAACATATCACTTTTTATTTTCATGGCGCTAGATTACAAAAGCAAAATAATTAAACTATGTTTTTTTATCAAGCTGGGCGTATTAAGTATATTATGTTGTTACTCTACAGGCTTTATCCCTAGATTTTGAAAATAGATAAAAAATA
>CAMZLG010000158.1 GCA_947311495.1 uncultured Zetaproteobacteria bacterium
AAATCATAACCCATGGCAAACATGGTTAAGCGTTCAATCAGTGCCACGGTAAAATCATGTGGACATAAAAACATCACCTCCGCCCAGTTATCTTTTTTCTGGGTCAACATCAGATAGAAATCCGACACCGCTTTTCCCTGTGGGTTTAGAACCGCAGCATACAAAGCTTGTTCTGAAGTCAGGTTTTTGATGTCTTGGGTGATTTGACCGTTCAAGTACGTCAAAATATTTTCGCCTGAAGCTTTGACCACGTCAAAAGCATTTCGACGTGAAATATTTATGTCTAAGTTTTCGTTATTTTTAGGTATCATTTTTTCCTCATTTTGGGTCAAAACCCTTATAAACACATACTTTGTATTTATGACTAAAAGTTGTTCACGAAACCTGTGGATAACTTTGTGGATAACACTGCGCACATCCTAAAGATTATTAAACACTTAAGCACTATCTTGCCTCTGTCTATTTTTTAGGCAATGTTAATTATTTCTTTATAATCAGTATGTTAAGATATCAATGCTGTGCCAACAATTGAACATGCAAGGCTAATTAAGACAAATATGTGACAGACGCTCAAAAAAGTGAATAACTACTTGTGTCAAGCACTATTTTCATGTGATAAATGTACCATCTGGGCTGCTTTTTCACCCAACAATACCGCAAGTTCAATGGTAGCAGGTAGTTCGCCGATTTGAGGGGCTTCTCCAACGTCAAAAACATGACCAGGCAAATCCACACCCTTTTGTTCGCGAACCAAAACCGTTGCTCTTTTTTCGCGAATAAAACGTACTTTTTGGGGCTGCGGAAGTTTTACATCCAGCATGGTTTCAATTTCTGATAAAACCAAAGTTACCAGCTCATCTTGTGTTTTATCCGATTCATCTGCACTCACAATCACGCACAAATGTTGCAACTTATTTTCCTGATTCATCATGGCTGACACATCAAATAGCCACTGCCCATACGTGTCTAACATACCTTGCATGAGATTGGGCAGCTCAACTTTATCTTCAAACCAAAGGTGGATATTGGTGATGGATTGCGTAGCCACACCTTCCTTGATGCCAAGTAAACGGTTTCGCGCAAAAGCAGGAAGCGCTAAAACAATCGAATCATGATTCAACTCATCCAAACTGCGGATAGATGACCTAAGCTCTATATTGACATCCAAAGCCCGTAATTTATCTGCAAGTGGCGCAACCAAAGCTTGGGATAATGGCTTGTTAAACCAGCCCATCTTGGCATTTCGATGCGAAGAAAAAGACAATGCCAAAACAAGGGCAAATGTTTTAGCTTTAGCAGTGTTCATGGGTTCATTCATCACCCCCAAGCACAAAACCTCCAACATATCCTCAACCAAGCGTTCCGGCGCTTTGATTTCGTCCATCCATTGCTGCACTGTTTGCTCTTCATTGCGGTTATGCATGGTCATGGCAAGCCTAAGCATGGCTTTTACGCTACTTACATCATGACCAGGCAAACGATAAACTGCCCAAATTAAGGCGATATTAACTGGCAACCACGATACCGCTTTTAAATCAAAAAAACCGCGTGCTTTATCCCAAAGTGATAATGTTAATGATGATTGCCAGTTCACATATTGCGTAGCATCAATGTCTTGGAGCAATTTTAATGTGCTATGGTATGCACCCACCATGGCATGAGGACCATTGTCCACCCATTCATCGACTTCTTCATCATAAAACGATTTGGTGCGCCCTCCCAAGGCGGGTGCTGCTTCAAACAAATCAACTTCATGCCCAGCTTCAGCCAAGCGAAGTGCTGCAGTCATACCCGCAACACCACCACCAACCACCGCAATACGTTTCATGATTAAAGTTTACCCATCAAAATGAAACTTTAAGCGGCAAACCTTTTTTTACCGCCTTTTTTTCATAACGATATGCTTTCCATGCTACCCATATTTTTTTCAAGGGCGTTAATCGTGCAGGCTGTTGCCAAACATCAAAATCTACAGCTTTAATTTTTGCCAAATGTGCATAATAAATCGCACCCATCATAATGGATGGTGTCAGGCTTTGTCTGTCCTCATTTGGTAATGCGGCGAGTGCATCTTGGTACGACTGCTCTGCTTTATCCAAATAGTATTGCAACAATGCTTTCAGGTTGGCATTGGTTTGTGCGTTATCCGTAAACCCCTGACGAATATCTTGGTCAGTGACTTTAAACTTGGCTCTGGTTTGTTGTGGTAAATAAATACGTTCAATCTTGGTATCTTCATACACATCACGTAGAATATTGGTCAACTGCAATGCATCGCCCATCTTAAGCGCGAATTGCCTAGACTGTTCATGTGTATAACCAAACACAGCAATGGACATCAAGCCGACCACACCCGCCACACGGTAACAATACAACATCAAGTCATCATCCGTGACCATAGGTTTGCCCGACACATCCATAAGCATACCTTCAATCATTTCAGTGAATTGTTCTTTCTCCACAGGGTAATGCGCAATCGTCCACATCAATTCTTTGCCTACGGGGTGACGCGCTACACCTTCAAAGACACGGTCAATCTCTTCCTGCCAAAATACTAGCTTAGGAATCGCCACTTCTTTTTCTTTGATTTCATCGGCAATATCATCCACTTCACGGCAAAAAGCATACAATGCCATCATGGCACGGCGTTTTTCAGGGGATAAAAACAAAAAGGCATAAAAAAAGGATGAGCCAGAACCTCTGGTTTTATCTTCACAATACTTTTCAGGGTTCATGCCTTTCCTCGTTGGGCGTAAAAATTGGGGCGCAATGTCATCTTGGCAATCTTAAGGCTGACTTTGACCCAATCAAGCTTGGTTAATGTAGGGCGTTGTTTTAATGGGTTTGCTAAAGCTTTGGTCGCTGCCAAAATAGTCGTCCCACCCGCCAAGGTTGCCGCAATTTGCACCCGCAAACGCAAAGGTAAATAAGGCAGCAGTGCATAACCTTGCGTAAACAGCATTTCCGTCTCCGTAATAGCTTTATCAATCGCAGGTCGAAGTTGTTTTATATCTGCCTCACCCGACAACACATCTTCTCGACTGATATGAAGGGGCTTCAACCATTTATCCGCCAAATAACAACGCTTGTTTGGAATATCCTCGCTAAAATCTTGCCAGAAATTGGTTAGCTGCAAAGCCGAACATATCGCATCCGATGCATTAAGCGCTTTGTTTTCATCAATGTTGTGCAAGGCAAGCATCAGCCGCCCCACAGGATTCGCGGAATGTTTGCAGTAAAACATCAAATCAGCCAATGAAACAAAGCCTTTAAACTTCACGTCCATACGAAATGCTGTGAGTAAATCGCGAAACAACTGCACATCCAGTTCGTGTTTCATCATGACATCAGCCAATGCAATAAACACAGGGTTATCACTCTTATCCAATAAACATAAATCCAACTGATATTCCCAATCATCTAACTTTTGTAAACGCTGCTCTTTGGTAAAATCACCCTCATCGGCAAAATCATCGGCTGCTCTAGCAAAGGCATAAATCACTGCCACCGCAGGGCGCAGCGATTTTTTTAACAACAACGATGCAGTTGGAAAATTCTCATAATGTTCATTGGCAATGGTTTGGCAATGAATATACGCTTGCTCAACGCTTAACTTATTTGGCATGGCAACATCTTAGAATGGAAGTTTGACAAGGCAACCGCTATGCTTGCCACCCACTGATTCTGATTATACTTAGAGAGAATGTTCATGTTTGATTCATTAACCAGCAAATTAGGCAATATTGCCAACAAACTTCGCGGTTCTGCACGTGTTAGCGAAGCCGACTTGGATGCCACACTGCGCGAAATGCGTATGGCATTATTGGAAGCTGATGTTGCGCTTCCTGTGGTTCGTCATTTATTGGATGCGGTTCGTGAGCGCGCACTGGGTGCTGATGTCGCCAAAAGTCTGCAACCTGGGCAAGTCATCATTAAAATCTTACACGATGAACTTGCTGTGGTGCTGGGCGGTCAACGCCGAGATTTAGATACTTCAAAAATCCCATCCGTCATCATGCTTTGCGGTTTGCAAGGTGCGGGTAAAACCACCACAGCAGGCAAACTTGCTAAACTCTTAACTGCGCAAGGTAAAAAAGTTGCCGTTACATCCGTGGATGCCACCCGCCCTGCGGCAAGAGAACAATTAGAATTATTGGCAAAACGTGTGGGTGTGCCTTATTTGCATGGTGATGGCAATGCACCTGAAAAAATGGCGGCATCAGCGCTCAAACAAGCGCGTTTAAGTGGTAGTCATATTCTTATCTTGGATACCGCTGGTCGCCAAGTGATTGATGATGCTTTGATGGCTGAAATCAAAGCGGTAGAAAAAGCAGTAAACGCCAGTGAAAAATTATTGGTCTTGGATGCCATGACGGGTCAAACCGCATTGGAAATCGCTGAAACCTTCCATAAGTCTGTACCGCTCACAGGTTGCATCATGTCCAAAACCGACGCGGATATGCGCGGTGGCGCGGCATTATCTGTGGCTTTCAGTACAGGTGTACCTGTGCGTTATGTGGGCACGGGTGAGAAGCTTGATGCCTTTGAATTGTTTGACCCCGAGCGTATGGCAGGGCGTA
>CAMZLG010000159.1 GCA_947311495.1 uncultured Zetaproteobacteria bacterium
CCGATTGGACCTTGTGGACCAACTGCACCGTCAGCACCAGCAGGACCTTGAGGGCCAGTTAAGCCGATTGGACCTTGTGGACCAACTGCACCGTCAGCACCAGCAGGACCTTGAGGGCCAGTTAAGCCGATTGGACCTTGTGGGCCAGCGGGACCCTGTGGTCCAACAATAACTGTTGTGCCACTATCATTGCTGCCATGGTCATCATCTTCTTCGTCATCGCCCGCATAAGCAAAACCATTAAATGACATAAGAACAACTGCGAAAACCGCAACCAATTTCATTGAATATTTCATAACTAACTCCCTTCAAAAATAAAGCATAAAAATGTATAGACATCGAATACTAGCTGTTCCATCATATAAGGTCTAATTATCATTAGGATTAATCCTTTTTAAGTGGGTGATAAACAGAGGTTGATTCAAGCATTTCGAGCAGAGTATAATGATATTTTAAGATTCAGTTCAATATTCTCTTTTTTAGCCAAGCCTGCTTACGGTGTAAAAAACAATGTTTTTTCTTATGTTACCCTGTAATGTTGGATGATTGAATAGAGGGAAGCGCCGATGAATACTATTTTGAATTTTAAGCACTTAAAACATAAACGGACTAAAATTATTGCGACGATTGGACCTGCATCCGCACCATTGGATGTTGTTCGCAAGCTTGTGGATGAAGGTGTGAATGTGTTTCGCCTGAATATGTCACACGGAGAGCATGAAACACATCAACATAGCTATCAAATAATTAGGCAAGTTGCCCAGGAAAAGAATAAGTTTATTGCTGTGTTGGCTGACTTGTGTGGCCCTAAAATCAGGGTTGGAAAGTTCAAAGATGGGCATATTGTGCTACGTGAAGGGCAGAATGTTGTTATCACAACAGATGAAGCTGTAGGCTCGGATGGTTTCATTGTTTCACAGTATAAAGGGTTGGTGCAAGATGTTGAAGTGGAGCAGCGTATTTTTCTTGCCGATGGTGAGATGGAATTACTTGTTCAAAACAAGCGAAAGAATGCTGTTGAGTGTGTTGTTGTTCATGGCGGCATATTGGGCGAACATAAAGGAATAAACCTTCCAGATTCAAATGTTTCAGCGCCATCGATGACAGCTAAAGATTATAAAGATGCTGAATTTGCTGTTGGATTGGGTGTTGGTTTTTTAGCATTATCCTTTGTGCGTAATGCCGAAGATATTCATCAAATTAAGAGCATGGTTGAATCAACGGCAAAGCCAGTGTTCGATTGTGGCAAAATTGAAAGACCTGATGCCATTGTTCAAGCGGCAGATGTGGTGATGCTGGCGAGAGGAAATTTGGGTGTTGAGCTACCACCTGAACAAGTTCCTATCGCGCAATAATTACTTATTGATATTGCGAGATTGCACCACAAGTCTGCAATTGTGGCAACGCAGGTTCTTGAATCGATGATTGAACATGTCAGACCTACTCGCGCTGAAACCACAGATATTTTTCATTCAGTGGCAAGTGGGGCGTGTGCTGTTATGTTATCGGGTGAAACAGCAGTGGGCGCTTATCCTGTAGCGTCAGTGGCTATGACGACGCGGGTTATTTTGAGTGCAGAAGCTTTTTTTATGGAAGAAAAATACATTTGCATCGGCAGATATTATGCATGAGAAAAAGGTGCGCGCTTTTGGTGGCGCTGTGGCGCTTTCGACAGCTCAGTTATCACGCGATTTGATGGTTCGAGGTATAGTCGTGTTATCATGCTCTGGCTAAACTGCCGCAACCATCGGTGCTGCGAGACCTTAAGTACCCATTTTAGCAGTGTCTCCCAATGTTGATGCATGCCGACGCATGAATATGCTGTGGGGTGTGATTCCAGTGCTTGTCAAAACATGTTTGTCTGATAATCAAGTCGATTTGGCGCGGCAACTGGTTAAAGACTATGATTTGGCTAAAGATGGCGACTCAATTTTATTGGTACAAGGGTTTTATAAGGATAACACATTGAACCATCGATCTGTGATGGCATTAAAAATTTAACGTGAAGTATCTAAGTATAGGTATATCTTCGCGCCTTACGAATAAAAAGGACATAAACATGAATAAACGTTTGGAAGATTTGGAAGTTAAGCTGTCCTATCAAGAGCATTTGATTCAAGAGTTGAATGATGTGGTGATAATACAGCAAAATCAGGTGGATAAACTGGAAAAGTCTATTCATCAAATCCGAGAACATTTAAGTGCTGGAGAAGGGCAACAAAGCTCGCCAGAAAATGAAAGCCTACCACCGCATTATTGAACCTTGTGAAATCGTAGTGTTTTTATAGTATGCGGCTGACTTCAAGTTTAGGAGGAAGTCCGTGTCTTCATTAACCCCACTTTCAGGCATTGCTATCGAAGAGGCATACACATTTGATGATGTGTTGCTTGTGCCGCAGGCAAGCAGTGTATTACCTGCGACTGTTCAGACCAAATCTCAATTCACCAATAAAATTTCTTTAAATATTCCTGTGATTTCCGCAGCCATGGATACGGTGACCGAATCAGGCACTGCGATTGCCCTTGCCCAAGAAGGCGGCATCGGTGTGATTCATAAGAACTTAACGCCAGAGCAACAAGCTGATGAAGTGCGCAAAGTAAAGCGTTATGAAGCGGGCGTGGTGCAAGAGCCGCTGACAGCAAGAGAAGACATGACATTGGAAGAAGTGCGTAATCTTGCGCGCGCCCATGGTTTCTCTGGGTTTCCTGTGTTGGACAATCATGGCAAGTTAAGCGGAATCATCACCAACCGTGATATTCGTTTTGAAAAAGATAGTCGTAAACATGTATCCGACATGATGACCCCGCGTGCTAAACTTATCACCATCACTTCGGGTACAAGCATTAAAGAATGCAAAGAGTTGTTCCGCGAACATCGTATTGAAAAGCTACCTATGATAAATAAAGCAGGTGAATTATGCGGCATGATGACGGTTCGCGATATTGAAAAAGCATCCGAGCATCCCAATGCTGTGCGTGATGATTTGGGTCGACTGCTAACTGCCGCCGCCATGGGTGTTGGCGAAAAAGAAGTGGCGCGTTTTGAAGCATTGCATGAAGCGGGTGTGGATGCGGTGATTGTGGATACAGCGCACGGACATTCCCAAGGTGTGATTCAACAAATTGCAGATTTGAAAAAACAATACGGTGATGATGTGCAAATTATCGGTGGTAATATTGCTACTGCAGAAGCCACCAAAGCATTGATTGATGCGGGTGCAGATGCGGTGAAGGTAGGTATTGGACCAGGTTCGATTTGCACCACGCGCATGGTGGCGGGTGTGGGTGTGCCCCAACTCTCTGCGATTATGGCATGTGCGAATATGGCAGCCAGTGCAGGTGTGCCTGTGATTGGAGATGGTGGTATCAAGTTTTCAGGTGATTTTGCCAAAGCCATCGCAGCAGGGGCATCAACTTGTATGTTTGGTTCGATGTTTGCAGGCACGGATGAAGCACCTGGCGAAAAGATTTTGTTCCAAGGACGCACGTATAAGTCTTACCGTGGTATGGGTTCGATTGGTGCCATGGAA
>CAMZLG010000160.1 GCA_947311495.1 uncultured Zetaproteobacteria bacterium
CATATGCGGAAACTTTACTCGCACTGGTTTATATCATTATTATTGTATCTGTATTTTTATACAGCTTCCTTGCCAAACCGATGAGCAAGTGGTTGCACGTTGAAGGTGGTAGCGACCGCTCTGTATTGATTGTGGGTGGTGGACAAGTGGGTGCGGAATTAGGCCGCTTGTTGAGTGAAGATAGGGAAGTTCGTTTTTTGGATATGAATGGGCAAGTGGTATCGAATCTTAAACAAGCAGGGTTTACTGCCGTACGCGGCAATGCACTTGATCCCTTGTATATGGAAATAGTACATGCTGAAGAAATTGATACTGTGATTGTGATGACAGGGTCATCCGATCATAATTTGCATATTGCGCGCTTAGCGCATGATATGTTTCATGTACAAGACGTGTACGTGACTTTAGAAGATGGGGATGAAAAGAAATACAGCAGCTTGATGCACCAGTTAAGCGCTAAACGTCTTTTTGCAAAACCTTACACATTCAGCTATTGGCATGACCAAGCCACACGAAAACGTTTGGTGTTTGATACCAAAGTTGTGGATGAAGTTTCAGCGTTGGCTGGTTTAACCTTTAAGCAATTGCGTATCCCAAGTGGAGTACAACCATTGGCTGTTGTGCGTGATGGGCAGTCAAACATTGTCCATGATGATTTGGAATTGCAGCTTGGTGATGAAATTTATGCTTTATTGCGTCCTGAACGCATTAAAGAAGGGCAACCCATACTTGATGAGGCTAAATCCCAGCCATCCGCTTAGTTAGATGATGTTTAAAACACGGTTTGCGCCATCACCCACAGGTTTGCTGCATCTTGGTAATATCTATTCGGCGTTGCAATGTGAATCTTGGGCAAAAGAACATCATGCGGAATTGTTATTGCGTATTGAAGATATTGATTTCACACGTTGCAAACCTGAGTTCACACAACAAATGGTGGATGATTTAGCTTGGATGGGTGTATCCTTTGATGGTGATGTTATGTATCAAAGTCAGCGCTTAAAACTTTATGATAAAGCATTGCAAAAACTTATAAACATGGGTGTATTGTATCCATGTTTTTGCACCCGAAAAGAAATTCAAGCAAACACAAGACATACACATGCACTGGATAATTATCCCAAAACATGCCGAGATTTGAATGCAGAAGAAGTTTTGGAGCGGAAACAGCATACTGCTTACGCATGGCGTTTGCATAGCCAAAAAGTGTCAACCATGGTGGCTAATCATGATTTATATTGGTTAGACGGTGATGAAAAGAAACAGTGGTTTAACTTGGATGACATGGGTGATGTGGTCATTGGACGCAAAGATATTCAAGTCAGTTATCATTTGGCAGTGGTGGTGGATGATGCGGCACAAGCTATCACGCATGTGATTCGAGGAAGGGACTTGCGTAGCAGCACACCCGTACATCGCACTTTACAGCTTTTGTTGGGTTTTTCGTCACCGATATATATCCATCATGCTTTACTTTTAGATACGCAGGGCACACGTCTTGCGAAAAGCAAAGGCTCAACCACGATTCAATCATTACGTGAAATGGGTTTATCTGCTGCTGATGTGCGAAAACTCATTAAAAAGGCCAGCATTAGCTGACCTTTAAAAAGTGAGTTCATCTGTTTTAATCGTCCTCAGGCTCTTCACCAGCAAGAATTCTTGCCGCAGCCTCGTGGTCAACATGACGAATATCGTGCCCTTGCTCAATATAAATCACCATTTCAGCAATATTGGTAGCATGGTCAGAGATGCGCTCTAAATTTTTGGCAACATTGGACAAAATAATGGATGAACTGATGGAATGCGGGTCTTCCATCATATAGGTCAGCATCTCACGGTACATGCGTTTATATAAAGAATCAATTCCATCATCTTTTTCAATCACGGTCATGGCAAGTTCGGTATCTCCACGTGAGAACGCTTCCAAAGCGCGGTCAACTTGGCGCAAAACTTTTTCACCCATAATATCAAGGTTTGAAAAAACACGGGGTGGGTTTTCCAAGGAATAAATCGTGCCTTTTGCAATACCAATGGCAAGGTCACCCATACGTTCAATGTCTGTGACCAGCTTATTCACGCCCATAATAAAGCGTAAATCGCCTGCAGCAGGTTGGCGGCGCACCAAGATGTCACGAATTATTTCATCACACTGCACTTCCAATGCATTGATAGCTCTATCACGTTTGATGGTTTTTTTGGCTAACTTTTCATTTTGTTCAACCATGGACTTCACAGCATTGCCCACTGCACGTTCGACCAAACCACCCATGGCAAGAATAAGTTCTCGTAGGGTATCTAACTCTTCATCAAAACGTTTCATTGTATGTTGTTGCATATTGTGCTCCTTAACCAAATCGACCTGTAATATAGTCTTCGGTTTGTTGCTGTTGCGGTTTTGTAAAAATATCACTTGTATTACCAAACTCAATCAAATCACCCATGTAGAAAAAAGCTGTGTGGTCGGACACACGTGCTGCTTGCTGCATATTATGAGTCACCATAATGATGGTGTATTCTGATTTAAGCTCGTCAATCAACTCTTCAATTTTTGCGGTGGCAATTGGGTCAAGTGCTGAACATGGCTCATCCATAAGAATCACATCAGGTTTGACGGCAATGGTTCTTGCAATGCATAACCGTTGCTGCTGCCCACCTGAAAGTGCTGTGCCTGGCTCATGAAGTTTATCTTTAACTTCATCCCAAATACTTGCTTTGCGAAGCGATGTTTCCACCAACTCATCCATACCCGTTTTATCAACCATGCCATGAATTTGTGGCGCATACACAATATTTTCATAAATACTTTTAGGGAAGGGGTTGGGCTTTTGAAAGACCATGCCCACATTGGTGCGTAGTTCTACCACATCCACATCGGGTGCATAAATATCGTTGCCATCCAGCAAAACATTACCATCAACACGGCAGCCGACAATGCGGTCGTTCATGCGGTTCAAACAACGCAATAAGGTTGATTTACCACAGCCTGAAGGACCAATCAAAGCGGTGACTTTTTTGGCTTGAAATTCGACGTCAATGCCGTGTAGTGCTTCATTGTTTCCATACCAAAGCTTTAGGTTGGAAACACTAATCTTAGCTTTACTCATATTACCACCTTACCTCAAATCGTTTACGCAAGTAAACTGCCAATGCGTTTAAACTTAATAAAACCACCAGTAGCACCAATATGCCTGCCGCAGTGCGCTCTTCAAATGCGCGCATGGATTCAGAAGACCAAGTATAAACCTGTGCAGGTAATACGGTTGCAGCATTCAAGATGCTTGATGGTGCTTCAGGAATATATGCCATCATACCGACGATTAACAAAGGTGCGGTTTCGCCCATGGCTTGTGCCAAACCAATGATAGAACCTGTGAGTATGCCAGGAAAAGCCAGCGGCAAGACATGGTGCATGACCACTTGCAAATTGGATGCGCCCAAACCATATGCAGCATCACGGATACTTTGTGGCACTGAGCGCAGTGCAGCACGGGTGCTGATGATAATCACGGGCAAGGTCATCAGCGCAAGGGTAAGTCCACCCGCCAATGCAGAGGAGCGAGGCACACCCATAACATTGATAAAAATCGCTAACCCCAACAGACCATACAAAATGGATGGAATGGCGGCTAAATTGTTGATGTTCACCTCAATCGCCTGCGTAAACTTATTATCAGGAGCGAACTCTTCCAAATAAATGGCTGTCATCACACCAATAGGTACGGCAACAAGTATCGTAATCAATAAAACAAGCACGGAGCCCATGACTGCGGCAAGTACACCTGCATTTTCAGCCATTTTTGAATCACCACGAGAAAAGAAGTTGGCATTGAAACGAAATTCAATTTTATCCTCTTGATAAAGTTGCTCAACCTTGCTGCGGTATTTCTTTTTTAAACCATGCCCTTCATGTTGTTTGAGGAACTGGTCAACCCTATGGTTTGCCAGCGCCCATTCTGGTTGGGTGGTGCCTAAAAGTTCAGGATGAGCTTCAAGCTTTTGTGGTAAGGTGCGAAGAAATGCCTTGCTAACTAACCTACGGTAAGCCTTAGGAATGGCTTTGTTGTAATTGCTTTTTAATGCTTCGTTGTAGGTAACAGGCACTTGGATATATGCTTGCTCAAATGCTGGAATTGCCTTGCCAATAATATCAACAAAGAAAAAGGTGAGAAAGCACAGTGAAAATGCAATGGCAGCAATACCATAGAGCTTAAATCGTTTGTCTGCACGGTAGCGGCGTTTCAGGTTAGAAGGGGAGCTCATTTATTCATACCTCTGCGTAAACTTGCGAACAACAATGGTTGAACCGATATTCAACACCAAAGTAATGATGAGCAACACCAAACCCAATGCAAAAGCGGCTAAGGTGAAAGCTGAATCAAATTCTTGGTCGCCCGTTAAAGCTTCAACAATTTTAACCGTTACCGTTGTTACGCCTTCCAAAGGGTTTGCTGTGAGGTTGGGGCGCAAACCTGCTGCCATTACCACAATCATGGTTTCGCCAATGGCGCGAGAGACTGCCAATAAAAAAGCTGCCACAATGCCTGGAAAGGCTGCGGGAAGCACAACATTTTTGATGGTTTCAGCATGGGTTGTACCCAGTGCCAACGAACCATCACGCAAGGGTTGGGGTACTGCGCGAATCACATCATCAGATAATGATGAAATAAATGGAATAATCATAATACCCATAATCAAACCTGGCGCGAGAGCATTGGTAAAATCGGCTTGTAAACCAAAGGCTTCAGCGGCATGAACCACCAAAGGACTGATTGTAATTGCGGCAAAGAAACCATAAACCACAGTTGGGATACCAGCTAAAATTTCTAAGGTTGGTTTGAGCATGTTGCGAACGCGGTGGCTTGCATATTCCGACATATAAATGGCTGCAAACAAACCCACAGGCACAGCGACCAACATAGCAATGATGGTAATCATGAATGTGCCTGCAAAAATGGGCAGGGAGCCAAACTCTGGCACAGCGCCACCTTCATCACGACCAGCGCCAATTAAAAATGCAGTATCAGGATTCCATGATGTTCCTGTTAAGAAATCCCAAAGCGGGACAATGGTAAAAAAACGGAATGCTTCAAAAAGAACAGAAAAAACAATGCCCAAGGTTGTGAAAATTGAGATAAGTGCAGCCAAGAAAAAGAGGCGGCGTGATACTTTTTCAACAGCTTGGCGAGCGCGAAAGTCTTTATGAAGGTGTTTAAGTCCCAAAAATAAATAAATAAAACCTGCGCCAAAAGATACGCAAAATAAAAGTAGGTTTGAGTTGATTAAACCCGCCATGTGAAAGATAGAGTAAAGAAAAGCAAGACCAAGCGTGGGCACACATAAGCGGCTGACAGCATACCAACCGAAGAAGTTAGGGCGTGAATGAAGCCTTCCTTCTTGTTGCTCAATTTTTATGGCGGTGAAACGCGCATAAACAAAGGCAATGATAGATAAAGAAGCAATGGCGGAAATAAACCAGGTAAAGACATCTGCCGTTGTCATCATGTGTTGGGCTCCGTTAATCAGTATCAAATAACACTTCAATTAAGCGAGGGCAAAACTAAGTGATTGTTATGGGAATGAAAAGGATTTAGGCATAAAAAAGGCTGGGGACTTATTCCCCCCCAGCCTTTTATCATATCATGCGGGCGTATTATTTCTTTTTAAAGTCGCCAGCGGTAAGGTTTTTCAAAGATTTCAAGTTTGCACGGTAGTGCGCAAGCTCTTCTTTAGGTAAAGAAATCAAACCGATTTCAGTACATTCGCCGTCTTCACCAATCATTTGGTCACTCATGAACAAGTTTGCATATTCCATCATGCCTTTAACTTTACCAATGTGTGATTTTTTGATGTAGAAGTATAGTGAACGAGATAGTGGGTAAGTATGACCCGCAATAGTTGCTGGTGTTGGAATCACACCATCAATGATTGCTGGCGCAATGCTATCACTGTTTTCTTCCAAGTAGCTGTAACCGAAGATACCCAAAGCAGCTTTATCACGCGCTAACTTTTGCACGATAAGGTTATCATTTTCACCTGATGGAATATATACACCATCTTGACGAACTTTATGATATTTTTTGTATGCTTTGTTTTTCTTTTTGTCAGCTTTATACAGCTTGGTGTAAACATCCATGTGTTTGGTTAAGTGCTTAAGAATCATGTCTTCAAAAGCATCACGTGTACCCGAAGATGTTGGCGGACCATACACACGAATTGCACGGTGAGGCAATTTAGGGTTGATTTCATTCCAGAAGTGGTAGTTGTTTTTCACCAAGTGAGAACCATCTTTGCTTGGCACTTCAGCAGCAACTGCCAACATCAAATCTTTACGAGAAAGGCTGATGCTTGGTGATTTTTTAGATTGTGCAATGGCAATGCCATCATAACCAACAACCATTTCTGTGATGTCTTTAACACCATTCTTTTGGCATTTGGTGAACTCTTTTGCTTTCATGCGACGAGAAGCGTTGGTGAAGTCTGGTGTGTCCATGCCTGCGCCAGCGCAGAATAATTTCATGCCGCCGCCAGAACCTGTAGATTCAACCACGGGTGTTTTGAATTTACCTGTTGCGCCCAAAGCTTCAGCTGTATAGCTGGAGAATGGGTAAACCGTGGATGAACCAACGATTTGAATGTTTTCTGCCGCTTGAGCAGTTGCGCCTGCAAAAAAGCTAATGGAAGCTAATGCTGAGGCTAAGATGATTTGTTTTTTCATCAGTGAACTCCTTGTTCAGTTGAATTTATATGCACATTCTACATGCTATTGTGACATCAATAAGACACCAATCCAAAAATAAAAAGCCACCTGCGTAATGCAGGTGACTTTCTCGAGGATTATTAAACCATGAAGAAGTTTAACAAACGTGGTATTTAGAATTTAAGCTGTGTGAACAAGCCCATTTCTTTTTTGGTTGTAGATGTTGCACCTACAGTGTGTTTCTCTTGGTCATAAGCAAAAGAAAGTGTTACACCTTTTGTTGCATAGTAGTCGATACCGAATACTGAATGGTCTTTTTTGTCACCGTTAGTTACAGTGCCCGTCCATTTCAATTGTTCAACACGAGCGAATGCCCCCATATTGTCGCCAAATTTACCCCAACCCCAAACTGCATTGGCGGACATATCTTCGCCAGTTGTTGTTTTATAATTGCTTACTTTGATGGTGTTGAAACCTACACGGTAGTCATGTGTACCGTAAGAAGCCATCAATTGTGTTAAAGTTTCTTTGTCAGCGACAGTTACAGTGCTGTCGGTTTTGTTGCCTTTGTAACCACTGCGATACTGCAAAGAAACATCAACGCCTTTCATTGGTGTAATAGAGATACGAGAGTTGAAGTCTAATGCGCCAGTTTTCTTAGCTACGCCATAACCGTTGCCACTTGTTGCAGTCACCCAGTAGTTGACCATGCCATCAGCCAATTTACCTTTAAGACCAATGCCATTGTCTGCAGAAGAATCCAATTTGAAGTGGTCAGAAGTTACTTTAGCAACAAAACGATGTTTCCAAAGGTGCTGTTCGTAGTCAATCCAAGGTGTGTGCGATAAACCCAAGCGAAGGGTTGCTGCTTCAGAGAACTTACCTTCCAAGAATGCATATTTAAGATATACGTTTTGCTCTTTACCTAAAGTGCTTTCATGGTGAATATCTGTCGTAAAGCGCGCTTTCCAAATACCAGTGTAGTATTCAGCTTGCATATAGAAGCGGTCTAAGTTGCCACCGATTGTTTTTGCGCCAGCGCCATCATCATTTTGAGTGAAACCCAAGAATGCTTTACCACTCAACTTGAGTTTTGAGTCGCCTTTTTCAGCTACTGTAACGCCGCCAGCATTTGCTGCTGTTGCGCCCAGTACAGTTGTTGCTGCAAGCGCAGCTATCAATACTTGTTTTTTCATTTTATATCCCTTCCTTTAATATAGATATCAGCACACGCTGTGCCGAAAGTTCAATCTTGGAAGGCATGCTAGTAAGTTTTGTGACAGCAATATGACACATGTTTGATGGATGTGTTTTTAATCCATGTCATACCCATGTCATGAAAGCCATTACCGTGCCAAAGCAATATATAAGGAGAAATAATATGAGAGAAGCGAATATAATGGGATATTCAGAAAATAATGTGATGGCAGAATCATTGATTGAGAGCAACTTGGATTTTCAAGCCTTTTGTGCATTGCCTTTGATGGCAAAACTATCAGAGAGTGATGCGATGGTTATCTTTAGTTGTATGAAGAAGGTGACATTTGATGCGGGCGAAAAGGTGTATACTGCGGGCGAAGTGGCTTCGCGCAAAATGACACTCATTTTAGATGGTAAGATTAGTGTGACCAATGAGAGTGGTTATAAATTTAGCAGTTTAAGGCGCGGCGATGTGTTTGGTTTGTTTTCCTTTTTGGATGAAACACGGCCACATTCTGTTACGCTTACCGTAGAAAAAGACACAACAGCTTTGATGTTGGAGCGTTCTTTGTTTGATTTGATTGCTTTGGAAGAACCCAAGCTTGCACACAAGTTGATGCGGTTTATGTTTGGCTTGTTAAGTAAAAAGGCATCCGAATTGGAAGTGGAATACGCGCATATGCATAGCTTTGCATTTGGTGGGAAGGTATAGTTGGTCATGGTTTCAGAGCAAAAACATATTCTTATTGTTGAAGATGACCCTGCCATTGCGCGATTGATTGAAATTCATTTGCAGCGAGCGGGTTATACTACCACGATAACGGATGATGGTTTGGATGCGCAAGATTTATTATCCAAACATACTTATGATTTATTGCTGCTTGACCGCATGATTCCTGGCAAACGAGGCTTAGACCTGTTGCGTTGGTTGCGTGCTAAGGATGAGCTTCGTGTTTTGCCTGTGTTGATGGTAACAGCACTGGCTATGACCGAAGAGCGTGTGCGCGGCTTAAATGAAGGTGCAGATGATTATTTGGGTAAACCTTTTGAACCCGATGAAATGGTGGCAAGGGTGTCTGCACTTTTGCGTCGTTCAAAAAGTATTCAGACAGAAACATTTGATGATTCAGCATTGCAAATGAATGAAGAAGCCATGGAAGTGCGCATTGATGGGAAGACGCTTAACTTGCGCCCTTTGGAATTTAAGCTGTTGCAGACCATGATGGCGAAACCTGGGCGTGTTTTTGCGCGAGAAAAGCTTCTGGATATTGTATGGGGTATGGATTCATTCGTGGAAGACCGTACCGTGGATGCAACCATCAAACGTTTGCGCAAAGAGCTCTCAACATTTGGTCATGGTGATTTGATTCAAACTGTACGTGGTGTGGGTTACCGCTATCAAGATAAATCATGAATCAGTTTTTGAGTGTTTTGCTTATTGTTGTCTTGGCTGCGCTTGTGCTGTGGTTATTGCAACGTCATCAACGCAAAACAAAACAATATCAGGATGAGTATCAAACCTTACAACATAAGTATGAAGCACTACAAAAGACGCTAACCAAAGGTGGGCAGCGTTTGGATACATTGTTGTTGGCTGTGTCGGAAGCTGTGTTGCGGGTGGATAGGTTAGGACGGGTTGTGGGTGGCAATGCGCAAGCTGCACGTTTGTTCCGCTTTGAAAATGCGCCAGATTTACCACAGTCGATGTTGTTGTTTTATCGTGATATGGACTGGATTAATATTTATCAGCAAGCCATTTTAGATTTGCCTGAGCAAACGGCTTTGCCCGATATGCATATTCAAGACCGTGTTTTTTTGCCAAGATTGGCAGCCATAGATGATGATGAAGCGTTATTGTTATGCTTGGATGTTACAGCTTACACAGCACTGCAACAAAAACAGCAGTCATTATTGGAAAACCTGATGCATGATTTAAAAACACCTCTGACATCTTTGCTGGGTTATGCGCGTAGTATTGAAGCGTTTGATGATGATAAGGCGCTAAGGCATGAAGCGGCAACTGTGATTGCGCAGGAAGCCAAACATATTAATGATTTGATGAATAGTATGCTTGCGCTTAATCAAATTGATTTGGAAGTGGAGCAGGGCGCGCAATGTGACTTGAATTTGGTTTTGGAACGCGTGAAACAAAGTTTGGATTTCGCACTTAAACAAAAAGATATGCACTTTCAGCTTGAAACCCATCCAGCATCTACTGTGGTTAAGCTTTCAGAAACCGATTGTTATCGTGTGTTGATGAATGTTGCAGAGAATGCTTTGAAATTTTCGCCCAAAGGTTCGACTATCCGCTGTTTTGTTGAAGACAATGAGAAGTATTTTTCTGCATCTATCATTGACCAAGGTCATGGTATTCCTGAAAAGTTTCTTTCTCGGGTTACAGAGCGTTTTTACCGGGTGGACAAAGTGCGCGGGCGGGAGAAGGCGGAAGGGCACGGGCTGGGTCTTGCTATTGTGCAAGAAATTTTAGACCGAGATGGTGGTATTTTGCATATGGAAAACACAGATCAAGGTGGGCTTTGTGTGCAGTTGATGTTGCTAAAGTAGGTAAAAAAATGGTCGGGACGGCAAGATTTGAACTTGCGACCACCACACCCCCAGTGTGGTGCGCTACCAGGCTGCGCTACGCCCCGATTTTTGTTAAATATCTAAGAGTTGTTTAATGCTTTCAAGCTCTTCACGAATAGTGTGAAGGTTTACAGTTGTATTGTTATGTTTGGCGTCCACAATTTCTGCAAGGTCACCGCTGGCAATACGTTTTTTTGCACCACGAATGGTGAAGTTTAAATCATACAGTAGATGCTTTATTTGTAGTGCGGTATAAACATCCCTATGCCGATAAAAGCGGCGGTTGCCACTTTTTTTGACAGGTTTGAGTTGAGTGAATTCCGTTTCCCAATAGCGAAGAACATGAGGTTCAATATGGCAAATATCGCTCACTTCGCGGATAGAGAAGAAAAGCTTTTCGGGAAGCACTGGAATATGAATACCAGCATTTTCTAAAATTTTAAGTTGGGTGTTACTTTGTACGCTCATATATGTCGGTTAGCTAAGCTTCAGTTTTCTTGAAGCTGGTCTTTAACAGTTGGCTAGCGCGGAATGTGACAACCTTTCTGGAATCAATGGTAATGCTTTCGCCTGTTTTAGGGTTACGACCACGACGTGCATTTTTAGCCCGAACGATAAAATGGCCAAAACCAGAAATTTTTACATCTTCACCGCGAGCAAGTACATCTTTGATTTCTTTGAGAACAACTTCAACGATTTCGGCGGACTCTTTTTTAGAAAGCCCGACACGGTCACATATGATGGTTGCGATTTCAGCTTTAGTCATATCGTCCTCTAAAGAATTACCCATTAAACTTATTTTTAGGTGGCTTCACCTAGAAACAGTATTAGCAAACGTAATAGAAGTAGTTGTTTTGTCAAGCCTTTTTAAAAAGTGAGCTCTGATAATGTGCGTTGTTTTAGGGCATAAACCTTGTCGCATGCATTAGCAAAGGACTGGCTGTGGGTCACCATAATGACGGCAACATTTTGAGATTTGCATAAATCACGCATCATGGAAAAGACAGTGCTGGCTGTTGTTTCATCCAAGTTTCCAGTGGGTTCATCGGCTAGGATAAGCTTGGGCTTGGTAATTACCGCACGTGCAACAGCAACGCGTTGCGCTTCACCACCCGATAAGTGTGCTGGTGGATGTTGGACGCGTTCTGATAAACCAAGTTCAGTGAGAAGTTGTGCTGCTTGCTCTTGTGCATAACCCTTGCTCTTACCTTGAATAAGAAGTGGAAGCATAACATTTTCAAGTGCCGTTAACTCGGGAATCAAGTGATGAGACTGGTAGATAAATCCAATGTATTGGCTTCGAAGTTGTGCCAATTTGTTTTCATGCAGATGTTGTATTTTAATATTATCCAACAGTAATTCACCAGAGTCTGCTTGGTCTAAGGTGCCTAAAATTTGTAATAAGGTGCTTTTCCCTGAACCTGATTCACCAATAATTGCAATAAAATCACCTTGATACACGTCTAGGTTCACATCTTTTAAGACATCTAGTTTGCCTTGCGGTGTGGGGAAGGATTTGTTTAAGTCATGTACGGAAAACACGTATTTATTCTTTTAGTTTTTGAATGGTATTTTTTACACGTTGTTTTAAATATGCCTCAACGACTTTTTTAACTGTGGGATATTGCTTAGCAATTTCAAGGAATTTTTCACTGGTGAGAACCATAAGCTCAACTTGACCTTGTGCTGTAACTGTTGCTGTTCTGGGCATTTTTGTCAGCATGGATACTTCGCCAAAAAATGAGCCTTCGCCCAAAATACCCAATTCAATGGTTTTGGATGTATCTTTTTTATTTTTGGTGGAAACTTTAACGCGACCAGAACGGATAAGCATGAATGTGTTGTCCACGTCACCTTCTTGAATAATAACATCGCCATCCTTAAAGAAGGAGAAGCTAAATTGTTGTGCCAAGGGAACACGGGCTTCGGTAGGGATATTCTCGAAAACGGGTGTGATGGCTAAAATGCGTGCCAAGACGCGTTTACGATAAAAGTCTTCAATGGTCTCTGTCATAGAAGGGTATTTTTGCACCCATTCATCGAAGGTTTTTCGGTTGAGTAATAAAAGGTTACCATCTGTTTCAGCAACAGCAGATTCGTCATGCTTTTTATTGTCCATGAATGCCATGGCACCAAAAAAGTCACCTTCGTGAAGTGTGGAAAAGGTATGGGTTTTACCTCGTGAGTCTTTGGTGTTGAGGTGGATGGAGCCCATGCCGATGATGTATAAGTTTTCCCCTGTATCACCTTGTTTGTATAAGGTGTCACCAGCCGAGAAATCTTTAAGTTCTAATGATTCAATAAAGTCATCCAACTCTTGGCCAGAAAGCCCTGATAATAAGGGTGTACGCTCTAAGTTTTTATTATTTTTTGAGTGTATTTGAGCAATATCAGAAGAAATAACCGTGCTTAATGCCCAGTCTTCTCCTCGCTCTTCGGATAAGTCGCGCAGTTTTTCTTTGATGGATGTTTGTTCAGGGTCTAAACGGAGAATAAGTTTGTTGATGGCAATGGCTTGCACCACAAATCCTTCGTCTGCATACTGTTTAGCAATCTTGGTATAGTCCTGTACAGCACCTTTAAGGTCACCTGTTTTTTCTTTCATTTCGGCGAGTTTGGTGAATGAACGTAGGTCAGTAGAATCTTCTTTATGAATTTCAGCGTATAATTTTAGGGCTGCGTCATGTTTGCCAGCTAGAATGGCTTTTCTAGCTTTTGTTTTCAGAGCATCTAAAGACATGAACTAACTCCTTATTCATAACGCAAAGCTTCCGCAGGTGGTACTTTAGCAGCTCGCCAAGCAGGGTAAAGCGTTGCTAAAATACCCATGAGTAAACTCATGGTAGCCACAGTAATAATGGATGTGCTATCCATAATCGCAGGGACATGGTCAATATAATAAACATCCCCTGATAAAAAGGTAGTATGGCTGACTTTTTCAATCCATGCAACAATAGCTTCTAGCTTTAAGGACAATAAAACACCTGCTAAAACACCTGTTATGGTGCCAAGGCTGCTTAGTGTAATGCCCATTAATAAGAAAATGCGAATAATTGAACCGTGTGATGCACCAATTGTTTTTAGAATGGCAATCTCTTTACGTTTTTCCATCACGACCATGACTAAGGATGAAACCATGTTAAAAATAGCAACAATTACAATTAAAAACAGGATGATGCTCATAGCTGTACGTTCCATTTTTAATGCTTGAAAGAAAGATTGGTGCCTGTGCTGCCAATCTGTTACCCAAGCAGATGCAGGAAGTAACAAACGTATATCTTTAGCAACATCACTGGCAAGGTCACGGCTGTCCAGATGAAGCTCAATACCCGTCACTTCATTGCCTAAGCGATTTAACCGCTGTACGGCTAACATTGATGTTAGAATTAATCCCACGTCATACTCATAAAATCCTGAATCAAAGATACCTACGATTTTAAAAGCGCGCATGCGCGGTGATGCACCCATAGGGCTGATGCCCGAAGCAGGGGATAACAAACGAATAGAGTCACCCACACTTGCAGATAACTTATGTGCTAAATCTTTACCAATGACTGCCTCAAAAATATGTTTATTTTGTGATGGTTGGGTCAGGAATTGACCTTTGGTGATAAAGTTAGCGATGGTCGTATCATGTTCTATATCAATGCCCTTGAGGATTGCGCCTGTGGACTTGTGCCTATGATTGGCAAGGGTTTGTGTTGAAATGTAAGGTAATGCTTGTTTGACATGAGGTGCTGTTTTGACAATAGCCAACCAATCTTGCCACTCAGCAAAGGTGTCGCCTGGTCCTTGGATTTCGACGTGAGAAGAAAAGCCTAAAATTTTATCACGGATTTCTGTGGCAACACCATTCATCACGGACATCACAACAATCAATGTCATCACACCAATCGCCATGCCCACCGCAGAGCTCCAGCCAATGAGTGAAGCAAAACGTTCACCACGCTGTGAACGTAAATAGCGAAGGGCTAGAAGAAATTCAAAGCGTTGAAACAAAATGTTAGCTTAAGTAGCGCAGGTATAGGTAGGCATGAGATACACCAATGCTCATAATCATAAGTATGAAGGCATGTTTCATGAATTGTAGGAAATAGATAGGATGCCCAGCCCGTTGTGCAAAACCTGCAACAATCAAGTTGGCAGATGCGCCAATAAGCGAACCATTACCGCCCAAACAAGCACCCAACGCCAATGCCCACCAAATTGGGATAATCGCTTCTGGACCGCCAAATGTATCTGCCATGGAGTGTACCAAAGGAATCATGGTGGCAACGAATGGAATGTTATCAATCAAAGCGGAAGCAATGGCAGATACCCACAAAATAGCACCAACAGTTGCATTAAAATCACCATTGGTGAGTTCGATTGTTTTTTGTCCTAACATGGCAATCACACCCGTGTGTTCGACACCCGTAACAATAATAAATAGACCAACAAAGAAGAAGATGGTTGTCCATTCCACTTCAGCCATCACACCTTCATAGGCATGATCTTTTTCGTGTACCGACTGTCCAAATGTTTGTAATAATAGTAGTAGCGCAGCACCAAACATGGCAATGGTTGCAGGCTCTAAGTGAAAAGAATGAGCAACGGAAAAACCACCAATAACTGTGGCAAGTACAAAAAGACATTTTTTGAGCAATGAAATATCTTTAAGAGCTTCATTTTCATTAAATTGCATAATCAATGCTTTTTTCTCGTCAGTTGCGGATAAATCTCGCCCAAACATGAACCAAATAACCCCTAGGGTAAGCAAAAAGATAATTGGTGTAATGGGTGCAAGGTTAAGAATAAAATCCATAAAACTTAGGTTAGCTGCAGAGCCAATCATAATGTTTGGTGGGTCACCAATAAGCGTGGACGCGCCACCAATATTCGATGAAAATATTTGTGCAAATAAATATGGGTAGGGGCGAACACCCAACGCATCAGTAATCAAAAGGGTGACGGGAGCGATAAGTAATACAGTGGTTACATTATCTAGAAATGCAGAGAATATGGCGGTCACAATAGAAAGCATAACCAAAATGCCCCAAGGGCTGCCCTTAACCGCCTTTGCAGCCTTGATAGCAACATATTGAAACATACCTGTCTTTTGACTGATGGTGACAATCACCATCATACCTGTGAGTAAACCAATGGTATTGAAATCAATACCAGCGACAGCTTGTTGCTGAGTAATAACACCACATAAAATCATTAATCCTGCACCCATCAGGGAGAGTACAGCACGATTGAATTTTTCTGCCATAATAATGGCATAAACAATCAAGAGAATGGTAACAGCAACCCAAGTTGGGTCTAAGCCAAAAATAACCGATGCTTGGTGAACTTCAGCGTTATGCATCATTAACCTCGCTTGCATGTTCTTCCAATGCATCTAAAATATCACCTGAAGAAATGACACCCAGAAGGTGTTTTTCATCATCTACTACCAAGGCATATTCATGTCTCCCGTGGCCAGCCAAGTTTGCGGATACGGAAATAATGGAATCGTTAGGTTTCACAAATAAAGGGCTTGTGCTCATCACTTCAGAGACTTGTTTCGAGGAAGATTTGACGTATTCGCGGCGCAATATACCCATGTCTGGTGCAAAGGATATTTCATTCAAATCACCACTGATGAGGTAATCAGGAACAATATGTGAGAGCACACAAAAAGTTGAAATGACACCTGTAACCTGCTGTTTTTCATTTAATACAGGAAGCATACGCAACTTATGTTTATGCATGCGAACAATCACATCTGCAATGGGCTCGTTTTCTTTTGCTGTGACCAGTTTGGTCACCATAATTTTTTCAGCAAACATGTGAACCTCGGTTAACTTCTTTATTCAGGGCGCATATGAGGGAATAGCAACACATCACGAATAGAGTGTTGTCCAGTCAACATCATGACCAATCTATCCACGCCAATACCAACACCTGCAGCAGGAGGCATGCCAAACTCTAAAGCACGCAGATAATCATCATCAATGCCTGTGGCTTCAGCATCACCTGCTGCTTTGGCTTGGGCTTGAGCCACAAAGCGACTGCGCTGGTCATCTGGGTCATTCAATTCAGAGAAACCATTGGCGATTTCACGACCAGCTACAAATAATTCGAATCTGTCAGTCACATTATCATCTTCATTGTTGCGTCTTGCCAATGGCGAAACATCCACAGGGTAGTGGGTGATAAAAGTTGGTTGAGTAATTTTAGGCTCAACAAGTTCTTCAAATAATGCTAACAAATAATGCCCAGCTTTCCATGAAATCAAGGGTTTGAAGTCAGGGATTTCTTGCAAACAAACGGTGGCTAGCAAGGCTTTGTCGGTTTCATGACCGCGCAAATCAGGGCGATGTTCAAACACAGATTCATCAAGGCGAATACGTTTGAAGGCTTGGCTGAAATCAATATCCACACCTTCCCATGATACTTGCTGGGCATCGATGCCCGCTGCAATATCCTTGATTAAGGCTTCAGTGGTATCCATGGCATCATTAAAGTCTGCGTAGGCTTGATAAAACTCAACCATAGTAAACTCAGGGTTGTGGGTTGCATCCAAACCTTCATTGCGAAAGTTACGATTGATTTCAAACACGCGCTCAAATCCACCAACCAACAAGCGTTTAAGGTATAATTCAGGTGCAATGCGCAAAGATAATTCCATATTTAAAGCATTGTGATGCGTGAAAAATGGTTTTGCTGCAGCACCACCAGCTTGGGTTTGTAACATGGGTGTTTCCACTTCCATAAAGTCTTTAGCTTCCAAACCTTGTCTCAGCAAAGAGACAATTTTTGAGCGTGTGCGGAAGGTGTCGCGTGATTCAGGTGTGACGATTAAATCCACGTACCGTTGGCGATAGCGGGTTTCAATATCACTCAACCCTTGCATTTTATCAGGAAGTGGGCGCAAACATTTGGTAATCACTTCCACCTTGAAAACTTTAATGGAAAGTTCGCCAGTTTTGGTAAAAAACAGTGTGCCTGTTGCGCCAATAATATCGCCCAAGTCCCATTTTTTCGTGGGGTTGTACACTTCTGCGCCACCCAAGTTGTCACGATTCAAGAACAGTTGCATATCACTGTTTTTATCTTGAATCTTTACAAAGCTTGATTTGCCCATCACACGATGTGCCATCACGCGCCCAGCAACGCTTACTTCAATCCCTTTGTCGGCTAAAGTTTCTTTATCAGCATCATCATATTGTTGATGCAAATCAAGAAGGTTGGCATCGCTGCGCCAAGTGTTGGGGTAGGCATTACCCAACTCACGCATGCTTGCCAATTTCTCTCGGCGCACACGGGTTTGTTCGGGCAATTTATCTTTTTGTGCTTTTGCGGTGACCTCTTGCGAAGCAGAAGTTTGTTCAGTCATATTGAATTATGCGCGACTATTGATGTCTAGGTCAGAGAAGAAGTAGTTGATTTCAATGACAGCATTTTCTTCAGAATCAGAGCCGTGAACAGCGTTAGCATCAATGGAATCAGCATGGTCAGCGCGAATAGTGCCTTCTTCAGCTTCTTTAGGGTTGGTCGCACCCATAAGTTGGCGATTCAATGCAATAGCATTTTTGCCTTCCAAACACATCGCCAATACTGGACCAGAACTCATGAATTCACACAAGTCTTTAAAGAAAGGGCGCTCAGCATGTACAGCATAAAAGCCGCCTGCTTCTGCGTTGCTTAGATGTGTCATGTTCATTGCGATAACGGATAAGCCGTTTTCTTCAAAGCGACGAATGATGTCACCAATAACATTTTTTGCGACTGCATCTGGTTTGATGATTGAAAGTGTACGTTGAACTGCCATGCGAAATTACCTCGAAATTTTTTAACTTAATACTACATCCACATGATGTAGGCGCTGCACTATAAGAGGGCAGTCGCCATTCTGCAATTAAGAAAAAATATTAGGGTATTTTAGCTGTGTTTCTGTGATGGCTTTTGAGAGTTTATCGAGGTTGGTTGGTTTCAAAATGATGGTCATGTTGAGGTCTTCAGCACGGTGAAGTTTTTCAGTTTCACCATACGCCGTAATCATCAGCAATGGTAAGTCTTCATTTATCTCTCGCAGAGCCGCGGCCAGATCAATACCATCCATATCTGGCATTTTAAAGTCTGTCACCACCATTTGGATACTGCTTTTGTTTTTGTCAAAAGCTTTAATGGCTTCTTGTCCGTTTAATGATGTGATAACGCTGTGTCCCATGGCTTCTAGAAGCATTTGTTGTACATGTAGGACACTGGGTTGGTCGTCCACCAATAAAATGGTACAAGGTTGGGCCTGAAATTGGGAGGTAAGTGTCGGCGTTGCTTCTTTTGCAGCCTCTTGAGGTGCAGGCGTGTCTACGTGAATAGGAAAACAGATGCTAATTTTTGTTCCCAAGCCAACCTCAGAACTAATGTCCAGCTTGCCCCCAAGGTTATTTACGATTCGTTTCACCATAGCCAAGCCAAGCCCCGTTCCGCCCTCACTTTTGCGCGAAGTCCAGAAGTTTTCAGTCACTTTATGCAAATCACCCTCGGCAATGCCTTTACCATTATCGGAAACAGTGATACGAATAACCTCGGTATTTAAGCAGGTCTTTTCTGCTTTATTATGGCTTACATGAATGGCAATAGTGCCATGGTCTTTGTCCATGGCTTGTGCAGCATTGTTGACCAAGTTCATCAATATTTGTTCGAGCTCTGTTGTGGTCACTTGGATTACAGGTAAGTTTTTTTCTATGTTACAATTTAATTTAACATTCACAGGCAATTGGAGGCGGAGCAATGAAAAAATACTTTTTAAGTCGTCAGAAATTTCCCTTTTTTCTCTGACTTCTGTGGACTGCCCAGAGCTACTGAGTTGAAGCAGTTCTGTGATGGTGTCAGACCCTCGCTCACTGGCATCAATAATAACATCCAACTGTTTGACCGCTGCTTTATCTTCAATGGTAAATTGAAGCGCTTCTGCCGTTCCTATAATGCTGGTTAACATATTGCGGAAGTCATGCACAATGCCGGCAACTAAAGTACTCATATATCCTTCATGAACATGAGCTTGCATTTCAGCATACTGATTCTCGGAATGCGAAATATCGAACAAAAAGCAGATGCCAATATATTGCTCTAGCCACTTGATTTTAGAAGTAACGCACAACAGCTTGACGATACGGTCATCTGCGCCTCGGCTACGGATGTAGAAATTATGATTCTTATTGATTTCTTGTGTATTTAAGGTATCAAAACAAACCGACAACATTTCTTCTTCATCTTCCAACATGACCAAACTATTAATAGGTTTCCCGATTAAACTTTTGGAGCCTTCTGCCAACATCGAGTGACAGGCAAGATTGGCAAAACGAATGTAAATATCGTCATCATGCTTTTCATAAGTGAAAATAGGCAGTGGGCTAAGGTCTAATAATTCCAAAGCGCCTGTCTGGGTGACAAGTGTGCTTATTTTTGTCTCTTTTCTGGGTAAATAGGAAGAAATAAAAATCAGTAAGAATGAAAAGGAGAAGGCAACCAAAAGACCCGTATGCACATGTTCGGTATGAAAGAGAGTAAATGCTGAAGCAACAAGAAAAATAACGACACTAGCACGCAAGCACCATGATTGATTCTTGACCAATAATGAATATGGAAAATGCCTAAGCAGCCAAACGGTTACAGGTTTCATGCTTTTGCTTTAACGCTGTTGCGATAAAAACCGCTCTGCATCAAGTGCTGCTTTGCAACCTTCACCTGCGGACGTAATGGCTTGGCGATATACAGGGTCGGCAATATCACCTGCAGCAAACACACCCTCAACTGATGTTGCAGTCGTTTTGCCTTGTGTGATGAGATAACCTGTATCGTCCATATCAAGCTGACCTTGGGCAAAACCACTGTTGGGTTTATGACCGATAGCAATAAATACACCATGCACACTTAGCTCTTTGGTGCTGTCATCTTGGGTGGAACGAAGGCGAACACCTGTAACACCTGTGTCATCACCCAACACTTCATCCAACACATGATTCCACTCGATATTCACATTTTCCAAGCTCATGAGCTTGTCTTGCATGATTTTTTCAGCGCGCAATGCATCGCGGCGGTGGACTAAGGTTACCGATTTACAAATATTGGCTAAATAAATGGCTTCTTCCACAGCCGTGTCACCACCACCAACCACAATCACATCTTGGTTGCGATAAAAGAAACCATCGCATGTCGCACATGCCGAAACACCTTTACCATTAAAGGTTTCTTCGGACTCCAAACCCAAATACATGGCGGATGCCCCCGTGGCTATAATCAAGGCATCACAAGTGTATTCGCCATCATCACCTGATAATTTAAATGGGCGAGAAGATAAGTCAGATGAATTGATGTGGTCCCAAATCATTTCTGTGCCAAAGCGCTCTGCTTGTGCTTTGAAATCTTCCATCATTTCAGGGCCTTGTACGCCATCTTTATAACCAGGGTAGTTGTCCACATCTGTGGTGGTTGTGAGTTGCCCACCAGGTTGGATACCTTGAATGATCACAGGTTTAAGGTTGGCGCGTGCGGCATAAATCGCAGCGGTGTAACCCGCAGGGCCGGAACCAAGGATAATTAAATGATGATGTTGTGTTTCGTTGCTCATGATGCGTAACCTTTGAATAGATATTATAAAAGAGGCATAGCATACACAGAATAGTGCATGATAAGCAATGATTTTTACAAGAAAAAACGCCAGTGTTTAATCAAAGAGGTGGCGCACCTTATAACCCAAGCTTCCAACAAGCCCGCGTTCTTTTGGCGAGACTTCGTAAAGCGTGCTCACACCAACACCTTTAAGCGTTAAATTGCGAGGTTTTCCAATCACAATATCATCTGAGTAATCACGAATTTTAGTGTGAATTAAGCCATAAACAATTTCATCAATAAGCACTTGATTGGTGCGAGCAATACCTTCAATTCTCGCGCCTTTGTCCATGGCATGACCAATATAATCTTTGGCAGCACCTGGAATTTCTTTCACATAACCACAAGTAATCCCAATGCGGCAATCCAACTTGCCGACCATAGGTTTCACTTTTTTACGCTCTTTATCCAAGCTTTGGGTAATAAGCATGGCGGCAAGGACGGCATCAATAGCCGTTTCAAACACAGCCATCACGCCATCACCCAAACGTTTGACCACCAAACCATTATGCCGCCCAACGCCTTGCTCACAAATATCGCAAAACATACGATTACGCATAAAACCTTTGGTGTGTCCCATTTCGCGTTTGTATTGGGTAGAGCCCACCAAATCGGTAAACATAATACATTTGTATTGGTCGGGTGTTGTGGCAATCACATTGGTCACGTCTTCAATAATGGCATCGAAGTCTATGGGTGACATATCCACTTCATTGACGGGTCTAGGGTCGGTAAGCTTGGGCAGGGCAGAGATTTGTTCGCTTACAACAATATCAAATTGTGATGCTTCGCTTACTTCTTCTTCATGTTTGATGGGTGTTACTTTCTTTTTGTTTGCTTGTTTGGTTGCCATGGTATCACTCCCTTAGAACCTCAAATATTTTGCTTATCTTGAGGGTTAAGAAGTAACCAATGTCACATATGCTTAAGTGGTGATGATTTTTGCCGCAGCTTTGAGCCCATCCACTGCCGCACTGACAATGCCTCCCGCATAACCTGCACCTTCGCCTACAGGGTAAAGCCCAGAGATAGACACCGATTGCATGGATTTATCGCGGGTAATGCGCACTGGTGAACTGGTGCGTGATTCCACGGCAAGCATATTGGCATGTTCGGAGATAAAGCCGTTCATTTTTCTATCAAACGCTTGAATACCTTGGCTTAATGGCTTGCTTAACCATGCAGGCAATATCTCTCGAATGTCTGCTGCTTCCACGGCAGGTTTGAAGCGCGAGTTGGCTAATGTGCCACTGGGTTTGTTGTTGATAAAATCTGTGATTTTCATGGCAGGTGCAGCATAGGCTTGGGTTGTGGCGTTAAAGGTTTTTCCTTCCAATTCACGTTGCATACGAATACCGCACAAAGGGTTTGTGCCTAAACCATGTCTTTCAATATCGTTAGGGGTAATTTGCACCACAATACCTGAATTGGCAAAAGGGCTTGAGCGTTTGGCATTGCTCATGCCGTTGACTGCCATTTTGTTGGGTTCAGTAGGTGAGGGTAGAATCAAGCCACCCGGGCACATGCAAAAGCTGAATACACCGCGTTTGCCCATTGTTTCATCGGAAACTTGATGGGTTAAGCTGTATTCCGCTGCATGTAGCTTGGGATGTTTGGCGCTTTGCCCAAACTGGCATGAATCGACCCAGTCTTGCTCATGTTCGGTGCGCACGCCCACGGCAAAGTCTTTGGCTTCAAGGGATATACTAATAGATTGCATATGTTCAAAGGTATCTCGCGCTGAATGTCCAATGGCAAGCACCACATGTTTGGCTTGCAATTCACTATCATCGGCAAGGCGCACACCTATCATCTTACCTTCATGGGTCAGTAGGGTGGTGACTTTGCTTTCAAAGCGATAATCCACACCTTGTTTAATCAAATAGTGGCGCATGGCTTTGATGATGCGCACCAGTCTATCCGTGCCCAAATGCGGGTGTGCATCAATCAAAATATCTTCTTTGGCACCAAAGCGCACAAATTCTGCCAATACCCAGCGCACAAAGGGGTGTTTGATGCGAGTGTAAAGCTTACCGTCGGTATAAGTTCCCGCACCGCCTTCACCAAAACAAACATTGCTTTCAGGGTTTAACTCACCACGACTTCGCAAGCGACCAATATCTTTCATGCGTGTTTCCACAGGTTTACCGCGCTCCAAAAGTGTGACTTGTTTGCCTGCTTCAATCAGTGCAAGGGCTGCAAACAATCCTGCAGGACCAGCGCCCACCACAATCACATGTTCAGCTTTGCCGCCTTGATGTTGTAAATTGGCTTGCAATGATTCAGGTTTTTTAATGTGCAAACGCGATGTCACATCCTTTTGAATCTGCGGATGTGATTTACCGGGTGGTTGAGCCACCTCACATTCGATGCTACACACAAAATGCACATCGCTGCGTTTGCGCGCATCAATAGCTTTGCGCACGATGTTCCATGATTGAAGTGCTTCAGCTTTGATGCCCAATTCATCACAAATGCGCTTGCTTATAGATG
>CAMZLG010000161.1 GCA_947311495.1 uncultured Zetaproteobacteria bacterium
CAGTTGGCCACGCACCTTTCACATAGCGGTCAGGAGAAGCATGACCCAGTGGCTGAATATCTGTCATTTAGTCTTAACCATAGTAACAAGTTGCATCACAAACTCTCTCTCCCTTAGCCATGTTATCATCAGCCAAACACTTAGATAAATCATACCAATAAGCAATACACCTAACTTTGGCGCCAATAAAGCTATGAACCATGTGAACACAAATGCGCTAAACCCTGGCATCGTCCCTAATAGAATTTGCCTAATAAAAGGAGTGTAACCTCTGCCCAACTCAGTTTGAACAGCCCGCATATGCAACACCAAACTTAAACAGTAAACCAATAATAATACAATCGCTGCTCCAACCAAGCCAAACCCATACACAGCGGGTAAAATCAAAACACCAAACAACGTGAACTCAATCCATTTCATCTTATGCATGACCGCAGTTTTTTTTCTGGCCATCAAAATAGGACCAAACACAGTCGCCACGCCACGCACCCAACCCATACACAATAAAACAACGAAAACAGGCGCGGCAGGAAGCCACTTTTCCCCAAGCACAAAACCAATGAGTGCCTCAGGAAACAAAAGCACAAAACAAACGACTGGCGTTAATGTTCCCGCCATTAATCGCACACTTAAACCCAGTATATGTTGAATACGTTGCACATCATGTTGTATTTCCGAGAGTGCTGGAAACATCACCATATTAAATATTTGCACCAACTGGTTGGTTAAGATTGCCGCAAGGGTAAACGCCACACCATAGTAACCAAGCTGCTCCACGCCCATGATTTTTCCGACCACCATGTCATCCAAGTTCGTCATGGCAAAGACCAAGATACCTGCTCCCATCAAATGGCCACCATAGCGCCATATTTCTAAGGCAGAGGCTCGACTAAACTGGCGTGATGGACGGAAGTTATGTAAGAAATAAGACAGCACTGAGGATGCTAAAACACCTGCGATAATACCCCAAAGAATAGACTCTGCATTTGCTTGCCAATAGATAACCAATAAAATTGATACTATAGTCTGTACCGTTTCTCGTGTGAAATCAATATAGGCTTTTTGTTTAAAGCTTAGTTCTTTTTTTAGCAACACCAAACCAAGGCTCTCAAAACCTTGTATTAAAGGGATTAATGCCGCCCACTGGAGAAGCACCTGTAACGGAGGGCTTTCAAAGAAACCTGCCGCAAACGGTGCAAGCAACCAACATAACAATGCAAGCACAAAACCCCGAATCCAGTTAATATGCCATGCTGTATGTAAGAAAGCGGGTGTTGGGTTTGCTCTCTGAATAACCGAGGCTGAAGTTCCAGTGTCCGATAGCACCCACATGCTACTGACAACTAAAGTTATAAGCGTAATTAAACCAAAATCAGACGGCAGTAAAAAGTGCGCCAGAAAAGTTAGCCGGAATAATCCAATGATTCGTGAAAATCCGAATGCCAAACCAACCCATAGCCCTGCACGAAACACACGGTTTGAGAGGCTCATGGGTTGCTACCTTCTCCCAAAAAGCGAATCAATCACCCGTGGTAATGCGTTCAACAAGTTGTTTCACCGTTGGGATAAAACCATCATTGTAGAATGGGTCTTGGGCGAATTTGTATGCCGCATGACCAGAAAACATCAAGTTATGTTCGGGTGCATCACCGTAAGCAGAGTTTAACAACGTTTTTTGAATGCAGTAGCTGCGTGGATCAGCCTTACGACCTGTCGTTCCCTTTTCATTATCTGCCCAGTTGCTAAACTTACATTGCGACAAACAACCCATGCAATCCAATTGGTCTTTACGAATCTCAGCAGCTTTTTCTTCTGCTACAAATACAAATGTTGAATCAGGTGTTACCAAAGCTTTTGTGAACCCTTCTGCAATCCACTTTTCGGCACTTTCTTTTCCATGTGCTGTTAAAAACACTTCGCGATTGCGGGGGCCAAACTTAAACGACTCCGTATGGTCATCTGCTGACTCACTATGGTCAGTGAATGAAATTTGTCGCTCAGTGCGCGCATACAACTCATCTAAAAACGTGTTGCGTACTGCCGATGAATAAAAACCAGTCGGTGAAAATGGGTTAAGCGCAACATCGCCTTCTTTTAAACCTAACAAAGTGTCGCCCCATGAGTCACGGACAGGGCTTTCTTGGGTCAACAAGGGACGTGTTCCGAATTGAAATACCAGCGGGCCAATCTCAGGATTATTCATCCAATCCGTCCAATCACGTAAATACCAAACACCACCAGCCATAATGATGGGCGTGTTTTCCAAGCCAAACTTATTCATGGTTGCCCGCAACTCTTTAACACGTGGATATGGGTCTTCAGGATGATCAAAACGCTCTGTATTGGACAAGCCATTATGCCCGCCAGCAAGCCAAGGGTCTTCATATACCACACCACCCAAGAAATCGGGGGCTTTGCGATATGAGCGAAGCCAAAGTGCGCGAAACGCACGACCTGAAGATACGATAGGGTAATAATGCACACCATATTGCGATGCAATTTCAGCAAGTTTAAAAGGCATACCTGCGCCACAAGTTACACCATTCACAATGCCTTTAGCTTCTTTAAGAATACCATGAAGAATCTCTTGTGCGCCACCCATTTCCCAAAGCACATTCACATGCAATCTGCCATTTCCGTCTGCAATCTCATGGGCTTGGCGAAGTTGCGTTAAACCACCATCAATCCCAAATTGCACCAACTCTCTGAAGCGTTCGTTGCGGTTACGACCTTTGTATTCAACGGGAATAATTTTACCGTCTTCATCAAGGCGGCTTGCGTTTACCGCTGAAACTGTACCAATACCGCCAGCCTTCGCCCATTCACCTGAAGTCAGCCCTGTCGAAACACCAACACCCTTCCCGCCTTCAAGCAGTGGCATCATTTCTTTTCCTGACACTTTCACAGATTCTAAATTGAATGACATAAATACACCTTAATAAACTTTTAAAAATGCCCTTTTACCACTTAGGGCTCGAAAGGGCTCAATCTACAACGCATAGCATAAGCCCTAGCCATCTTATGGGCAAGTTTCATGGATGTTTATCATGGTAAAAGGGATGTATAATACAGTGTACGTTAACTCAAATATTTTTTAAGACGTGACTTGGCATTATCCTACGCATGACTCAAACTAGTGCATGAAAAAAGGAAACATTGAGTCACCCTGTGCCTGATTGTTGAAACTAATACATAAAAAAAACGGATAACATTAGTCATCCAAGTATTGCTGAAACTAACGCATAAAAAAGGATGACATTGAGTCATCCTTTTTTTTGTTGGTACCAGAGACTGGACTCGAACCAGCACGGGTTGCCCCACTACCCCCTCAAGGTAGCGTGTCTACCAATTTCACCACTCTGGCGTAAACCGTAAACTATTCAGCTGTTGGAAGTGCTTCGGCTGCGTCACCTTCTAATTGATTGGTATCAAATGCAGCGCCACCCTGAGGGGCTTGTTGCTGTTGCACAACACCTGCTGGTGCTGCGCCATCCAATACTGAACCCGCTTCTTTTTGCGAGAAAAACGCCAAAGATAAGCTGGTCATCATAAATGTTGCCGCCAAAACGCCAGTGGCTTTCACAAGGAATGAGCCCGAACCGCCTGAGCCAAATAATGATTGTGAGCTTCCGCCACCAATACCGCCGATGCCGCCTTCTTGTCCGCGTTGCATCAGCACTACGCCGATAAGCAAAATCGCTACAATAATGTGTATGGTTAATAATACCGTTGTCATGCTTTCTCCTATGCAGCTACGCGCGCAGCGGCTGCAACAATTTCCATAAATGAATCGGCTTTAAGGCTAGCGCCGCCAACCAATGCGCCATCTACACCTTCACAAGCCATCAAACTTTCAGCGTTGCCTGCATTCACACTGCCGCCGTATAAAACTTTACAAGTGCGACCCAAGTTTGCCAACTCTGCATGTACAAATGCATGGGTTTCTGCAACTTGTTCTGGTGAAGCTGTTTTACCCGTGCCAATCGCCCAAACAGGCTCATAAGCCACCACCAAGGGTAAGCTTGTATCTGTACCTGCAAGCACCGATAATTGTTGTTTTAACACATCATTCGTTGTGCCTGCTTCGCGTTCTTCCAAATGTTCGCCAATGCAAAACATAGGCTCTAAACCTGCATCCCAAGCTGCTTCCAATTTTTTACGCAATAATTTGTCACCTTCATGCATAATGTCCCTTCGCTCAGAATGACCAAGAATCACATAATGACAGCCTGCATCTTTAAGCATCAAGGGTGAAATGGAGCCTGTATAGGCACCACTTTCTTCAAAATACATATTTTCAGCACCCAAGGTTACACCTTTATCTGCAAACGGTTTTACCAAGGGGTGAAGCAAGGTATAAGGCGGACAAATGACCATTTCAACAGCATCTGATTTGGGATTTGCAGTCAAGGCATCAACAAAAGCCAAGCTCTCTTTCAGCAAACCATTCATTTTCCAGTTGCCTGCAATAATAAATTGTGTTGAATCACTCATATTTGTCTCCTTAATACCCAACAAAGCGAGGGCATCATAGCTTTATCATCTATGATAGCAAGTCAGCCCTTGTCGTACCCCTACTTTCCCAGTTGTTTTTTACTTGTTCATTGAATCAAAAAATTCAGCATTGTTTTTGGTTACTTTAAGTTTATCTAACAAGAATTCCATTGAACCTACCGTGTCCATAGGTGACATAATACGACGCAATACCCACATTTTCGATAGCTCTGCTGGGTCAACCAACAACTCTTCTTTGCGTGTACCACTGGCTGCCACATCAATGGCAGGGAACGTGCGCTTGTTCACAAGCTGACGATTCAATTGAATCTCCATATTACCTGTGCCTTTAAATTCTTCAAAAATAACTTCATCCATGCGGCTTCCCGTATCCACCAGTGCTGTGGCGATAATGGTTAAACTACCACCGCCTTCAATATTACGTGCTGCACCAAAAAACCGTTTAGGCCTGTGCAAAGCATTGGCATCCACACCACCCGACAACACTTTGCCAGAAGATGGGGAAACAATATTATAAGCTCGTGCAAGACGGGTAATCGAATCCAATAAAACAACCACATCGCGACCATGCTCCACCAAACGTTTGGCCCGCTCAATCAACATTTCAGCCACTTGCACATGGCGTTGCGGCGGCTCATCAAAGGTGGATGACACCACTTCGCCTTTCACTGATCGTTTCATATCAGTCACTTCTTCAGGGCGCTCATCAACCAAGAGCACCATCAAGTGAATTTCAGGATGATTGGCTTCAATCGCATGGGCAATCGATTGCATCATCACTGTTTTACCTGTACGTGGAGGTGCAACCAAAATGCCACGCTGACCTTTGCCTATCGGCGCTGCCAAATCAATCACCCGACCAGTCACATCTTTACGGGTCGGATCTTCAATTTCCATTTTAATGCGTTCATTCGGGTACACAGGTGTTAAGTTTTCAAACAATACCTTGGTACGCACAACAGATGGGTCTTCATCATTAATGGAAATAACACTTTTGAGCGCGAAATATTTTTCTCGGCTTCGTGGTGCGCGCACTTCGCCCGCCACCAAGTCACCTTTACGCAAATAACTGCGGCGAATTTGTTGATTGGATACATACACATCATCTGTACCAGACACATAGTCCGCTTCCGCAGTACGTAAGAAGCCATAACCATCAGGAAGAATTTCAAGCACGCCTTCCGAAATAACTGTGCCACCGCGTAAACTGTGCTCTTTTAAAATCGCAAAAACTTGCGCTTGCCTGCGTTTACCTGCTGCATTTTCAATGCCAAGTTGATCCGCTTTTTCCAATAGCTCTTGTTGCGACATGGAAGATATTTCCTGCAAATGAAGTGTTATACCTTCAAATTCTGTCGAAATAGGCTCTTCTTCCTGCTGCTCTTTTTGACGGCGATTGTTTTTATGATTATTTCGATTTTTATTATTGTTGCGATTGTTTTTATGGCGAGGGTGACGCGACTGATGCTGCTTCTCACCTTGTTCACTACCATTATCCGAGACTGCCTTTTGCCCTGATGCTTTGTCCGCGACTTTATCTTCGGCTTTTGCCTCTGACTTCACTTCCGACTTGGCTTCCACTTTTTTTACTTTTGGTTCGGCTTGTTGCTTTGGTGCTTCGTTGGTTTTATCAGCACCCTTCTCAGCTGCTTTTGCAGCTCTAGCTTCTTCCATTTCTTTTTTGGTGCGGCGGCGGCGCTTGGGCTTTTCAACCACTTCAGCACCTGATTCGGTTTCTGTTTTTTTCTTGCTTACACGTCGTTTTCGCACAGGTTTTTTCACCACTTCAGGTGTTGTTGCTTCAGGTGTATCAGTTGCGTCATCAGCGGTCATAAATGTAAAACTCCATTGTTTTGCATATGATAATAATCTTGCATAAACAAATTAATAAATAGGGTATCAATAAAGAATTGTCTTAAAAGATTTTGCTGCGGATATGAAGCTTGCAGCCATCTCATGTATCAAAGACAAGCGATTGCTATAAGGCATATGTTACACTGTCAACGAAAAACAAAAGCGTGTTACTGAATAAACACAGGCAAATCATATCGCATCTCACCTCGCTCATCACGAACCGTCACTTTAATCATCTTCGGTATGATAAAAGGTTGCTGCTGATTAAGCACTTGTTTGTACCCTGATTTCGCTACAAACACTTCAACTGCAAAGGATTCCACTTCAGCCAAGTCCCAAGCAATCGGCTCCACATGGGTTCGCGCCCAAGGACTGATGGCTTCTCGTTTTAATGTATTGGTATCTTCATCCACATAATAACGAACCAGCGTTAAACCTGGATACATCGGGTCGCGAATCAACAGTTGCAACTCATCAAAGTCATTTTGCCCACGGCTATCGTTAATAAGTTTCACCACAGGTATATTTTCATCTTCAGACTTGCTCAAATAAGCTACATCACGGCGCAATTGTTTGCCCACCCACTGCTGCTTTTCCAGTTGCACACGGCTTTCTTTGA
>CAMZLG010000162.1 GCA_947311495.1 uncultured Zetaproteobacteria bacterium
ATAAGGCTCTGCCAATGGATTGCCAAGCAACACTTGAAACCAAGCACCCGCGAGTGCCAACATGCCACCCACAGCAAAGGCGGTTAAAATGCGGGGTAACCGAATATCCCAAAGAATCAGTTCTTCCATGCTGTTGATGGGGTTAAACGGGTTAATCCAATGCTGCCCCACACCAAGCGCTATAAATATCACAGCCAAAGCTGTAAGCGTTAACGCGATACCTAAAATAATAGCTTTTTGATTCAAAGCTTGATGACTCACAAGTTCAGGTCTTCCATTTGTTTGACCAAAGCTTCCATGCCATCCAATAGTCTTGGACCAGGTCTATGCACAAGGTCTGGGTTGACCGTGACAATGGCAATATCATCGCCTAACCACTTTTTCCAATATGCAGAGCGCGCTGAAACATCACGCTTTTCTGATGGGATAATAATGAGTTTAGGCTTGGCTTGGATAACGGATTCGATGTTAACGCGAGGTGCTTCCAAAGCGACCGAACCAAACACATTTTTCAAGCCAATTTGTTTCAATACATCATGAATAAATGTGTTATTGCCTGCTGTAAGCAGTGGGTCAGACCATATTTCATAAAATACAGGGGTGGGTTGACCTGAAATACGTTGTTTAAGTGTATCCAACCGCTTTTGCATATCATCAGCCACTTGCTTGGCTTGATGTTGGTGACCTGTCATGTCGCCCAGCTTGCGAATATCAAGCAACACTTCATTCACCGTCAAAGGGTAACTGGAAACGATTTTAACACCCAACGCACGCAGCTTTTCTACACCTGGTGTTTGAAGGTTAAGCACAATCGCTATGGTTGGTTTAAGCAACATCGCCGCCTCAACATTGATGCGATTATATGCACCAATGCGAGGAAGACTTTTCGCAGCTTCTGGATAATCGCAATAACTTACCCCGCCCACAATATCCTTCTCAGCACCAATGGCATAAAGCGTTTCGCAAATATGCGGGGCAAGGGCAAGAATACGTTCACTGGCAAAAACGGGGGAAATCGAACAAGCAAACAATATAACAAACAAGAAACTACGCACATAACCCCCAATTAAATTTATAAAAGCCCAGCAACCGTAATCATCTTCACAGCGATTGTCTAAACACGTTTAACTTTCAAAATAATCATACTTGCCAGCCAACCTTTTTATCCATCTAATGTGGCATCATGGAAGAAGATAAACACAACATCCATTTCACAAAAGAACAACGCGAAACATTATACCGCGTCATTCATGCGCGGCGCGATATGCGCCACTTTATCGGTGGTGAGGTGGCGGATGATGTGTTGGCTCGTATTTTGGATGCCGCCCACGCCGCGCCCTCGGTTGGTTTTATGCAACCTTGGCGTTTTGTACGCATTAAAAAAATGGAACTGCGCGAAAGTTTGATTGCCTTGGTCGAAGCTGAAAAGGTCAAGACATCGGAAACCATGGATGCGCGAAAAGCTGAGTTTATGCGGCTTAAGGTGGAAGGTATTCGTGATTGCGCCGAGTTGATTGCGGTGATTTTAGCACCCGATGATGGCACAACTTTTGGGCGCAGAACCATGCCTTCTGAGATGGCTTTGGCATCGGTGTCGTGTGCGATTCAAAATATGTGGTTGGCTGCCCGCGCTGAAAATCTTGGCATGGGCTGGGTCTCTTTTTTTCAACCTGAAGATGTTGCAGAACTGTTACACTGCCCAGAAGGCGCGCAACCCATCGCCCTGCTCTGCTTAGGGCCGGTCAAAGCATTTTATGAGCGACCGATGCTTGAAAGCGAAGGCTGGCGAGCGCGTGAGGATTTAAGCAGCATTTTAGCTGAAGATAGTTATCCATTAGCCACGGATAAACACAGATGAACACGGATAAAGTAACAGAACATATTATTGGCTGTGCTTATAAAGTTAGCAATGATTTAGGCGCAGGTTTTTTGGAAAAAATCTATGAGAACGCATTGGTGATTGAACTCAAGAAACAGGGTTTACATGCTGAAGCACAAAAGCCTTTGGTTGTGCATTATGATAACCAAGTGGTTGGTGAATATTTTGTCGATATATTGGTAGAAAAATCTATTGTCCTTGAGTTAAAAGCAGTTAAATCCATTGATAACATCCATCAAGCTCAACTCTTAAATTACCTTAAAGCAACAGGTTTAAAAACTGGACTGTTACTCAATTTCGGTACGCCTCGGCTAGGCATTAAACGCATGATATTCACCACGGATGAACACAGATGAACTCGGATAAATTAACCCTACCTCGATATATCTACGTTTATCTGTGTCCATCTGCGGCAAATCATCCATCATGAAAACCCTGATGATTCAAGGCACAGCGTCGGGTGTGGGTAAATCCGTGTTAGTGGCAGGATTATGCCGCTTGTTGGCGCGTAACGGCATCAAAGTTGCCCCATTCAAGCCGCAAAACATGAGCAATAATGCTGCGGTGACCGCTGATGGTGGTGAAATCGGCAGAGCCCAAGCTTTGCAGGCCTTGGCATGTGGCATTGCGCCTACTGTGGACATGAACCCTGTGCTCATCAAACCCGAAGCCGACCACAAAGCGCAACTCATTGTGCGCGGAAAAGAGGTAGGGAAGTTGGAAGCCAAACGCTTTCGCCAAGATAGGATTGTCTTGCTGGATACCGTGCTTGAATCATTTGAACATCTCAAAGCAGGTTATGATGTGGTGATTGTGGAGGGTGCTGGCAGCCCTGCTGAACCCAATTTGCGCGAGGGTGACATTGCCAACATGGGTTTTGCCGAAGTAGCTGATGTACCTGTGTGGTTGGTGGGCGACATCAACCGTGGTGGTGTGTTTGCTTCACTCAAAGGTAGCCTTGATATTTTGTCGGACAGTGAACGAAGCCGTGTGCAGGCTTTATTGATTAACGGCTTTCGCGGCTCTAAAGACTTATTGGAAGATGCATTGGTATGGTTAGAAACAGAAACCAAGAAACCGCTTGCAGGTGTCATACCTTGGTTGGCGTTGGATTTACCCGAAGAAGACAGCCCCTTTCGCCATGCGGATACGCTGGCTGAAACCACCAAGTTCAATATTGCTGTGATAGCCTACCCGCGTATGTCCAATCATGATGACATCGACCCTCTGGCTTCCGAGGCAGGCATTGATGTGCGTTTCGTGCGTAACCCTGATGACGTGCAACCTGCTGATTTGATTGTTTTGCCAGGATCCAAACATGTGTCTTCCGACTTGCTCTGGCTTAAAGAACAAGGCTTTGCCCAAGTGATTCAACAGCACTTGCGCTATGGTGGGCAAGTGCTTGGCATTTGCGGCGGTCTACAAATGTTGGGAAAATATATTGAAGATGATGGTGTGGAAGGACAAAGCCTTGAAGGTTTGGCTTTATTGCCTTTGACCACCACCATGGCAGAAGAGAAAACATTGCGCCAAGTGGACTGCCAGGCGCAATATCCAAGTGCAGAACGCATCACGGGTTATGAAATCCATCATGGTATTTCTGATGCAGATGAATCTCTGTTTCCATTTGCCCTAAACTCGGACGACAAACAAGTATGGGGCACATATATCCACGGCTTATTTGAACAAGGCGGATTCCGTAAAGCTTGGTTAACATCATTAGGTGTTGGCAGCGATGGCATCAGTCAAACCGAGCGAACCATGGCATCCTTGGATAAACTTGCCGATGCCTTAGAAGCCGAATTGAACCCCAAACTTCTTGCACCCTTGATGCAATATAAGAAGGCATCATGACCATCATTTTCGCACTGATGCTTGAATATTTTTGGGGCGACCCCGCCAATAAATGGCATCCCGTGGCATGGTTTGGGCGATGGGCTATGTTCTGTGAACGCTTATGTTTTGACCAAAGCAGAGTTGTCGGTGCGTTGGCTTGGTGCATCACGATTGCCATTCCTTTGCTCATCTTGGGTTTGCTCTACAATATATTTGGCTGGTTATTTGCCATTGCCGCCTTGTGGTTATGTGTGGGCTGGAAGTCCTTGTTTCAACATGTACAAGCTGTTCTCAACGCTAAAACCGTCAAAGAAGCACGAGAAGCTTTAGCCTTAATCGTGAGCCGTGATGTTCAAGGCATGAAACGCGAAGACACCCGCCGCGCAGCCTTGGAATCCTTAGCCGAAAACGCATCCGATGCCGTGGTTGCCCCCTTGTTTTGGTTTGTCTTGTTTGGACCTTTGGGCGCTGCATGTTACCGCATGGTCAACACCCTTGATGCCATGTGGGGTTATCGCAATGACCGTTATCAATACTTTGGTTGGTTTGCTGCCAAGGTGGATGATGTGATGAACTATATCCCTGCCCGTATCACCGCTTGGCTAATGCTCAAAGCGGGTCAACCCGTGCCGTGGTCAACCTTAAAAACACAAGCTTCCACCCATGCCTCGCCCAATGCGGGTTACCCCGAAGTTGCGCTTGCTTATGCAGCGAATATTAAGCTGGGTGGCGATGTTAAACGCGATGGCAAGGTTGATAGCAGACCTTATTATGGTGCAGAAGATGCGAGAGATATTGATGCCGTTGCCGCATTTGAAGCTTTGCACGTGGTCAAAACCACATTGATTTGGGCAAGCTTGATTGCCTTAGGGGTGTCTATTGTTTTCTAATCCATTTTTTCAAAAAGATAACCCCATGCTTCCCCACACGTTTCCGCATGGTGGCGGCATTCAAGCCGCTGCCCAAGCTTGGCATTGTGATGTGTCCGATATTCTTGATTTATCCACAGGTTTGCACCCCAATGGCGCACCCGATTGGCTGGGTAAATGGCTACAAAACCATGCCAACTTGGTAGCGCAATACCCTGATGTTTCAGGTGAACCTGCCCGCTCTTATTTGGCAACATACCTTGGCGTGGACTCGGACAATGTGTTGATGACCGCAGGTGCACAAGCCGTGATTGAAGTCATCTTTCAAGCCATGCCTTGGCAGTCCATGGCGATTGAAGTGCCGTGTTACAATGAGCCGATTCGATGTGCTACCCGTGCCAGTTGCGCTGTGCATGTTTTTGAAAAAGGCATGCAACAACCCCACACCGATATGTTATGGCAAACCAGCCCGCATAACCCAACAGGTGAAGCAAAAGTGTTCCCTGAAAACAGGCAGGGGGTATTCGATGAATCGTATATGCCATTTGAAGAGCGGCAACGCTTGGGCGTGTTGGGTGGTGTAGTTCGCCTAGGTTCACTCACCAAAACCTTTTGTATTCCGGGTTTACGATTGGGTTATGTGGTCGCGGATACAACCACCATCCAACAATTGAAGGATTGGCTTTCACCATGGCCAGCGCCCACATTGGCATTGCATCTCTTGCCCAAACTCTTGGCTGAAGCCAAGCAACGGGATGAAGTGATTGTTCAAGCCAGACAACGCTTAAGCACGCTGCTTGAAAAAAACGACTGGCAAGTGCAACCCTCGCAAGCTTCCTTTGTGCTCGCCCAGCCGCCGCAAAACATGCCCGACTTCGCCAAACATCATATCCTTGTTCGTCTGTTTCCTGAATGGCAGCAACTTCAAGGCTGGGTGCGTTTGGGTTTCCCCAACACAGCACAAGACTGGCAACGGCTGGAAGAAGCTATTTCTTCTTAGGTCGAAACACCTTGGATTCAGCAGGGTCTGCTTCAAGAAAGGGGCCTTCAATCAAATCAATACAGTAAGGCACAGCAGGAAATACAGCATTCAAGCAATCATCAATGGCGGAAGGCTTACCAGGCAGATTGATGATGAGCGACTTGCCGCGAATGCCTGCCGTTTGCCGTGATAAAATCGCAGTCGGCACAAACTTCAGCGATTCCTGACGCATCAATTCACCAAACCCTGGCATCATCTTCTGGCACACCGCCTCTGTCGCTTCTGGGGTGACATCACGCACGGCGGGGCCTGTACCACCCGTGGTGACAATCAGACAACAGCCTTCATCATCAGCAAGTGCTTTAAGCGTTTGCTCAATGCCTGCTTGTTCATCAGGAATAACACGAGATATGGCTTGCCATTCGCTGAGCAAAACCCGCTCAAACCATGCGACCATAGAAGGGCCACCCAAGTCTTCATATTCACCACGGCTTGCTCTATCCGATACCGTTACAAATCCAATCTTTGCTTTCATATATTTCTACCTTTTTTATTTACCACAGATGGACACAGATAAACGCAAATATTATAATGTAAGGCTTATTTTATCGGTGTTCATCTGCGGCTAAGTGTCTTGCTCTTCTTGAAAGTCCATACCCTGCAACAACTGCACTTGCACTTCGTCACCCGCTTTTAGACTATCCACATCTTCAGGCACCACAATAAACCCTTCAGCCACCGCCATGCTCATCAACACCCCACTTCCCTGCGTGCCTGTGAAAGTCACTGTGTATCCCTGCTCATCTTTGCTCAAAGTCACCCGTACAAAATGTGCTCTGCCTGCTCTGTCTTTGATGTCATGCGTCAACCTTGCTTTCATGGTGCGGCGGCAAAGCTTGGTGAAACCCATCATCTTACGCAGCGCAGGCGATACGAATTGCTCAAAACACACCATGCTGGACACAGGATTGCCCGGTAAACCAAACACCATTGTCCCATCTACTGTTGTGCCCACTGCCAAAGGATGACCTGGGCGCATAGCCACCCGCCAAAAGTGCATGGTAATGCCAAGTGAATCCAAAGTTGGGCGCACAAAATCATGATGCCCAACCGACACCCCACCACTGGCAAGCAACACATCATACTTCAACCCTTCACTCAGTTTCGTTTTGAGCTCAATCGGATTATCCCGCGCAATGCCGAGCAACCTCGCTTCGATGCCCAAAGCTTTGCACTGAGCATACAGTGCGTGCGAATTGGCATCAGGGATTTTATTGTCATCCACTGGCTCATCCAAAGCTTCCAACTCATCACCTGTAGACAAAATCGCCACGCTTGGTTTGGCAAACACACTCACTTGTTTCTTTTTCACCATGGCAAGAATCGCCAACACACCTGGCGTGATGCTTGTGCCTTGGGTTAAAACAACTTTACTATCCATCAAATTCTCACCCATAGGACGAATGTTTGCGCCTTGTTTAGGGGGCGTGAATATCAACACATCATCGCCATCATCTTGGGTGTCTTCCACCCGAATCACGGTGTCCACGCCTTGTGGTGTGGGCGCACCCGTCATAATCCGTGCCGCCCTGTCCTGCAACACCTTGATGTTTGGCATTTGCCCTGCTCGAATATCATCCACCACCTTGAGCCGCACAGGGTTCTCTGGCGTGGCATCTTTAATGTCATCAAAACGCAGCGCATAACCATCCATGGCAGACACATCATAAGGCGGATGATTGCGATTGGCTTTGACATCTTCTGCCAACACGCGATTCAAGCTGTCATGCAACGCCACTTGTTCCACAGCTTTGCTCTTGGCGTGTTTTAAGACTTCTTCTAGCGCATCAGCCACTGATAAATAGTTCATAAATTACTCCAATCCAACACATCCTGCTTGGTATCCAAGCTGACCACGCTTTGCAGTCGCGCATCATAAACCCTAGCTTCTGATTCGGGTATCACCTTTGTATTTACGGCTTGCAGCAAATGTTTAAGGCTTCGTTTTCCTGCTTGAATATTGGCTTTCATCTGCGGCAAACATGAGCGGTGATAAAAGCAACACAACGGCTGCAACATATCATCCGCTTGCAATGCCACGGCATCATGGTTGCCGCGTTGCTTTGCCATATATTGCACCAGTTTGGGTGACACAAACGGCATATCCACCCCCACCACAAACAACCATGGTGCATCCAAAGCCTCAAAACATGCGACAATGCCCAACATGGGCGCACGGCTTTGGGAAGCATCCAACACTTGCGGCAAATTGGGATCGCTTCTCCGATTCCTAGTGCTAACCACTACGCTTTCAAATAAAGGCGCAAGTGTATCTTCAGCATGTTGCAGCAAGGTTTTACCCTGAAACATCACAGCAGCTTTATCCTGCCCCATGCGTTTGGATTGCCCACCTGCCAGAATCACAGCCACACAATGTTCAATCATAAAACAATAAACCACCGATAAACACAGATACACACAGATAAAATTCTGTGTTCATCTGCGTGCATCCGTGGCTAAGCTTTGAAGCCACTCTAAAATAAATTGTGCGATTTCTTGCGTATCATTCAAATCTAAAATTGGCACAACCACATCCAAGCCTTGGATGTCCGTCGCTACGGCAAGCAGCTCATCAATCGGGCAGCGTAAGTCTGAACTTCGCGCCCCACGCACCACCTCAATTTTAGCGCACGGCATGGACGCATAACCTTCCGCCAGCACCAAATCGGCATCAGGGAAGAATGTGCCTGCTAGGGTTTGTGGGGTGGCGTGAGGTTGAACATCTTGCACCAACATCAACTGTTCAGGGCCAACCAACAATGAACCTGCTGCCCCTGCCTGCTTGTGGCGAAAGCTATCTTTACCTGATGTATCCATCTCGGGCTGATGATGTGAATGTTTGATGCTGCACACATGCAAACCCTCTGATGTGAGTGCCGCAATCAGCTTTTCCATCAAAGTGGTCTTCCCTGAATTGGAAAAACCGACAATCGCAAGCACGGGTACTTTCTTACTCATCACACCCTTGGAAGTGCGACTTTAGTCGCGCCAATACTAGCCCCAAAAGCGCGACTAAAGTCGCACTTCCGATGTGCCCAAGAACCAAACTCCGCGTAGTGTTTTGAACATAGGCAAGGCGAACGGAGCACAGCGAATGAGGCATATTGGAAAATATGTTGATTGAGCGAGCACCGCTCAACGCTGCATATATTAAAAACAGTAGCGGTCTTCATGGGTGGGGTGTCACCCAAGATTCACCTGTGGGTGTGACTTCTTTCTTCCAAATCGGTACACGTTGTTTCAATTCATCAATCAACCATTCACACGCTTCAAACGCAGCTTTCCGATGCTCTGCCCCAACCACAATCAACACAATCTGCTCACCCGCATGAACCGTAGTCACCCGATGCACCATACGAATACTCAAAATATCAAATTTATCTAAAGCTTCATCATGCAAGACATTCATCGCTTTTTCCGCCATACCCGCGTATTGCTCAAACTGGATGGAAAACACATCCCGCCCTTCCGAAAAGTCCCGCGCACAGCCCAAAAAAGTCACAATCCCGCCCATACGCTGCGAAGTTGCCTTGAGCGCATCCACTTCATCTTGCAAACAAAAGTCTTCTTCTTGAATACGAATAGCCTTCATGACAGATTCAGCTTTCCTGACTTTAATCCCTGTTGAATTGTCTTTATTTCCCTTTGAATCATAAACGCCGTTTTTTTCAAAATTTCAGGTATATTACGAGACTGCCTAAGTACCGAAACAATAATGATATAATGTTTATCAACAGGCATATAGATTAAGTAGTGTTCTCTTACTGGGTGAATGGACAAACCTGTATCACCCGTTAAATCTTCTCTGTGGCATAAATTCTCATGGTGTTCAGCCACATATTCAGCAGCACGATTTAAATCTGAAAAGTACTCTTGTGTGAGCTCTCTACCCCAACGAGCTTGTGACCACTGCTTCGCTTTTTGTAAATCTGACTCTGCACTTAATGTTAACAGATAATGTTTCTTTTCAGGCATCTGCGCGCCTAATCACTCCATACCTATATCAAGGATACTTTTATCTGAAAAGCGCCCTTGTTTAACATCATCAAGACCCTTCATAACATGTGAAACAATATGTCGGTTTTCCATGTCTTGCCGAATTAAATCACGGATATACTCACTCGGCGTAGAATAAACATCAGTATCACTGGCACGTGTGTTAACATAGCTACGAAGCTCATCGGTTAACGATACATTCAAACTACTGCTCATATAATTCTCCTTTTTATCACCTTTATGCTAAGTAAAACAATACAAATCATGTCGATATTTGTCAATATTCGTTATCCGCCCGAAAACGGCGGCATCAATGCCACTTCATCCCCATCTTTCACCATCATCGACATATCCGTGACCTGCTCTTGATTCACCGCCACCAGCAATGGTTTTATATCAGCGCAACCCACCGCAGCTATCACATCAGCAAGCATCATATCTCCTTGCAATGTGGTCGATTGTTGTCCCACCCTATCTGCAACCATGCCAAAAAAGAGAATGTTAATCATGACTTTCCTAACAACCCTACTTGGAGACAAGCTATCCCTATGG